>NZ_JBIQES010000001.1:0-485290 GCF_045369825.1 Dietzia sp. 179-F 9C3 NHS
ATCCCACCGGTGACGCCCGGGCCCGCCGCTCACACGACCGCCAACCCCAATAGCGCCTTGTTCAGCAGTCTCCTAGGGGCGGTCGTAGAGGATGTTCTCCCGCGGGGTCCCGGCCGCGACCATGCCCTTGACGGTGGCGCGCAGCATCTCCGGCGAGCCGCTGAGCAGCACCTGCCGGTCGGCCCACGAACCCCAGCCGGTCACCACGTCGACGAGCGTCCCGGTCTGACGGCGGTGCAGCGTGCGGGGCAGCTCGCGGCGGGCGCCCGCCCACCACGGGTCCTCGTCGGCCTCGGAGACGGGCTGGATGGTGAGCCACGGCGCGGTGCTGGCCAGGTCCACGAGGGTGGGCAGGTCGTAGAGGTCGCCGGGGTGGCGGGCGCCGTAGAACAGGTGCACCCGGGGGTTGTCGCCGAAGCGCATCATGTCCACGAGCAGGCAGCGCAGCGGGGCGATGCCGGTGCCGCCGGCCACCATGAGCACGTCGCGGAACGGCTCGGATCGGTCCACGTCGAGGTGGCCGAGCGGGCGCGCCAGCACCCAGCGGTCGCCCACGCTCACGCTGCGCACCAGCGGGCCGCTGAGCGTGCCCTCGGGGACCTCGCGGATGTGGAACTCGATCTGCCCCGCGGGGTTGGACGGCACGGCCGGGCTGAGGCGACGCCACACCGCCGGGGTGTACGGGGTGAGCACGCTGAGGTATTGACCGGGGTGGTAGTCGATCGTCACGTCGGTGATCAGTCGCACCACCGCCACGTCGCGGGTGGGCCGGTCCACCTCGACGACGGTCGCGCCCACGCGTGCCGGGCCCGTGGCCGCGGCCTCGCCCTCGCGCAGGGCCGCGGACAACACGGCGTAGGCGGTGCGCAGGGTCGTCTCGAGGCGGTCGTCCCAGCCAGGGCCGGCGAGGTGGCGCAGGGTGCCGACGAGCGCCTCGCCGAAGGCGTCGTGGTGCCGCCTCGTCAGTTCGAGCTTGCGGTGGTCGGCGCCGAGGTGGCGGGCGAAGTCCACCACCTCCTCGACCTTGGCGGTGTCGCCGGCGGCCTGCTCGGTGGCCTCGAGCGCGTAGGCCAGGGCGCGGGCGAACTGGCGCAGCACCGGGGTGGCGTCGCGGGGGAACAGCTCGCGGAAGTCCGGGCCGGCGGCGCGGAGCGCGCGGGCGAACAGCTCCGGGAAGCGGGGGTCGGTGGTGAGGTCGCGGAGGGTGAGCAGCGGGGGAGTGCCGGCGTCGGTCGGGACGGGGTCGGCGAGCGCGGCGCCCGCGAGCGCGTCCGTGCGACCGAGGTAGGGGCCCAGGTCGATGTCCTCGACGAGCCGTTCCACGTCGGGAGCGCCGAACGGGTCGTCCGTCGGGCCGGGTGTGCGGTCTGTGGTCACCGCGCTTCCTCCCTCCGGGCCGTGGTCCTCACGCGAACCCCAAGGATAGACCCCGGTGAGGGGCCCCGTTCATCTGCCGAGGGTGATGTCCACCCCGTCGCGCAGCTCCCGCTCGGTGTAGACGAGCTGGCCCCGGCCCTGGATCTCCACCACGTAGAACGACTCGCCCGCGGGCACCCCCTCGAAGCCGAACGTGTAGGTACACGAGGACGACGTGCCGCCGTCGTAGCTCAGCATCGACTCGGTGATCGGGGCGCGCGTCGCGTCGAGGAGAGTGATGAGGGTGCCCTCACCGATGTCGGAGAGGGTGACGGGCAGCGAACAGGTCTCGGCGTCGCCGCTGACGGGCTCGCCGGGGCTGGAGGTGACGACGAAGGTGCCGCCTGCCGGGAACTCCGACGCCCCGGGGGCGGGGTCCCCCGAGGGCACCGAGGACGGGAACGCCGGCCAGGTGATGGGGTCGGTGGTCTCGCGGTCGGTGCCGCCGAACAGGGCCAACCCCAGGGCGACGACGGCGACGACCGCGAACACCGACCCGGCGGCGATCGCCGCGTGGAGTCCGGGGCTGCGCTCGGGGCGGGCGTCGTCGCCGGTCGGGGTGCCGTCCGCCGGAGGACCGAGCGGTGGCGGACCGGCAGGGTGCAGCTGCCCGTGCTGGTGGTGGCCCGGCGCGGGCGCGGAAACGGGGTCCGGCCCGGGGACAGGGGAGGGCCGGGGCTGCGGCGGGTCGCCGACACGGTAGGTCCCGTCGGACAGGGGCGGGTAGTGCATCGGCACGTGCGTCACCTCCCCCGTCCCCGTGTGCGTCTGACCCCCGCGATGGTAGTCAGCCGCGCTCGCGTCCGCCTCCTCGTCGTCGGTTCATCAGGCCGTCACCTGGCGTCATCCGGGCCGTGACGGGCCCGTCCCCCGCGGTCCCTACCGTGGCCGCGGTGCGGGGGCGGGCACCGCGGTGGGGGCCGGAAGCCCTCTCCCGGAACGTCTCTCGCACCGACCGTGTGCCCGGCTCCTCTGACCGAACGGACCCCATGAACACCACCCCACCCCGCAGCCCCCGCCGCCGCGCGCTCGTCGCGGCGGCCGCGGCGATTCTGTTCACCACCTCCGCCCCGATGCTCGCCCCGGCCGCCACCGCGCAGCCCGCGTCGCCGCTGCTCATCACCGAGTACGTCGAGGGCAGCTCGCACAACAAGGCGATCGAGATCACCAACCTCGGCACCGAGCCGGTGGACCTCGCGGCGTACACCGTGGCCGTGTTCTCCAACGGGAGCACGTCCTCGTCGTCCCGGGACGCCCTCGCCGGGGAGCTCGCCCCGGGCGCGTCGTTCGTCTACGGCTCGAGCCGGGCCGCCTTCCCGGTGGACCAGGGCACGGGCGCGGGCCTGTGGAACGGCGACGACGCGATCGTGCTGTTCCGGGGCGACGAGGTCGTCGACTCCTTCGGTCAGGTGGGAGTCGACCCGGGCACCGCGTGGACCTCCGGCGACGTCACCAGCGTTGACCGCACCCTGCGCCGCATCACCGGCTCCGCGCCGGACACCGACCCCTCCGACGCGTTCGACCCGGCGGCGCAGTGGGTCGCGTTCCCGATCGACACCGTCGACGACCTGGGCCGGTACGAGACCGGGGACCCGACCGAGCCCACCGACCCGACCGAGCCCACCGACCCGACCGAGCCCACCGATCCGACCGACCCGACGGATCCCGGGCCCCCGCCGGCCGGGGCGTGCGGCGAGCCCGCCACCGCCATCGGGGCCGTGCAGGGGTCGGGCGACGCCTCGCCGATGGTGGGGCGGACGGCCACCGTCGAGGGCGTCGTGGTGGCCGACACCCAGGACGGGGGGTTCCGCGGCTACTCGCTCCAGGACGGCGGTGACGGCGACGATGCCACCTCCGACGGGATCTTCGTCTACTCCCAGGACCCGGAGGTGTCGGTGGGCGACCGCGTCCGCGTGACCGGTCAGGTCACCGAGTACTACGGGCTCACGCAGATCACCCCGGCCGAGACGGTCGCGTGCGCAACCGGCCAGCAGCTGCCCGCACCGGCCGAGATCACGCTCCCGATCCCGGAACGCGCCGCGCTCGAGTCCTACGAGAGCATGCGCGTCACCCTGCCCCAGCAGGTATCGATCGTCGAGGCGTTCGACTACGACCGCTACGGGCAGATCGTCGTCTCCTCCGAGCGGCAGTACCAGCCCACGCACCTACACGAGCCCGGCTCGGCGGAGGCGCGGGAGGTCGCCGAGGCCAACGCGGCCAACCGGATCACGATCGACGACGCTCGCGGCGTGCAGAACCCCGACCCGGCGATCCACCCCGACGGCGAGGAGTTCACCATCGACCACCGGTTCCGCATGGGCGACACGCTCGACGGCGTGACCGGCGTGCTCGACTACCGGTTCGACGAGTGGGCGATCCAGCCCACCCAGGGCTCCACCCACACCGCCGCCAACCCGCGGCCGGGGGCGCCGGTCATCGACGCCCCGCTCACCGTGGCCTCGGCCAACGTCCTCAACTACTTCACCACCCTGCGCTCCGAAGACCGCAACGCCCGCGGCGCGGCGACCGCCGAGGAGCTGCAGCGGCAGCAGGACAAGATCGTCGCGATGCTCGCCGGCCTCGACGCCGACGTGGTGGGCCTCATGGAGATCGAGAACCGCCCGGAGGCGCTCGCCACCCTGGTGGACGCTCTCAACGAACGGGTCGGCGCCGGCACCTACGCCGCGGTCGAGACCGGGCCGGTGGGCACCGACGCCATCACCACCGCGCTGATCTACAAGCCGGACGCGGTCACCCCGAAGGGTGAGCACGCGGTGCTCGACGAGTCGGTGGACACGCGGTTCGTCACCTCCAAGAACCGCCCCGCGCTGGCCCAGGTGTTCACCGACGCCGCCTCCGGGCAGGACGTCACCGTGGTGGTCAACCACTTCAAGTCCAAGGGTTCCGCGTGCACCGACCTCGGCGACCCGGAGGACCCGGACGGCCAGGGCAACTGCAACGGCGTGCGCACCAACGCCGCCCGCGCCCTCGTCGACTGGCTGGACGGCCACCCGGAGCTCTCCGCCCCCGGCCGTTCGCTGGTGATCGGCGACCTCAACGCGTACGCGAAGGAGGACCCGATTGAGGCCCTGCGGGAGGGCGGCTACGTGGACCTGCTGGAGCGATTCGGCGGGGCCGACGCCTACTCGTACGTGTTCGACGGCCAGCTCGGCTACCTCGACCACGCGCTGGCCAGCGAGGGCCTGGCCGGGCACGTCGTGGGCGCCACCGAGTGGCACGCCAACGCCGACGAGCCCGACCTGCTCGACTACACGACGGAGTTCAAGAAGGACGCCCAGGACGCGATCTACGCCCCCGACGCCTACCGGGCCTCGGACCACGATCCCGTGCTCGTGGGGATCGACCTCACGCGCTCCGGCGGCGAGCCCGGCGACCCGGAGGACCCAGGCGATCCCGAGGACCCGACGCCCGGTGACGGCGGGGGTTCCCTCGCGGGGCTCCGGCAGTTCCTCGGGGCCCTGTTCGGCGGCTCGTCCGGTTCCTGAGACTCTGCTCCCTCTGCGGTCACGCCCGGGTGTGGCACTTAGCGCCACGCCCGGGTGTGAGGGAAAGTAGAGGCCATGTCCGCCGAGCACGTCAGCCCGCAGTCCGCGCATCACGACCCCGTCGACGACGCCGATCTCGACCCCCGGTCGCCCGTCCCCGAGCGGCCGGGGCCCCTCGGCATGGTGGGCAACGCGGTCCGCGGTGCGCTCATCGGTATGGCCGAGCTCGTGCCCGGCGTGTCCGGCGGCACGGTGGCGCTGGTGACCGGCGTGTACCCGCGCCTGCTCGACTCCGGCGCGCACATCGTGGACGGCATCCGGTCCGCCGCGCTCGGGCCGGACCGCAAGAAGCGGACCGCCGCGGCGTTCCGGCACGTGGACTGGTGGCTGCTCCTGCCGATGGCGGTGGGCATGTTCGCCATGGTGTTCACCGTGGCCGGTGTGATGAAGGGCTTCGTCGAGGGCCAGCCGGAGATCTCGCGCGCCCTGTTCCTCGGCATGGTGGCCGCGAGTATCGCGGTGCCGCTGGGCATGGCCCGGGCCACTCCGGGCGGCCGGACCTGGCTGCTCGCGTTGTTCTTCCTCGGCGGCGTCGCGTTCGCCTTCGGCCTGTCCGGCCTGCCGAGCGGCACCATCGACGACCCGTCTTACCTGCTGGTCTTTGTGGCCGCCGCCGTCGCGATCTGCGCGCTGGTGCTGCCGGGCGTCTCCGGCTCGTACCTGCTGCTGGCCATGGGCCTGTACGCGCCCACGATGGGGGCCGTGGATGAGCGGAACCTGGCGTACCTGGGCGTGTTCGCGTTCGGCGCGCTCGTGGGCATCTCGCTGTTCGTCAAGGTCCTCGATCGTCTACTCGAGGACTTCCGCAAGCCCACGCTGCTCGTCATGGCCGGTCTCATGCTGGGCTCGCTGCGCGCGCTGTGGCCGTGGCAGACCGAGGAGGCCGACATCCTCGCGCCCGGGTCGGACTGGCCGGTCGTGCTCGCCGCCGTTGTGGGCGGCGTCGTCATCGTCGTCGTGGTCCTGGCGCTGGAGCGGGCGTTCCAGAGCAAGGCCGCCACCACCGACGCCTCGGACCCGGCCACCACCTGAGCCCGGCTACCCTTCGAGCGTCATCCGCCGGTAGTCCGCCTCGCTGATACCCCACGCCGCGGCCTGCGCCGCGTCGGCGGAGCGGCGCTCGCCCACCTCCGGCGGCACGAACTCGCCGTACTCGCGGCCCGTCGACGGGTCGGTCATGACCATGTACCAGGTCGGACCGTCGAGATCGGGGTGGTCATGGATCAGGTAGAGGAGCGTCCCCTTGGACCCCACGTCGACCAGATCCGCCCGGAGACCGTCGAGCCGGGCTGCCGGGGGCATGCCCGAGTACGCGGCGATGCGGTGAGCACGCTGCTGCATCCGTCGGACGTAGCGCATAGTGAGCGCGCCGTCCACGACGGCCGAGTAGAACCACTCGGACAGGCCCACGCCGCTCAGGAAGAACGTTCCCGTCCCGTCCGCGAACTCGATCGCCGGACCCGAGTCGTGGTGGTACAGCGGGGCCGACCCGAATTCGTCCGGCTGGTCCAGGAAGCGGATCGCGGGCCGGCGGCAGACCAGGATGTCGCGGCCGGCCGGAGCGAGGTAGCCCAACCCGGCACAGAATGCGTCCGTGAGCAGCTCACCGAGGCGGAGTTCGACCCCGAACTCCTCACCGATCCGAGGCGAGGGCGCCCAGGCCGCCGAGTCGATAGGCGCGCCGAAGTCGCACATCATCCCCACGTAGCCGATCACGAGGGTGCACACGGAGAAGCGGTCCGTCTCCCTCTCGGGTGACTCCGCACCCAGCAGGGCGTCCGCGTCGGAGCGGACCAGCAGCCCCCGTCCGAACCGATGGCGCGGGGACTCGAGGATGCCGAGGGGCGCCGCACGCTCGAGGGCGTCCGCCCACCGATCGACGCTCCGGGCCCGGGTGAGGCGACCGAGGTGGGGGTGCCACGCGGAGATCTCCGGGTCCGGGCCCGCGGAGGAGCGGAGCCTCCCCGGGGAGTCCGCGGCCTCGCCCATGGCGGTGGGGGTGGGCACGACACGGACCTCGGCGCAGGGGATGCGCGCGAGCGCCGCGATCTCGCGGACGAGGGCGATCACCACCGACTCGTCCCAGCGCACATCCGAGAAGTCGAGCGCATCGGTTCGCTCGATCACTCCGAGCGGGGTGTCCGCCCAGCCCAGGAGCATGTGGTCGAGGTAGGGGACGGTGTCGGGGATGGACTCCTCCGCCGGGGCCAGCAGGCCCGAGGCGAGAAGCGTGTCCAACGCCTCGGCCAGGGTGGCCGGCTCGGTGCCGGCCACGTCAGTCGATCACCGCGCGGCGCTGATCGGCGAACGGGTCGTACGTGGTCTTGGTGAGCACCTTGTACAGGCCGGCGGGCACCGGCAGGTCGCGGTGGCGCTCGGTCTCCTTGCGCTGGACCAGTGTGCCCGGCTCCGGCAGCCGCACGTAGGTCCCGTCCGCGTGGATCACCTCGATCACGGCCGGGCACTCGAGGACGTGGTGGTGGCCGGTCTCGGAGTGGCCCACGACGGCCTCCGCCAGCCGCTCGACGGACTCGGTCGATGCGGGATCCGGTGCATTGCACGGCATCAGGAGGATCTCGCCGTGGCGGATGGGGGCGGGGGCGTGGTCGGACACTGTTCCTCCTGATGAGACGGGGCGCCGGGGGCCGGCGGCCGGGCGGAGCCCACACCGTACATCCGCGCTACGACACGCACCAGAGTCCGAACGGGGGACGGGGTCACCACCCCGTCGGCAGCGCCAGCCCCGCCGCGACGGCCGCGCCGAACAGCGCCGTGTCCCGCGACGGCGAGTAGACGACGCGCGGGCTCGCCACGGACACCGGCAGGCCCCGCAGCTGCTCGGCGACGGGACCGTGCAGCGCCTCGCCCAGCCCCACGACGATCCCGCCGGTGAGCAGGACGGTGCGAGGGCGGAAGAGCTGGACGGCGTCCACGAGGAAGGTGCCCAGGCGGTAGGCGTAGATCTCGGCGGCGCCGTCGCCGTGTTCACGCTCGAGGTCGTAGAGCCCGTGCCCGCCGAGGCCCCACCACACCTCGGTGGTGCCGTTGTCCGTGACGAGCCGCCAGTGCCCCAGATCCCAGCCGGCCCGCCCGCACGGGTGGATGAGCGCGCCGTGCCGGTCGAGCGCACCGAAGGCGACGGTGGTGCCGAGCGAGATGGCGATGCCGCCGAACTCCACGCCGGGCAGGCGGGTCAGGGCGAGGGCGTGGGCGTCGCCGTCACCGATGACGGAGACCGGGGCGTCGACCAGCGCCGAGAGGTCGTCGCGCAGCCGGCCCTCCGCCCACGCCGCGGCGCGGGAGGTCTCGACGACGCCGCGGTCGGCGTCCACCCAGCCGGTGATGGAGACCCCGACGCCCCCGGGGGACGGGTCGACGGCGAGGACCGCCGCCGCGAGATCCTCGGCGGTCGCCACGGGGGCTCCGTGGACTCCCACCACGCGGCCGTCGACCACGGCCCCGATCCGGGTGCCGCTGCCGCCCATGTCCACGACGACGCCGTTCCTCATCGCCACCGACCCCTGCACATGGGTCCATTCTGGCCGATGGGCCGGAAAGGTGGCCCCCGGATTCCCCCACGGGGCGGACGCGGCGCGGCCCCGCGCTATCCCAGGTCGGCGTTGCGGATAGGGTCGCTCGCCTGTCCGACGGTGCTGCAGTACAGCTTGGCGGCCTCGAGGCGCGGGGGATGGTCTGCCGATCGTAGGCACGGAGGGTAGGGCGGCGCCGACCAACGGCCGAACTCCGTGACGGCGAGGGCCGGCGTCCTCGCCTAGGCGGGTGCCTGCTCGTTGACCAGCCGGATCGCGCCCTCGGGCGGCACGGCCGTCGTCACCACGGTGCCCGGTGCCGGGGCAGGGGCGGTCGCGGGCGCGCAGTAGAGGTGCACGGGGCAGTCGGGGCGGGCGGCGTAGAGGTCGTCGAGGGTGACGAGCGTGTAGCCGCCCCGCTCGAGCCCCTCGAGGATCGCCGGGACGGCCTCGACCGAGGTCTGGTGGATGTCGTGGAGCAGGATCACGTCGCCGGCGCCCACCTGCCCGAGGACGTTCGCCGCGACGGTCGCGGAGTTCCGGTAGAGCCAGTCCTGGGGGTCGGTCTCCCAGAGCACCGGCCGCATCCCGCCGGTGGGCGTCGATCCGGGCGTCCACGCGCCGTACGGCGGCCGCATGTAGGTGGGGGAGCGGCCGATCACCCGTCGGATCTCGGCGTCGGTCCGGGCGAGCTGGGAGAGCACCCCGTTGCGGGACAGGCCGCTGAGGTCGGGGTGGTCCCAGGTGTGGTTTTCGATCCCCATGCCGAGGCGGTCCATGCGGCGGAGGATGTCCTCGTTGCCCCGGATGGCGTAGCCCAGCACGAAGAAGGTCGCGGTGGCGCCGTGCTCCTCGAGGATGTCGAGCAGGCGCGGCGTCGAGACGCCGTCTGGGCCGTCGTCGAAGGTCAGGACGACGCACTTGAGTTCGGTGCAGTCCGGGCGCGGCGGCTTCTCGACCACGGTGGGCGTCGTGGTGGCCGCGACCGCGCCGAGGGCGTCCGGGGAGTCGGTGCCGGTGGGGCGGGGCGCGATCACGAGCGCGGCGCCGAGGATCAGGGCGACGAGGCACGCGGCGGCCACCATGCGCGGCCGACGCCGGGAGGTCCCGGCAGCGTCGGAGGCCGCGGCGGGGATGGCCACCGGGGTGGCGGCGACGAGCGAGAGGTGCGGGGTGGGTGCGGTGAGCGCGCGGCGCGGGGTGGCGGCGGCGAGGCCGACAGTCGAAATGATATGACGACGACGATGGCCGCGTACCACTCGGATCCCGGCCGCCATGGCGACCAGGGCGAGAAGTGCGATGAGCGCTGCGAGCAGATGACGGACGCGGGGGCGGGCGCGGTCGGGTCGCCGCTGAGGGGCAGTCTGCTCCGCCACGCTTGATCAGGCCTCGATTCGTCCACTCGACGGGGCGGGGGTGCCCCACCAGCGAAAGTGTACGAACTTTTATCAAATTGGCCTAGTCGGCGTGTCGGGGCTTCACAGGGCCGGCGTCACGTCGGTGTGCGAGAAGTCGTCGCCCTTGTAGAGCAGCGGAAGGTCGAGCTCCTTGGCCAAGGCATACGAGAAGCAGTCGCCCAGGTTGAGTTTCGCGGGATGCCCGCTGCCGCGACCGTAGGTGCGGTAGGCCTGCCGGGCGATCCGGGACTGCTGAACGGTGAATGGTTCGGCGACGATGCCGAGCCCATCGAGTAGCAGGTCCGCCGCTGCAGACAGGTCCGGTCGACGGTTCTCGATCACCGCGGTGAGTTCGACGAGGCTACCTGCTGACACGCTTGCCGAGGGCGACGAGGCGAGTCGTTCCAGGAAGTCGTCCCGCTCGGGTTCGCGCCGGAGGATCGCCACGAACACCGAGGTGTCGACGATCATCGGTAGAGCCCGTTCTCGTCGTAGAGGACGTCGGTGCTGAGGAAGTCGGGGTCGGCTCGCTCTTCGTCGGTGATCAGTGCGTCCGCCTTCGCCACCGCCTCGTTGATCACCCGCAGCCGCCGTTCGGTCGCGTCCTCGTACTCGGCCAGTAGTCGCTCCAGCGCCAGCTCTATGGCCCCGGTCTGCGTCCGTCCGGTGCACTTCGCAGCACGCCGCGCGAGTTCGTGGACGCGCTCGTTCTTGATGTTCAGGCTCATGGCCCCCAGTCCCTCTCACGTGTCGCTGTCCGGAATTCTACCTCCGCAGTACGGCACGTCTACCCCGCCGGAGCGGCGAGATGCCGATCTCAAACCTGAGCGGAATAGACTCAACCTCTTGGTGGTTGTACGTACTGTCCGGCGCTTCTGCGCGCCGGGATTGATCCCAGTACGCTCAACCACACGTCAGAGAAAGGACCGGTCGCACATGAGCCAGTTCAACCCCACGACCAAGACCCAGGCGGCGCTCTCGGCCGCCGTGCAGGCGGCCTCCGCGGCCGGTAACCCCGACGTCCGGCCCGGCCACCTGCTGGTCGCCCTCCTCGAGCAACAGGACGGCATCGCCCGGCCGCTGTTCCAGGCGTGCGGGGTGGACCCGCAGCTCGTCCTGGCCCAGGCCAAGGACCTCGTCGCGGGGTACCCCAAGGCGTCCGGCTCGGGGATGGCCACGCCCAACTTCAACCGGGACGCCCTCGCCGTCATCAACCACTCCCAGACCCTCGCGGCGGAGATGGGCGACGCCTACGTCTCCACCGAGCATGTCCTGGCGGGCATCGCCGCCGGTCACACCGGGGGCGACGCCGCCAAGCTCCTCACCGAGCTCGGCGCCACCGAGGACGCGCTCAAGGAGGCGTTCACGGCCGTGCGCGGCAACACCCGCGTCACCACCGAGAACCCCGAGGACCAGTACCAGGCCCTGGAGAAGTACGCCACGGACCTCACCGCCCGTGCGCGCGACGGCAAGATCGACCCGGTGATCGGCCGCGACTCGGAGATCCGCCGCGTCGTCCAGGTCCTGAGCCGCCGCACCAAGAACAACCCGGTGCTCATCGGCGAGCCCGGCGTGGGCAAGACCGCGATCGTCGAGGGGCTGGCCCGCCGCATCGTCGCCGGTGACGTGCCGGAGTCGCTCAAGGGCAAGACCCTGCTCTCGCTGGACCTGGGCTCGATGGTCGCGGGCGCCAAGTACCGCGGCGAGTTCGAGGAGCGGCTCAAGGCCGTGCTCGACGAGATCACCGCGGCCGAGGGGCAGATCATCACCTTTATCGACGAGATCCACACCATCGTCGGCGCCGGCGCGACCGGCGAGGGCTCGATGGACGCGGGCAACATGATCAAGCCCATGCTCGCCCGCGGCGAGCTGCGACTGGTCGGCGCCACCACGCTCGACGAGTACCGCAAGTACATCGAGAAGGACGCGGCCCTCGAGCGTCGCTTCCAGCAGGTGTACGTGGGCGAGCCGAGCGTCGAGGACACGGTCGGCATCCTGCGCGGGCTCAAGGAGCGCTACGAGGTGCACCACGGCGTGCGCATCACCGACTCCGCGCTCGTCTCGGCCGCCGCGCTGTCCGACCGCTACATCACGTCGCGGTTCCTGCCGGACAAGGCGATCGACCTCGTGGACGAGGCGGCCAGCCGCCTCAAGATGGAGATCGACTCCCGTCCGGAGGAGATCGACGCCGCCGAGCGGATCGTCCGCCGCCTCGAGATCGAGGAGGTGGCGCTGCAGAAGGAGACCGACGCCGCCTCGCGCGACAGGCTCGTAGCCCTACAGGCCGAGCTCGCCGATTCCAAGGAGAAGCTCGCCGAGCTCACCGCCCGCTGGCAGAACGAGAAGACCGCCATCGAGGGCGTACAGAAGGTCAAGGAGGAGCTCGACGCGCTGCGCACCGAGTCCGAGAAGGCCGAGCGCGAGGGCGACTACGCGCGCGTGGCCGAGATCCGCTACGGGCGACTGCCCGAGTTGGAGAAGGAACTCGCGGACGCCGAGGCCGCCGAGGCCGCCTCGAACGCCATGCTCAAGGAAGAGGTCGGCCCCGAGGACGTCGCCGAGGTGGTGTCCGCCTGGACCGGCATCCCCGTGGGCAAGATGCTCGAGGGCGAGACCAAGAAGCTCCTGCGCATGGAGGACGAGCTCGGCACGCGTGTCGTCGGCCAGACCGAGGCCGTCCAGGCCGTGTCCGACGCCGTCCGCCGGGCCCGCGCCGGGGTCGCCGATCCGAACCGGCCCACCGGCTCGTTCCTCTTCCTGGGCCCCACGGGCGTCGGCAAGACGGAGCTGGCCAAGACACTGGCCCAGTTCCTCTTCGACGACGAGCGGGCCATGGTCCGCATCGACATGAGCGAGTATTCGGAGAAGCACTCGGTCGCCCGCCTCGTCGGTGCGCCCCCCGGCTACGTCGGCTACGAGGCCGGCGGCCAGCTCACCGAGGCGGTGCGGCGTCGGCCGTACACGATCGTCCTGCTCGACGAGGTGGAGAAGGCGCACCCCGACGTCTTCGACATCCTCCTGCAGGTGCTCGACGACGGCCGCCTCACCGACGGCCAGGGCCGCACGGTCGACTTCCGCAACACGATCCTCGTGCTCACCTCCAACCTGGGCGCCGGCGGATCGCGGGAGCAGATGATGGACGCGGTCAAGCGCGCCTTCAAGCCGGAGTTCGTCAACCGGCTCGACGACGTGGTGATCTTCGATCCCCTGTCGGAGGAGCAGCTCGAGCACATCGTCGACATCCAGATCGCCGAGCTCGGCCGGCGCCTCGAGGCGCGCAGGCTCACGCTCGAGGTGGACGAGGCGGCCAAGGGCTGGCTCGCCCGCCGCGGGTACGACCCCGCCTACGGCGCCCGCCCGCTCCGCAGGCTGGTGCAGCAGGCGATCGGCGACCAGCTCGCCCGCAAGCTGCTCGGCGGCGAGATCCGCGACGGCGACACCGTCCACGTCTCGCTCGCGGAGGACGGCGAGGCGCTCGTGCTCGCCTGAGCGCGCGCGGCACGGCGCTGACGACCAGACGGGCCCGGCCACCCTCGCGGTGGCCGGGCCCGTTCGTCGATTTCGGAGTAGCGAAAGGGCGATGATGCACCTCTTGGGATGTGATCTTCATCACACCTAGCCTCGTATCGGGTGCCGCCAGACGTCTCCTCGGATCCGCGCCGGGTTCGCGTCGAGTGGTTCGCACGGGGCTCTCGGCGGGCCTCGGCGGGTGGGCGCCGGGGCGTCCGGGCTTGTCGTCGTGGCGCGGATCCGACCCCGTCCATGGGCGTGGGGCGGCCGGGTCGGGAGGTCGCCGTCGAGGCGGGGAGCCGTGTGTCGCACACCGTGGCGCGACCGCCGCGTGTGCCCCTGAGAGCTCGGCGGTGGGGCCCGGCGAAGGTGGCCGACGGTCATGCCGTGCAGATCGCTGCAGGTCACGAGGCCGCGGCCGGCCGGCAAAAAAATCATCGGGAAATGTGGCCCATTTCCGGAGAAAATCCGTATCGATTTGCCGAGGGCTTTACGTTGTGGAGCCGGAAACCCCGTGACAATTCCGGGAATCCTACGCTGAACTCTGAGTTATCGGCGTCAAGAAAAGGCGGGTTAAAGGGGTTATTCCGGATCTATTGCACGGCGTATTGTTTGAATCGGCTGCTTCGGGGCGAATTGCCCTTTCAATTGGCGGATAAATGGCGCCAAGATTGGTTAAAGACTCCGCTTGACAGGCGGCTCACCGGGGTTCATAGTCGTTCTCGAGCTGCTCCGGGGCTCACGGTTCGAGCAGGTAGCGAGCTCGGATGCGACACATCCGGAGTTGAGAACTGAACAGAGTGAATGCGTCCAATAATGCAATCCGCCTACTCGGTAAGCAATGCAGGAGAAGATCAGTTCGGCGCTCTTGCCGGTGCCGTACCAACAAAGGAGAATGCCATGAACAATCATCGGAATCGGAACGTCATCCCCCTCACTCGCCCCCGGTCCGAAGCGACCGGCTCGGACGCCGGCACCGCCGAGTCCCTGTCGGTGGTCCTCGACGGCTGGAACGTCCTCCTGGGCGCCGCCGACGGATTCGGCTACTCGTGCCGGCAGCTGTCGACGTTCGAGATCGACCTGCCGCGACTGGTGGACCGGGTCGCTGCGAGGCGGAAGCGGGCGAGCCGCGTCGAGCGCATCGGGATCGTGTTCGGCACGCATCCCCCCGGGGTGAACCCCGTGGCGGCGGCGATGCAGGCCGCGGCGATTCGCAGGTGGAGGCGGGACGGACGGGTCATCGTGCTCGATCCCGGGATGGTGGCCGAAGGGGCCGGTCCGGAGGGCGGCCCGATCCGATACCGCGAGGCGTCGGGCGACGCCACGATCCAGCGCCTACTCGTGGACTGGACGGACGACGGAGTGACCGACGCCGCGGTGCTCGTCAGTGCAGACGCGGATCACCTGGCGACCGTGATGGACATCCGCCGACGGAGGCGCACCCATCTCGAGGTGGCTCGCTGGGAGTGGCAGCGCTCCAGTCTCTGGTACCCGGGGCTGTGGGTGCACTACCTCGGGGTGGATGTGCTCGACGCGACCACCCGCGACCTCGACCCCCGGAAGGCGGCCTGACATGAGCGCTCGGAACGATGGAGCATCCGCCGAGGGCGGCGGACACGGCGGGCAGACGGCGGGCGGGCCGACGGACGGTGCGCCGGAGGGCGCGATCCCGATCGTCATCACCGCGGCCGAGCAACGCGAGATGGAGCGCCGGAGCCTGCGCTACGCGGGCGACGAGGCGGAGGCCGAGGCGGGCGAACTGTGGGAGTGGCTCACCGAAGTGGAAGGGCCGGGCAGGGGTCGCGGGTTCGAGGCGTCGGAGGAGTCGATGCTGTTCGCGCGGATGGTTGACCAGATCACGACGCTGTGTCAGTTGCTGGCGACGGCGGCGGACCGGTATCTGGACAACGACAGCGCTACCGCGTGGATCCTTCTGGAGCAGGCACGGCAGCAGCTCGGCCACGCGGCGGTGACCGTCGGGGAGATGGACGGGACGCTGCCGCGGGACGACGAGTACGAGAGGGCGGCGAACCTGCTGTGGCTCCTCCACCGGGATCGGCTGCCGGAGCCGGGGCATGCGAAGCAGCGGGTCGACTACGGTGACGGCTCTGCCGAACCCGTCGATCCTCGACCGGACACGGTGTTCGTTCTGGCTCCGCTGCAGCTCATTGCCCACGCGGCGATGCGGTTCGGCACCGTCGCCCCAGGGCCGATGCCGGACGGCCGGATCGAGCGGATGGCGTTCGGCGAGTACTTCGCGACGGTGCTCGAGGAGGCCATGCTCCTGCTCAGGGCCCGTGCGCGGCAGCGCGGGGCGACGGGGCTGCTGCGCGGCGCAGATCGGAGGCTCGACGCGGCGGGGGTCGTGTGGCAGTCCATCCCGGAGGCGTGGGAGGTGTTCCCGCCGGTGGACGGCGAACACGGGGCGGCGTGACCTCACCCCTCATACCCGTGCGTCCACCACGAACGGCAGGCCGACCGAGAGGATCGCGCGGTACGCGGTGAGGAACCGGGTCCCGGTGGGGGAGGGCGATCGATCCGAGGGCGGCGGCGTGGGCGGGGTCGATCGCCAGCATGGTCATGCCGGAGCGGGGGATCTGCTGCGATCTCCTGGATGCCGGCGACGGAACACAGGCGGGGGCGGCGCCGGCCAGGCCATGTCGGTCCTGCGCTGCGGCACCAGCTCGGCGACCGGCCGGCCTCGTGGATGTTGACGGTGACCATGCACGGACGATCCCCACCGAGTCGAACCAAGTCCATGACTGTGGGCCTCGTCGTCGTCGCCATCTCACCTATCCTGGCCCCGTGACCCGCGACCTCGATCCCTCCACCGGTTCCCCGGACCCCTCCGTCCTCGTCACGGCCCGCGACCTCATCGCCGAGATCGCGCAGTACCCGATCCCCGTCATCCTCGACGTGCGCTGGCAGCTCGGCGACCCGGACGGGCGGCGCCACTACTTCGGCGGCCACATCCCCGGCGCCCAGTTCGTGGACCTGTCCACGGCGCTCGCGGCGGCGCCCGGCACCAACCTGGGGCGGCACCCGCTGCCCGCGCCCGAGGACTTCGAGGACGCCATGCGCCGCGTGGGCGTCAACGACGCGGACAGCGTCGTGATCTACGACGACGTGGGCGGCACCTCCGCCGCGCGCGCCTGGTGGCTCCTGCGCTGGGCGGGCAAGGAGGACGTGCGGCTGCTCGACGGCGGCCTCAAGGCGTGGATCGCCGCCGGCGGCGACCTGGTCGTGGGCCCCGGCAATCCGGTCGAACGCGGCGACTTCAGCTTTGACCTCGACCACATGCGCACCGTCACCCTCGATGAGGCCGCGGACTGGCCGGACCGGGGCGTGCTGCTCGACGTGCGCGCGGCCGAGCGCTACGCGGGGCGCTCGGAGCCGGTGGACAAGCGGGCCGGCCACATCCCTGGTGCCCGCAACCTGCCCACCACCGACTTCCTCGACGACCGCGGCCGGTTCCTGCCCGCCGACGAGATCCGCGCCCTGTTCGCCGAGGTCGGGGTGACGGACGGCGCCGACACGGTCGTGTACTGCGGCTCGGGCATCCACGCCACGCACGCGCTCGCGGCCATGGAGATCGCCGGACTGCAGGCGGGGCGGCTGTTCCCGGGCTCGTGGTCGCAGTGGTCCTCGGACCGCACCCGGCCGATCGCCGTGGGGGAGGAGCCCGGACGGTAGGGGTCCGCGCCGACCGGATGCCCGACCGCCCGCGCCGCCTCGCGGGCGGGGACCGTTCCGCTGACTACCCTCGGTGACCATGGTCGTGCTCTGGTTTGTCCTAGCCCTGGTACTGCTCGCCGCCGCGCTCGTCCTGCTGAGCTTGGACGCGAAACAGCGCAACCGGCGCTCCGGCGGCGGCGAGGGCGCGGAACCCGCGTCCGCCCCCGCTGTGGGCTCCGCGGAGGGCCCGGGTGGGGAGGGTGACGACGAGGTCGATGCTGCCGACCCCGAGCCCGACACGGGCGCCCCCGTCGCCCCGGGTCTCGCCACCCCGCCCTCCGGCGCCGCGGAGGACGGCCGGCGTGCCGAGCCGGAGCAGCCGCTCGTCGAGCCCGGGCAGCCGCGCCCGGCGCCGTTCCAGCGCGGCGCGGCGGGCCGGCCGCAGTCGGACGCCGGGCAGTCGGATGCGGGCGAGTCTCGGCCGGGCGGGGACGAGCCGGTGTCGGACGGGGACGAGCCGCGGTCGGACGGGGACGAGCCGATCTCGGACGGGGAAGAGCCACCGCGCCTCGATCCGACGGTCGCCGCGATGGCCGGGGCCGCCGGTGCCGCGGGCGCCGGCGCGGCGGCGGCCTCGTCGCCGCGCCTGCTGGACCGCGTGCGCGGCATCCTGCCCCGCCGTCGCGGGAACGCCGCGCCCGCGGAGCCCACGGGCGCGCCGACCGAGCATGCCGAGCAGGACCCGCTGGCCGACTCGCCGGTGGTGCGATGGCTCGAGGAGCGCGAGTTCGAGCCCACCCCCACCCCGGCGCCGGACTTCCGCCACGGCGACTTCGCGGGCGGCCTTCCGAAGTTGGGCACCGTCTCGCACGGGATGTTCCGGGGCCGGCGCGCGATCATGGGTGTGAGCGGCGGCCGGGCGGTCCTCGCGCTGCGCCGTGACACCGCCTCCGACGTCGTGCTGGACCTGAGCCGCCCGGACGTGGACGCCGAGCCGGGCTTCCACGACGCCGGCGAGGTGGCCGCGCTCGAGGCGCGCACCTCCGACGTGGGTCGGCTCGACCTCGTTGACCGCGAGCGCCTGGCCGACGCCCTGCGCGGGTTGCCCGCCGACGTCCGCCGCGTGTGGGCCGAGGGCGAGTGGGTGGCCGCCACGGTCGACGACGCCGAGAATCCCGCGACCTGGGACGACGCCGTGGTCGCCCTCCACGGCGCCGCCGACGTGCTGGCGCCACTGCCGCCGATCGGGGGCCGGGCGCGCCCGCTTCCGGCGGACATCGACCCGGGCGCCCCGGGCGCCGCTGATGGGCCGGACGCCGACCCGGCCGTGGGCATGGACGGCACCGCGGGCACCGGCGTGGCGGCCGGGGGCGGCCCCGGGCGGGACGGCGACACCCCGGCCACGGCCGTCACTGCGACAATGGTCGCGGTCGGCACGGCCGACGCGGCCGACGACGAGGCGGGCGCGGTCGAGACGGCGCCCGTCAGCGCGGACACCGGCTCCCGCCGCGCGGGCCATCTGCGCCTCGTGCCCGGCCGTCGCGAGGGGGTCCGCGACCTCACCGACGCACCCGTGGTGGCCGACCGCGGCGAAGCGGATGCCGACCCCGACGCCGCGGAGCCCGCCGCCGGGGCCGCCGAGGCGCCCGGGTCGTCGGGGGAGCCGGGTCAGCAGCCCGAGGCCGAGCCCGAGGTCGCGGAGCCGGACGCCGAGCCCGAGGTCGAGGAGCCGGACCCGTTCGCCGAGATCATGGAGCCCGGCGGTGCCGTCGAGGACCGCGGCGACGTGGCCTCGGACCACCTGGCGCCGCGCCCGCCGCTCTCGCGCCCGAGTCGTGGCGCCGGCCAGGCCTTCCCCGAGGACGCCTCGGTGCCGCCGCTGGCCGCCGGCGCGGCGTCGGGCGCCGCCGGGATCAAGCCCCTCGGCTCGGAGGACGACGAGGACGAGATCCGCACCGAGGTCGAGCGCTTCGACGCCGCCCGTACCGACGGCGGCACGGACCTCGACGGGGACTCCTCGGGCCGCCACGGCTCGGACGGGATCACCCGCGACGCGCCCGGCGAGGAGACGGCCGCGCTCTCGGTCGCGGAGCTGGCGGCCAAACTGGGCGTGAACCCCGACCAGGGCGGTCGTCGCCGTCGTCGTCGTCGCGCCGAGGACGGACCCGACACCGACGAGCCGGGCGCCACGGAGCCCACCATCGAGCGCGCGGGCGGCGATCCCGACCTCGAGGAGACCCGCTCCCTGCGCCTGCCGCCGCACCTGCGGGAGGACTGAGCTTCCACAACCAGAGAAGGGGCCCTCCCGCACGCCATGTGCAGGCTGGCCCCTTCTCGTGTCGGTCGGTTCAGCTAGCGGAGCTGAGCATCGACGTTAACTCGGGCATGACGCCGGACAGTGGGGCAACGTCGTAGCCGACGGAGTCTGTGAGGCTGCCCTCGGCCGACCCGGAGAGGGATCCGACGTCGAGGGAACCGGTCCCGGGAGCCGGTGCATCCTCGCCACCGGTCCCGGTCACGATCACCGCGGCAGGGTTCGGGGTGGAGCCGGTCCACTGGTCGTACTCGACGCGGATCGTTTCGAGTTCGACCGTGTATCGGTGGGTCGCGGTCCGCTCGGCGCGCGGCACGTCGTCCTCCCAGGTGAGCGTGGTATCCGACTCGGGTACGGGGACGGGATCACCCACGGCGACGCCGTTGCGGTACAGCTGCACCAGGGTTCCCTCGGGGTATTCCAGCCCCGGACGCTGGAACGTCGCGGTCACGGTGACAGGGAGCGAGTCCTCGTCCAGTTGGCCGATCGTTGCGCGCAGGTTGAAGTCGGTGTTCCACTGCACCACCGGCTTCGGAGTGAGGGTGAGGACGATGGAGTCCTCGCTCGGCTCGATGTTGCCCTCGACGCCGGAGTACTCCGCGACGATGTTTACCTGGACCTCCGGTGCGTCATCGGCCACGCGCGGGAATTCGTGCGCGATCTCTGCGTAACCTCCGGCGTCCGGGTTCGCGACGCCGAGGACCTCGTCGGTGTCGGCGTTACGGAAGGTGACGGTGCCCTGGGAGATCTCGCCTGCGCTGGCATACTGCGCGGACACCTGGGCGCGAAGCGGGACGGGGATCGATGAGTCGGCCGCCTGGTCGCCGCCCACAATTCGGGTGGTCGAGTCGAGCTGGACCACGGCGTCCTCGGACACTGTCACCGACGCGAGCTGCGCTGCGTTGGCGCTCGCCGCGCACTCGTTCTGAAAGTTTGAACCGAAGAACCCGCCGGTGTTTCCGGAATACATGAGCTGTGCGCCCGCGGCGGAGCTGTTCGGCCCGGTTCCCGCCAGTCCCACGACGATTTCGTCGCCCGCGGTGGCGTCGAGCGGAGCGCGGAAGGTCATCTCGACGGTGGGGAATCGGAAGTTCTGGTTCGAGCTCACGGTGAGACCGCCGGAGTTTCCAGTGCCTGAGCTCGTGCCCCAGCGCGCAGATGCACCACCCCAAATTCTCAGGGCGTCACCGTCGGCCTGGTTGACCTTGGTCTGGGAGTTGACACGGACCAGCGACGGGGTACCGCCCATGTTGGTCGCGCGGCCGACGAGACGGGAATCGACGAGTGTCGCGTTGTCGGGCAGCGCGATGTCGTACGTGAACCGCGCGTGGTTCCGGGAGTTGTTGCGCATTTCGCCCGGATCGAGGACGACGGTGAAGACTTCGCCCGGAGCGACGGACGCTGGAGCAGTGGTGGTCACGGTGATCGGCGAACCGGGTGCGTTCCCGGGGTTGTTGCCGCGACAAACGTAGGTCACCTCCGTCGGATCGTTGACGGGATCGGTCTGCGCGTGAGCTGCGGGCGCCACGGCGACGGCGGTGGAGAGGGCCATGGAGGCTCCCGCCACTAGCGAGGCGAGTCGTTTCCAGGTCATCCGGTACTCCTTTGAGGGAAGAGGGGAGGGTCCGAAAATGTAGGGGGTGTCCAGTGGCCTGATCAGGACATTTTCCGAACTGAGTGATTAGTATCACGAAATAGGGCAGGATGTTTGCTCAGTTGCACTTTCTTCCCCCTCCATCCCCTCATCAGGAGAACCGAGTCCATGATCGGAAATACTTCTCGTTCGGCTGTGCTCGCCGTCTCTGGGGCCGTCGCGATGGCGGCCGCGCCGGTTGTCGGCGCCCAGATTCCCGGCGACAACCCACGCACCTGGGTTTTCCCGGTGGATGACACCCGGATCCAGCTCGCGGTGGACGCCCCTGACCTCGAGACGGGGCAGGTGAACGTGACGATGCAGAACAACACCGGCCAAAACCTCACCTGCCAGGGGCTCGACGGCACTGCCGCCGCCACCGTGACGACAGCCGAGGTCGTCGCGAGGTCCGTGGACTTCTACACGCACTACCCGCATTCGGAGTTCGCCGACCTCAATGTCAGGGCGAGCGTCTTGTTCACGACCATCGACGAGGACATCCCGCTGGGCAGTGTGGTCGACATGGTTCCGGGTAGCGCCGCCGGCATGATCAACCCGGAATGGGGCGCACTCGGCGAAATCAACCGCGAGTTCGCTGACGCCCGCCTCGCCGGTCGGTACGGACCGATGGCCAACTCGATCACGATCCCGGCCCAGACCGCGCAGCAGGCCAGCGTGCAGTTGCATCGGCCAAGCGCCGGCACGTGGCAGGACTTCCAGACGGGGGTCTTCGCGACCTGCGTGATCGACGGCCAGCGGTACGTCTTCCACGCCTATCAGGATGACCAGCGTCCCGACCTCGCCGCCACAGACGAGACGACCGGCAGTCTCGGCAGCGCCGCGATCGGCAGCGGTAGCTGATCAGTTCCGATCCCCGCCGCTTCCCGCCCTCAGGGAATCGGACAGACAGGAGAACCACCCTCATGACCCTCACCAACCACACAGTGCTCCGCGGCGCCGTCGTCTCGGCCGCCGCCGTCTCGCTCGTCGCGGGCGCCGCTATGGCGGGCGCCCAGGTTCCCGGTGGCGACACCGACGGAGTCGTCGTCGTTGTGGACAGCCGCGATCTTGTCGTCACCGTCGACGACAAGGGCGAGAACCCCACCCAGGTGACCGGCTCAATCCAGAACACCACCAGGGACAACTTCCGATGCGCCACCCCTGGCCCCAACATGGAAGGGGAGTTCCCCGGACAGGTCACAACCGCAGGCGTTGTCCGAGAGGCGGTCGACTACTACCGCACCAATGTCTTCACCGGGGCCACCGGAATAGCGCTGGGGCCACTGAGGCCACTGGGTATGGGAAGCCTTTACGACATCCTGCCCGCGGGTAGCTCCGTCGGCTCTGCGGAGGTCGACTCGCGCACCGCACAGATGGAGGCCCGTGTCGCCGGCCGGACCGGCGATCCTACGGTCGGCAATTCCGCAGTCTTCAACGTCAACGCAGGTCAGGCCGTCAACTGGACCGCGCTCCTCGGCCTGCCTGCCACAGGTGACAGGGGTGACTGGCAGGCCGCGGCGATGTTCTATTGCATCAACCAGTCCTCCGGACAGCACTTCGTGTTCCACGGCTACGAGGACGTGCCCGATCCCGAGGTGGCCGAACCGGAGTCGTCGGGGAGCGCTTCCGGCAGTCTGAACGCTGGCTCCCTCGGCTCGTGACCCCGCCCGAACCCATGTCATCAAGGAGTCTCATGACCACCTCCACCACTCTCAAGGGGTTCGCGGCGGTCGCTGCCGCGGCGGCACTCGCAGTCGCGGGCGCCGGAGCCTCGACCGCTCAGAACGTCATCCCCGGTGACGACAACAAGGGACGTACCGTTGTCGTGGGTGCCGAGGGAATGGAGATCGAGTTCGTCAGCGTCGCCCGGGGCACCGGGCAGGTCGTCGTCTCGCTCACCAACAACACCGGCCAGAGCCTGCGGTGCGAGGCGCCGAACGAGGACACATCGGCCCGACCAGGCGGCACGGTCTCGACCGCTGAGGTCGTCGGTCTGTCCGAGCAGTTCTACTCCTCGTACCAGAACACGCAATACGAGAACGTCGTCCACGGATCGGTCGGTCAGCTCATGCAGCTGTGGCCCCTCGGCCAGCTCATCCCGACCGGCAGCGCTGCCCAGTTCCTCAGTGATCGTGTCCAGCTCGAGGCGGACATCGCGAATGCACACCAACAGGCCAAGCAGCACGGTTACGTGGGAACCACGCCGGCCTTCACGATCAACGACGGGGCGACGGTGGAGCGAACCATCCAGCTCGGCCAGCCTGCGGTGAGCCCGCGCGGTGACGCCAGGCTCGGCTACTTCACCATCTGCGGTCCCGGCGGGACGCAGGGGACCCAGCAGCTCTATGCATGGTCCGCGTACGAGGAACCAACCGAGTCCGAGCCGGGTGAGGATCCCGCACCCAACGGCAGCCTCGACCTCGGCTCGCTCGGAAGCTAGATCGGGTCCAGCAGCCGGGTGAGGGGCCCCGCCGAGGGTGCTCTATCGGAACCCTGATCCGTCTTCACGCTCCGTCACGGAACGGGCCGGTCGCCACCCGCGACCGGCCCGTTCGACGTTACAGTCGGATACGCCCCGCCGCCCACGCACCGAGGAGCCCCATGTCCGCCTCCCCCGACATCGACGCCCCGTCCCGGGCGCGCTTGGCCGAGCTCGTCGCCGAACTCGCCGTGGTCCACGGCCGCGTCATTCTCTCGTCCGGCCGCGAGGCCAACTACTACGTGGACCTGCGCCGTGCCACCCTGCACCACGAGGCCGCGCCGCTCATCGGGCGGCTGCTGCGTGAACTCACCGCGGACTGGGAGTTCGACGCCGTCGGCGGCCTCACCCTGGGCGCCGACCCGGTGGCCACGGCGATCATGCACGCGCCCGGCCGGCCGATCGACGCGTTCGTGGTTCGCAAGGAGGCCAAGAAGCACGGGATGCAGCGGCGCATCGAGGGGCCGGACATCGTGGGGCGGCGCGTACTCGTCGTGGAGGACACCACGACCACCGGGAACTCACCGCTCACCGCCGTCACCGCGCTGCGGGAGGCCGGGGCCGAGGTGGTGGGGGTGGCCACGGTCGTGGACCGTGCGACCGGGGCCGACGACGTGATCCGCGCCGAGGGCGTCGAGTACCGGGCCCTGCTGGGCCTGTCCGATCTGGGACTGGAGTGAGAATGACGACGAGGACCTTCACCAACCGCCTGACCCGCGCGCTCCGCGAGCGCGCGCTCTCGCTCGTGGACACCGGCCGGCCCGAGGGGCTGGTGTTTCTCGGCGCGGCGGCCGGAACCGAGATCGCCAAGGCCACCGGCTTCGGCCCCCTGGAGAAGGTGTGTAAGCCGGTCATCGCGCCGTCGGCGCTGGTGGTGGCGCTACGTGACGGCGAGCTGGGTGCCGTCGACACCGCGCTGCTCTCGGCGACCGGGGCCGCCTACACCGTGGGCGACGTGATCCTCATGCTCGGCGGCGGCCACGCCAGCCGGTCCGTCGCACGCCTGGCCTCGGGGGCCGCGGCGTTCGGCGTGGGGCACGTGGCGCTCGGGGCGCTCATGCTCCGCTCGGGCATCCGCCCCAAGGCTCTACAAATGTCGTTCCACGGGGCAGTGGCCGGCACCGTCGGCGGCATGCTGCTGCGCGAAGACCGCGGCAACTGGCCGCTGGCCACATACGGCGGGATGCTCGCCGCACTCTCGGCGCTGGCCACCTCGGTGGACCATGGTCGCGCCCCGTCCGCGTCCGTCCTCGCCGTGGGCGGCCCGGTGTTCCTCCTCTCCGATGGGCTCATCCTGGCCCGCCGCAAGGTCGCGGGCGGCTCCCTGGCGGCGCGGGCGCTCGACGTGGGCGTGATCGACACCTACGCCACCGCCACGTTGCTACTGCTCACGGGCACCGCGGCGGCCGCGCGCTCGGCGCGTGGGCGATGACCGCGGCCACCGGCGGGCGGCCCGTCGTCCTGGTCACCGGCGCCGGCCGCGGCATCGGCGAGGCCACCGCCCGCCGCTTCGCCGACGCCGGCTACCTCGTGGGCGCCTATGACCTCGAGCCGTGCGCCTGGGCGGCCGGCGACGACCGCGTGGTGACCGGCACGCTCGACGTCACCAGCCCGGCCGCGTGGGAGCGGGCGCTGTCCGAGCTCATCGCTCTGTCCGGGGGCGTGCTCGACGTGCTGGTCAACAACGCCGGCATCCTCTACGGCGCCCCGTTCGTTGACGCGAGCTACGAACAGGACGCGGCGCTGGTCGACGTCAACGTCAAGGGGGTCCTCTACGGTTGTCGCGCGGCGCACCCGTACCTCGCGAAGTCCGACGCCCCCACCGTGGTCAACCTCTGCTCGGCCTCCGCGATCTACGGCCAGGCCGAGATGGCCGTCTACTCGGCTACCAAGTTCGCCGTCCGCGGCATCACCGAGGCGCTCGACCTCGAGTGGGCCGACGAGGGCATCCGCGTGTGCTCGGTGTGGCCGCTGTACGTGCCCACCGGGATGCTCGAGGGCGTTGACACCGCCGGCATGCGCAATCTGGGTGTGCGCCTGGAAGTAGACCAGGTGGCAACCGAGATCCTCGGCCTGGCCGAGGCGACCCGCCGCCCCGCCCCGCGTGGGCCGCTGGGGCTGCTCGCGGCGCCGTTCGGTCTGCTGCGCGGCGCGTTCGGCCTGCCGGTACACAAGCCTGTCGGTCGCCAGGCCACCAGCCTGTACCTCGCCTCCCAGGTGGCGCCGGGACGCATCATCCGCCTGTCCAACAAGCGCCTCACCTCGTGACCGCCGCCGGGTCCGGAGCGGATGCCGGGGCCGGCGCCGACTCCGGCCCCGGGCCCACCGAGTGGCAGGCCGGAGGCGTACCCGGCCCACCCGTCGGCGTGGGTCCGTGGGCCGACGAGTACCCCGGCGAGCCCCGCCCGACCGGCGACCGGTGGGACCCGGAACTGCTCGACGCGGGCGACCGTCGCAACGTGGTGGACCGTTACCGCTACTGGACCCGCGAGGCGATTGTCGCCGACCTCGACGCCCGCCGGCACCCGTTCCACGTGGCGATCGAGAACTTCGGGCACGACGCCAACATCGGCACCGTCGTGCGCACCGCCAACGCCTTCCTCGCCGCCGAGGTGCACATCGTGGGCCGCCGCCGCTGGAACCGCCGGGGCGCCATGGTCACCGACCGCTACCAGCACATCCGCCACCACGGTGACGTCGGCGCACTCATGGACTGGGCCGCCGGCCGGGATCTGCCGGTGATCGCGGTCGACAACCTCCCCGGCGCCGAGCCGCTGGAGACCGCGCGGCTCCCGCGCGCCTGCGTACTGCTTTTCGGCCAGGAGGGCCCCGGCGTGAGCGACGACGCCCGCCGGGCCGCCGGTCGCACGGTGTCGATCGCGCAGTTCGGCTCCACGCGCTCGATCAACGCCGGCGTCGCGGCCGGCATCGCCATGCACGCCTGGATCCGTGACCACGCCGCGTCCGGGCTCGACGGAGGCTGACGCCGCACCTCTTAATGGAAATGCTTACCATTAAGCACATGATCGATTCACACACCGGCTCTCCTGCCGCTGACACCCGCATCCCCGTCACCGTCCTGTCCGGCTTCCTGGGGGCCGGCAAGACCACGATGCTCAACCACCTGCTCGCCAACCGCGAGGGACGGCGGATCGCGGTGATCGTCAATGACATGTCGGAGATCAACGTCGACGCCGCACTCGTCGCGGGGGAGGGACACCTCGAGCGCGGCGAGGAGAAGCTCGTCGAGCTCACCAACGGCTGCATCTGCTGCACGCTGCGCGAGGACCTGGTCGAATCCGTGGCGCGGCTCGCGCGGACGGGGGAGTTCGATGCGATCGTCATCGAGTCCACCGGGATCTCCGAGCCGATGCCCGTCGCGGCGACCTTCGAGTGGGAGTTCGAGGACGGCTTCCGCCTGGACTCGCTCGCGCGGCTCGACACCATGGTCACCGTGGTGGATGCGGCCACCTTCCTCGGCGCCGTGGCGCGCGGCGACCGGCTCGAGGAGCTGGACATGGCCGCGGGAGAGGGCGACGAGCGGACCGTCGCCGACCTGCTCGTGGACCAGGTCGAGTTCGCCGACCTCGTCCTGGTGTCCAAGGCGGACCTCGTCTCCGACCGGCTCGCCGGGGCGACCGAGCAGATGATCCGCGCCCTCAACCCGCGGGCCCGGGTCCGCCGCCTGGACCATGGCCGGATCGGGCTCGACGAGGTGGTGGACACCGGGCTGTTCGATCCCGAGGCGGCCGCCGCGAGCGCTGGCTACGCCGACGAGTTGGAAAACCCGCACACCCCCGAGACCGAGGAGTACGGGATCTCCTCGAGCGTGTTCCGCGCAGGCCGGCCGTTCGACCCCGCCCGACTCGAGGCGGCCGTCCGCTCGACCCGCGGGCTGCTGCGTTCCAAGGGCTACTGCTGGCTCGCCTCGCATCCTCACCGGGCGATGGTGTGGTCCCAGGCCGGCCCGAACTATGATCTCCACCCGGCGCAGCCGTGGGCGCACATCCCGCAGGTCCGGCCGGGCCAGGAGCTGGTGCTCATCGGCGTGGGGCTGGACCACGCGGGGGTGCGGTCCGCGCTCCGCGGGGCGCTGCTCACCGACGACGAGATGGCCACCTTGCCGTCATCGGTTCCGGGTCTCGGCCTCGCCCGCTGACCCCTCGCCCCTGGGTGATGCCGGGGCGTGCCGGGGGTGGTCAGTCGCGGGGCGCGGGCGCGTCGGAGGAGGGCGGGGCGCCCGGGCCGCGGCGGACGCGGGCGACGAGCTTGGGGCCGGCGGAGACGATCATCGGCATCACGGACAGCAGGACGATCCCGATGAGGATCAGGTCGATGTGGTCCTTGATGATCTGGAACTGCCCGAGCCACGCGCCGAGCGCCGTCACGCCCGCCGCCCACAGCACGGCGCCGATCACGTTGAAGGTGACGAACACGCGGTAGCGCATCCCCGCCATCCCGGCGACCAGCGGCGCGTACGTCCGCACGATCGGCACGAAGCGGCACAGGATGATGGTCGCCGGCCCCCACTTGTCGAAGAACTCGTGGGCCTCGTGGATGTAGGCCTGCTTGAAGAACCGGCCGTCGGGGCGCGCCCGCAGGTGGTGGCCCCAGCGGTTGCCGATGAGGTAGCCCACCTGGTCGCCGAGGAATGCCGCGATCGGGGCGGTGACGAGCACGAGCCACAGCGGCGCGAACGGGTTCGGTTGCTGGGTGAGCAGGCCGGCCGTGAAGAGCAGGGAGTCGCCGGGCAGGAACGGGAACAGCAGGCCGGATTCGATGAAGACCACGGTGAGCAAGGCCGGCAGGATGGCCTTACCGAAAGGGCCGTTCCCGGAGAGCCAGAACTCGGGGTCCATGAAGCCGGGCCCGATCGCGAGGACGTGCTGCGCCTGATCGGCGAGGAGGTGCGTGTTCACGAGAAGGAAGAATAACCCTCCTGCGCTGGGATTCCGCTGTGAAGCGGGGGTGGCGCGGGGTCCCGGGGTCACCCCGTCGCCGTGCCCGCCCACGGCCCTGCCGGACCTCGTAGGATGGACTCGACGTTCAGCGCCGACCTCTGGAGGATCAGCAATGCCCATCGCCACCCCTGAGCAGTACCGCGAGATGCTCGACCGGGCCAAGAAGGAGGGCTACGCCTACCCGGCCATCAACTGCACCTCCTCGGAGACCATCAACGCGGCCATCAAGGGCTTCGCCGACGCCGGTTCCGACGGCATCATCCAGTTCTCGACCGGCGGCTCCGAGTTCGGCTCGGGTCTCGGCGTCAAGGACATGGTCACCGGTGCCGTCGCGCTCGCCGAGTTCGCGCACATCGTCGCCGAGAAGTACGACATCCTGGTCGCGCTGCACACCGACCACTGCCCGGAGGACAAGCTCGACGGCTTCGTCCGCCCGCTGCTGGAGATCTCCAAGGAGCGCGTCGCCCGCGGCGAGAACCCGCTGTTCCAGTCCCACATGTGGGACGGCTCGGCCGTGCCGATCGAGCGCAACCTCGAGCTCGCGCAGGAGCTGCTGGACAAGGCCGACGAGGCCAACATCATCCTCGAGATCGAGATCGGCGTGGTCGGCGGCGAGGAGGACGGCGTCGAGAACGAGATCAACGAGAAGCTGTACACCACCGAGGAGGACTTCCAGAAGACCCTGGACGCCCTCGGCGCCGGCAACACCGGGCAGCGCTACCTGCTCGCCGCGACCTTCGGCAACGTCCACGGCGTGTACAAGCCGGGCAACGTCAAGCTCAAGCCCGAGGTCCTCAAGATGGGCCAGGAGGCGGCGGTCAAGCACCTCGGACTCAACGAGGGCGACAAGCCGTTCGACTTCGTCTTCCACGGCGGCTCGGGCTCGGCCAAGAGCGAGATCGAGGAGGCGCTGTCCTACGGCGTCATCAAGATGAACGTCGACACCGATACCCAGTACGCGTTCACCCGCCCGGTGGCCGCGCACATGTTCTTGAACTACGACGGGGTCCTCAAGGTCGACGGCGACGTGGGCAACAAGAAGACCTACGACCCCCGCTCCTACCTCAAGAAGGCCGAGGCTGCGATGTCGGAGCGTGTCGTCGAGTCGTGCCACGACCTCAAGTCGGCGGGCCGGTCGCTGCTCAAGGGCTGATCGAACGCGGACGCGCCGGACTGGCGCCCTGCGAGGAACCCCGGGATGCTGCGGAAGCGGCGCCCCGGGGTTCCGGCGTCCGTAGGCTCCGGGGCATGACGTCGATCGACTACCGGGTGGTCGTGGACGGCCTGGCGTTCGCCGAGGGCTGCCGGTTCGTCCGCGGCGCGCTGTGGTTCTCCGACATGCACCACCGCGTGGTGCACCGCGTGGACCCGGCGACCGGGGAGTCCCTGGGGCGGTGGCAGACCCCGGACAAGCCCTCCGGGTTGGTGATCGGGGACGGCGACGAGGCGACCGTCACCCAGATGGAGTCCCGCACGGTGGCGCGCCTCGACGCCGAGGGCGGGCTGAATACGATCGCGGACCTGTCCGCCGTCGCGGACTGGCACGTCAACGACATGACCGATGCGCCCGGCGGTGGCCTGTACGTCGGCAACTTCGGTGACGACTCGGTGCCCCCGGCGCCGCCGCGGCCCGGGCGGCTCGCGCATGTCTCCGCCGCCGGCGAGGTCGCCGGTGTGGCCGACGACCTGGGGTTCGCCAACGGGTTGGTGCGCGTGGCCGGAGGTGCGGTCCTGCTGGTGGCGGAGACCCGCTCGGACCCGCCGCGGATCACCGCGTTCGACGTGGCGGAGGACGGCGGGCTGTCCGGCCGGCGCGTGTTCGCGGAGTTCTCCGGTGCGCACATGCCGGACGGGCTCGCGGCCACGTCCTCCGGCGAGGTCCTGGTGGCGATGCCGTTCGCCAGGGAGCTCGTGCTGCTGGATGCCGGTGGAGCCGTGGTTCGCACGTTCCCGGTCGACCGGATGCCGTACTCGTGCGCGATCGACGAGGCCACCCGGACGGCGTACGCGTGCCTGTCCTCCTCGTGGGAGGAACTGGAGTGCCTGCGTGAGCGCGACGCGGCCGTCGTCGCCTTCCCGCTCGACGCCGACGCGTAGGCGCGCGCCCGGGCTGGGGCTGGCGGACCCCGCGAATCAGCCGGGCTGCTGGCCTGTCGGCAGCGCACCCATGCCGACGCCGGTCTCGCACACGGTCCACGCGCCGTTCTCGTGCCGCAGGCGCAGCTCCTCGGGCCCGGAACCCTCGCTGCCCTCGCCCGCGGACTCGACGGTGGCCACGGCGTCGTCTCCGTCGACCTCGACACCGGTCACGGACAACTCCTCGGGGAAGGACCCGATGATCCGCTCCCGGAACATGGCGTCCAGGTCGACACCGGTGCTGGTGCCGGACCCGGCGATCGCGTCGAGCATCTCCTGTGGCATCCGCTGCTCCTCACAGAGCCGGGAGTTGAAGTCAGCGAGCGACTCCGACGAGCCCAGGTCGCGCAGGACCTGCTCGATCTCGCGCTCGGTCCGCGCGGAGGACGACAGCGGCCCCGCGAGGAAGGCCCACGCGACGGCGGCCACCACGAGCACCGCCACCACGGCCACCATGGCCACCACGAGCAGGCGGCTCCGGTCCTCTCGGCGACCGGCCGGGCCGCCCGCTTCGGGATGGCCCCCGGTGTCCGGCTGATGGCTCGTCGTCATTCATTACCCCCTGGCTCCGGTCCGACCCGCCACGGTAGCGGACCGGCGGGCCCCCGGGTGCGTCAGGGGAGCGGACCCGCGGGCTCCACGCGGTTGCTGCCGTGCGCGGTCCGCCAGCTGCTCATGAGGTAGGCGCCGGTCGCGGGGTCCTCGCGCGCCACGATCGCCCAGTAGTCGCAGTGCGCGAAGTCCCGGGTGAACTCGACCACCGCGTAGCCGTGGCGGTCGAGATCCACCCAGCGGACGTGGTGGTTGGCCCCGCGCAGCGCCTCCTGTGCGGTCACGGACAGGCCGTTGCCCTCTGGCAGCGGCAGGCCGGGCTGCGAGAGCATGTCGTCGATGTTGTTGCTGGTGATCGACGTACCCACGAACTCGACGGCGGCCGTGCCCGCGCCCGGGTAGTTGGCCGGCTCCACGGGGATGTCGCACGCCCACGAGGTGTGGATGTCGCCGGTGAGAAAGACGAAGTTCCGCTTACCCGTGCCCTCCATGGTCTCGATGAGCCGGCGGCGCTCGGCCGCGTAGCCGTCCCACTGGTCCGGGTTGTACGGCATGCCCTCGCGGGGCAGGCCCAGCAGCTCGGTCATCGCGGCGGTGGTGCGCGGCTCGAGCGGCGGGATGAGGACCGGGGTGAACATGACCGAGTTGCCGATGACGTTCCAGCGGGCCGTCGAGGTCTCCCAGCCGCGGACCAGCCAGTCGAACTGGGCGGCGCCGGTCATGGTGCGGCCCGGGTCGTCGATCGCGCGGCCGTCGGTCATGCCCGACTGCTCCGAGCGGTACGAGCGCAGGTCCAGCATGCTCAGTTCGGCCAGCGAGCCCCAGCGCAGACGCCGGTACAGGTGGCCACCGTCCCGCAGCGCCTCGGGCCGGACCGGCATCCACTCGAAATAGGCCTGCGAGCTCGCCGCCTTGCGGTCGGCCCACGGGCCCTCGTGCGGCTGGTGGTTCTCGGCGCCGCCGGCCCAGGAGTCGTTGGCGGACTCGTGGTCGTCCCACGTGCAGATCCACGGCACGTGAGCGTGGAGGTTCTGCAGGTCCGGGTCCGTGCGGTACTGGGCCAGGCGGATCCGGTAGTCGGCCAGGGTGACGATCTCGTGCGGTGGCTCGTGCGGGCGGACCACGCCGTACTTCCCCGCGTACTCGCCGACCGGGTACTCGTAGATGTAGTCGCCCACCTCGATCACCGCGTCGAGGTCGCCGCGCGCCTGCATGTGGCGGTAGCCGGAGAAGAAGCCCGCCTCCCAGTTGGAGCACGAGACCAGGCCCACTCGCCACCGGCCGCTGCCGGGCATCGCGCCGTCCGCTGGGGCGGTGCGGGTGCGGCCCACCGGCGAGACCTGGCCCTGCGCCCGGAACCGGTAGTGGTACCAGCGGTCGGGGGCGAGGCCGGTGCAGTCGAACTTGACCGTGTGGTCGCGGCCCGCGTCCGTGACCACCGAGCCGGTGCGGACGACCTGGCTGAAGTCCGGGTCCGCGGCGATCTCCCAGCTGACGGCGACGGGGGCACCGCGGCCGGAGCCGGGAAGGGCGTCGGGGGCGGGCGTGACCCGCGTCCACAGGATCACGCGGTCGGGCATGGGGTCGCCGGACGCGACGCCGTGCCGGAACACGCGCTCGTCGGCGGCGGCGGTCGCGGCGGTGCCGGCGACGAGTCCGCCGGAGAGGGCGGACGTGCCGGCTGCGGCGCCGGCGAGTGCGCCAGCCTTGAGCACGGTGCGGCGGCGGACGGCGGAGGGGGCGTTCGAGGGGAGGGGCGCAGACGTCATTGGACCAGTTCACCGCACCGGCGTGCGCTCGGGAACAGATTTGGTCGAAACGTCGCCGAGTGTTCACCGGGCCGAGGTGCCCGGCGGGCCACGGCTCCCGCGCACCCCCTGGCTCCCGCGCGCGCTTCGGGCAGCCGCGCCCCTGGCTCCCGCACCCCCTGGCTCCCGCGCGCGCTTCGGGCAGCCGCGCGCGGAGGGACGCGCGCCAACGCGCGGACTGCGCGCGGGAGCCGTCGCAGCCGGGCCGCAGCCGGGCCGCAGCCGGGCCGCTGCCCGACGGCCGCCCACCAGCCTGGCCGCGCGCGATTTCGTGGACAATGGTGTACATGACCCAGTTCGGAGATCTCCTCGGCCCCCCGCCGACCCGTCTCACCGGCGACCCGGAGGCGGAGGACGCCCTGGCCGCGGGCGAGGACGCCCGCACGGTGGCGGCGGCGCACCCGTCGGCGTCGGTGGCGTGGGCGGAACTCGCGGAGAAGGCGCTGGACGCCGGCGACGCCGTCACCGCCTACGCCTTCGCGCGCACCGGCTACCACCGCGGCCTCGACCAGCTGCGCCGCCACGGCTGGAAGGGCTTCGGCCCCGTGCCGTACGACCACGAGCCGAACCGCGGCTTCCTCCGCAGCGTCGCCGCGCTGGCCCGCGCCGCGCAGGCGATCGGCGAGGAGGACGAGTACACCCGCTGCCTGGACCTGGTCAATGAGTCAGACCCGCACGCCGCCGCGCCTCTCGGCCTGGCGTGATCGACTCGACGCCCGCGCGTTAGGCGTCTACGCGGCGCTGCCCACGCCGCTGCGCACGCGGACGCGGCGGCTGGGCTACGCGTTCCTGCCGATCCTGCAGTGCGGCCTCGCGGCCGGGCTCGCGTGGGTGATCGCCTTTGACGTCGTCGGCCACGAGCGCCCGTTCTTCGCGCCCATCGCCGCGGCCCTCGCGCTGGGCACGGGAATGGGGCGGCGCGTGCGCCGGGGGGTCGAGCTCATCCTCGGGGTGATCGTGGGCGTGGGCCTGGGCGACCTGCTCATCGCGCAGATCGGCTCGGGTGGCTGGCAGATCGCGGCGGTGGTGGTGCTGGCGATGTCGGCGGCCGTGTTCCTCGACCGCGGGGCGCTGGTGGGAACGCAGGCGGCGTCGTCGGCGATCCTCGTGGCCACGCTCCTGCCACCGGGCAGCGCGGGCGGTTACGAACGGATGATCGACACGGCCGTGGGCGGCGCGGTGGCGATCGCGGCGATGGCGCTCATGCCGGTGCACCCGCTGCGCCGCGTGCGACGCGAGGCGGCGTCGCTGCTGGGTGTGGCGTCGTCGGTGCTGCGCGAGGTGTCGGAGGGGTTGGACGACGACGACTCCGACCGCATCCGGACGGCCCTGCAGGACGCCCGGGACACCCAACCGGCGATCGACATGGTGGAGGAGCAGCTCGCGGGGGCGCGGGAGCTGGTGCGGATCTCCCCGTTCTACAGCCGCCGGCGACCGGAGGAGGTGGAGCTGGCGCGGATCCTCAATCCGCTGGACAACGGCATCCGCAACATCCGTGTGCTGGCGCGGCGGGCGATCGTGGCGGTGGACGACCAGGTGGATGCCCCGCCCGCGCTCGCCGGGCTCACGTGGCACCTGGGCGACGCGATCGAACTGCTGGCCCGCCGGGTGGCGGACGACGCCGACGCGCCGACCGACGCGGAGGTGCACCGCGCGCTGCGGGCGGTGTCGGCACAGGCGCGGCGCGAGCTCGTCACGGACGGAGGCCTCACGGAGACGGTGATGCTCGCGCAGATCCGCTCGATCCTCGTGGACATGATGCAGGTGGCGGGACTGAGCAAGATCTCGGCGTTGGCCGCGCTGCCGCCGACGGTGCGGACGCCGGCGGTGGAGCCGGAGGTGCTGGAGGAGTGGCCCGACTCGGCGGACCGGCCGCTGCGCGGGGTGCCGCCGCTCAGGGCGACACGAGCCTCCATGGATCGGCGTGGCGGTAGAAGCTCGCTCTCTTGACGGGGCGCCGGCCGGGGACGCCGTCGCGGGTCACCACCCCGGCGTCGGTGCCCAGCTGGACGGCGCGTGCGTCGAACCACTCGAGGCGCCGCAGCAGGCCGCGCCGCCGGCCCGCGGTGGCGCGCACTCCGGGTAGCTCGGGTGAGGGGTGCACGACGAGGGCCTCGATCTCGCCGGTGAACACGCGGTCGTCGTCCGCGTAGGCCTCACCGGTGAGCGGCCCGCCGTCGGGACCGGTGACGGTGACCTCGCCGACGACGGCGGTACCGGTCTCGTCGCGGACGAGCGGCACCTCCCGGGCGGTACCGCTCATCCCGAGGCGGGCGGCGGCGGAGCCGGTGGGCAGGCCGTAGGCGCGGGTGACGGCGCCGGCCTCTGCGGTGACGTAGGCGATCTCCACGTCCAGCCGTTCGAGGCGCATGAAGCGCGTGAGTAGGGCGGCGAGCGCGGCGTCGGTACCGCACACGAGCAGCCGCCGGTCGGGGTCGAGTTCGCGGAGCACTCGGTCGGCCTCGTCCCGGGTGGGGATCTCGGCGCACTCGACGCGCGCGTGTTCCACGAGCACCGGGGGCACCGGCGCCTCGCCGCAGCGGATGACGATCATGGGTCCATCATGGCCGCCGCCGGGCCGCCCGGTCGACCCCGGGGACGGGCCGACCGGCCGCGGCTGGGGCAGGATGGGGGGATGCGCCGCATCGACCTCAACTGCGACCTCGGCGAGGCCCGCCGGGGGACGCCGCGCTGGTCGGCGTCGCTCGCGGCGGGGGCCGGGCCGCACCCGGAGGACGCGGCCCTGCTCGATGTGGTGACGTCGGCGAATGTCGCCTGCGGTTTCCACGCGGGGAACCGGCCCACGATGGCGGCGACGGCGTCGGCGGCGGCCGAGCGGGGCGTGGCCCTGGGTGCGCACCCCTCGTACCGGGACTCGGCGAACTTCGGCCGCCGCGAACTGGAGCTCTCGCGGGACGCGGTGGCCGACCTCGTGCACTTCCAGCTGGTCGAGCTGGACATGGCGGCCCGGCGCCACGGCACGCGCGTGCGGTACGTCAAGCCGCACGGCGCCCTCTACAACCGCATCGTCCGCGACGAGGGCCAGGCCGCCGGGGTGGTGGACGCCGTGCTGAGGTACGCCGACGACGCCGGCGAGGACCCGCTTCCCGTCCTGGGCCTGCCCGGCTCGGCGGTGCTCGACCTGGCGGCGGCCGCAGGGGTCCGCGCGGTGGGGGAGGCGTTCGCCGATCGCGGCTACCGGGCCGACGGCACGCTCGTGCCGCGTGGTGAGCCGGGCGCGGTGCTCACCGACCCGGACGAGGTGGCCTCACGGGTGGTGGCGATGGCGACCGGCGCCGCGATCCCCACGGCCGAGGGCACGACGGTGGTCGTGGCCGCGGCGTCGGTGTGCGTGCACGGGGACACCCCGGGTGCGCTCGCCCTGGCGCGGAGCGTCCGCTCCGCCCTGGACGCCGCGGGGGTTGAGGTGGCCCCCTTCGTCGACACCGGGGGTGAGGGGCGGTGACGACGACGAGGATCCGTCGCTGCGGCGAGGCCGCCCTCCTGGTGGACTGCCCGGACCTCGCGCACGCGGTGGCGCTCGCCCGCGAGCTGGAGCGGCTGCGGCCGGAGGCCGTCGACGTGGTGCCGGCCGCGCAGACGGTGCTCGTCTCGGCGCGCGACGCGGCCGCGCTGCCGGCGCTGCGGCGGCGCGTGGAGGAGGTGCTCGACTCGGTGCCCGGGCAGGGGATCGGGGCCGACGGCGAGGTGGTGGTGACGCGCACGGTGACGATCGACGTCCGCTACGACGGCCCGGACCTGGCCGACGTGGCCGACCTCGCCGGCGTCTCGGTGGAGGCGCTCGTGCGGCGCCACACGTCGGTGTCGTGGCGGGCCGCGTTCGGCGGGTTCGCGCCGGGCTTCTGCTATCTCGTCGACAGCGTCGAGCTCACGCGCCGTCCCGCCGCGCCCGCCCGCGACCCCGAGGTGCAGGCGCTGCCGTCGGTCCCGCGGCTGAAAACCCCGCGCACGCGCGTGCCGACCGGCTCGGTGGGGATGGCGGACCGCTTCTGCGCGGTGTACCCGGTCGCCTCGCCCGGCGGCTGGCGGCTGCTCGGCACGACCGACGCGGTGCTGTGGGACGCCGACCGGCCGGACCCGGCGCTGCTCGCTCCCGGCGACGCGGTGGTGTTCCGGGACGCGGGACGGTGAGCCTGCTCGTCCTGCGGGCCGGCCCGTCGGCGCTGGTCCAGGACCTCGGCCGGCCCGGTCACGCGGCGGTGGGGGTGACGGGCTCGGGGGCCGCCGACCGGGCCGCGGCTGCCCTCGCCCTGCGCTGCGTGGGCACCGACCCGGGGGCCGCCGTGCTCGAGATCCTGCTCGGCGGGTTCGCGGTGATGACGGACGCCCCCGCGGTGGTCGCGGTGACGGGGGCGCCGGCCCGCCTCGTCGTCACCACCTCCTCCGGTTCCCTGCGCTCGGCGGCGACGGGGGAGGTACTGGCCCTGCCCGCGGGCGCCACGCTCGAGATCGGCCGGCCCACCGCGGGGGTGCGCACCTACCTTGCGGTGCGGGGCGGGATCGACGCGCCGGCCGTGCTCGGTAGTCGGTCGCGGGACACCCTCGCGGGGCTCGGTTCGCCGCCCGTCGCGGTCGGCGACGTGCTGGGGGTCGGCGACCTCGTCGTCGGACCCTGGGCCGAGGGATGGCACGCCGCCGGGCACGAACCCACCCCCACCGGTGGGGTGGCGCCCGTCGTGCTCGACGTGGTCCCGGGGCCGCGCGACGACCTCTTCCCCGCCGAGGCGTGGCGGATCCTCGCGGGGATCGCGCACGTCAGCGGCCATGCGGACCGGGTGGGGGTTCGGCTCGAACCGCAGCAGCCCGTGCCCCGGCTGGCGAGCGGCGAGATCCCCAGCGAGGGCATGGTCCGCGGCGCCGTGCAGGTGCCCGCCGACGGCGCCCCGGTGGTGTTCGGGCCCGACCACCCGGTGACCGGCGGCTATCCCGTGATCGGGGTGGTGACGGCCCGGTCGGCGGACGTGGTGTCCCAGCTCCTGCCCGGCACGCCGGTCACCTTCCGCCGACTGGACGTGTGATCAACTTCGGTCGGGGGGCCGGAACGGACTAGGATGGGGCGTTGGTGTGTGCGGATCCCGCCGAGCACGCCGCCGTCGACATGCCGAGGTGAGTAGACAACCATGCCAGCGATCGTGCTGATCGGCGCCCAGTGGGGCGACGAGGGCAAGGGCAAGGCCACCGACATCCTGGGCGGCCGCGTCGACTACGTGGTCAAGCCCAACGGCGGCAACAACGCCGGCCACACCGTGGTGGTGGGCGGCGAGAAGTACGAGCTCAAACTCCTCCCCGCCGGCATCCTCTCGCCGACGGCCGTGCCGGTGATCGGAAACGGCGTGGTGGTGAACCTCGAGGCGCTGTTCACCGAGATCGACGGCCTCGAGGCCCGCGGCGCCGACACCTCGCGCCTACGGATCTCGGCCGACGCGCACCTCGTGGCGCCGTACCATCAGCAGCTCGACAAGGTCACCGAGCGGTTCCTGGGCAAGAAGGCCATCGGCACCACCGGCCGCGGCATCGGGCCGACGTACGCCGACAAGGTCTCCCGCGTGGGCATCCGCGTCCAGGACGTGTTCGACGAGTCGATCCTGCGGCAGAAGATCGAGGGCGCGCTGCACCTCAAGAACCAGATCCTCGTGAAGATCTACAACCGCCGTGCCGTCGAGGTCGAGGAGATGGTCGAGTACTTCCTCTCCTATGCCGACCGGCTGCGGCCGATGGTCGCCGACACCACGCTCATGCTCAACCGGGCGCTCGAGCGCGGCGAGTCCGTGCTCATGGAGGGCGGCCAGGCCACCATGCTCGACGTGGACCACGGCACCTACCCCTTCGTCACCTCGTCCAACCCCACCGCCGGCGGCGCCTGCGTGGGCTCGGGCATCGGGCCGACGCGGATCACGCACTCGCTCGGGATCGTCAAGGCGTACACGACCCGCGTGGGCGCCGGGCCGTTCCCCACCGAGTTGTTCGACAAGTGGGGCGAGTATCTGCAGGTGACCGGCGGCGAGGTGGGCGTCAACACCGGCCGCGTGCGCCGCTGCGGCTGGTACGACGCCGTGATCGCGCGCTACGCCGCGCGCGTCAACGGCTTCACCGACTACTTCCTCACCAAGCTCGACGTGCTCACCGGCATCGGCGAGATCCCCATCTGCGTGGCCTACGACGTCGACGGCGTGCGGCATGACGAAATGCCCATGTCGCAGTCCGACTTCCACCACGCGCAGCCGATCTACGAGACGATGCCCGGCTGGGAGGACGACATCCGCGGCGCCCGCGCGTTCGGCGACCTGCCGCCCGAGGCCCGCGACTACGTCCTGCGCCTCGAGGACCTGGCCGGCTGCCACATGTCGTACATCGGCGTGGGCCCGGGCCGCGACGAGAACGTGGTGCGGCGGGATATCCTGGGCGACTGACTCCGCCGGCCGGTGAGGCCGCTGTGGCGTGTGCGGCCGCTGGGGCCGAAAGTCGTGTGTTCATACGACACATGTCGTATGAACAGGGGATACCACGGGGGCGCCGGGTGCGGTGAGGTGAAGAACGCGGCCGCGGAAGAGCCGCATCCCACCGTCGATCGGAGACCCCATGAGCACACTCACCCGACTCGCCGTCGGCGCCGCCGCGACCGCCCTCGCCGGAGCCACTGCCCTCGCCGGAGCCGGAATCGCCGGCGCCCAGGACAATGTGAAGCTCGTCTTCGACAGTCCGAGCTCGGTGTCCGTCACCGGCACGGGAACGAACACCAAGATCACCTACACCAACGCCTCGGGCTACCACCTGACTTGTATCGCCGTCGCCGGCGAGCAGGGCCTGATCAACGAGTTCTACACCACCTACCGGGCCAATCCCAAGGAGTCGACGCCTCCCGCCCTGCAGGCCAAGCTGGAAGCGGCCGCCAAGGCGGGCAAGCTCGGCGCCTACGGGGGATACGTCGCGGACGGGAAGTCCGCCGGGCTCACCGAGGACTTCGCAGGGACCGGTGGCGTCGTCGGCCAGGGCGGCCTCAAGGACGGCTCCTTCGCTCCGGCGGCGATGGCCATCTGCTCCGGCTTCGACGAGGAAAAGATGGTGCCGTACGTCGAGGTTGAGGTCACCGCCGGCGTGGGCGTGCCCCCTGTTCTCGGCTCGCTGGACGCGGCCCTGGCCGGCATCGGCAGCTCGGGCTCGGTGGCCAACGCCACCGCGTCACTGGGGAGCTGAGCCCGGCTCTTCGCAACCGCGCCCCGACCCCGTGGCCCCCACCGCGGGGTCGAGGCGTATCCGTGACCCGGCCGGACCGTCGAGAGGGGAAGCCGTGCCGCCCACGCTCGAAGCCCTGCGTCGCGCCATCGTCCTGGATCCCGGCGGCCCGGCCCAGCGGGGCATGGCGCGGCTCGTCGCCGCGTTCGTGGGCAGCGGGCTGCTTTTCTACCTCGCCGTCCTCTGGGGGGCGGCGAAGGACCAGGCCCGGTGGTCGGCGTGGTGGTTCACGCCACTGGCGGTGGGTGTCTCGGTCGTGGGCGCGGCGGTGCTGCTCGCGGGGGCGGTCACGGCGCGGACCGGGATGATCCGGGGCGGCGCGTGGATCGTCGTGGTGGGGATCCCCGCCTACCACCTGCTGTGGACCCCGGCCTGGTCCGGACACGAGTTCCCGGATCTCTCGCAGTACCCCTGGGCGCTGGACTTCGTGGGCCTGGCCCCCATGGCGGGCGTGCTGCTCCTCCGCGGGCGCGTGCTGGTGGTGTACCACCTCGTGCTCTGCGTCGGTGTCCAGCTCGTCCCCGCGCCGTTCCGGCCGACCCTGGGGGCCGAGGATGTGGCGCTGTGGACGGTCAACTCGGTTGTCTTCTCCGGCGTGTTCGTCCTGGGCACCTACAGTCTGTACCGCAGCGGGGCCCGCGCGGACCTCGAGGCCGCGCACGCGGAGGAACTCGCCGCCGAGACCGCGGGGACCGCCGCGATGGCGGTGGAGCGGGAGCGGCTCGACGCGCTGATCCACGACGACGTGTTGGGCACCCTCCTCGCCGTGACCCGCACCGGCACCACCGCCACCGTCGCCGAGTCCGCGCGCCGGGCGACCGCGCGGTTGGAGGCGGCCGGGCGCGGTCGGAACGACGAGGAACTGTCCGTCACCGCGTTCGTCGGTCTGCTGCGCGGGGCGATCGGCACCGTGGACCCGTCCATCGGGCTGGCCGTGGAGGGCGACGTCGACGGCGATTCCGAGGGCGTCACCGCCGTGTCGTCCGTGGCCGGCGACCTGGCCGCCGCCACGATGGAGGCGGTGCGCAACTCCGTACTCCACTCCGGCGACCCCGACGGGCCGCGTGTCCTGCTCACGCTCGTCGAGGGCCGCACGCGCGTCGCGGACCGGCGCCGTGGCGCGGACCGGCGCGTGGGCCTGCACATCCGGGTCGTCGACCACGGCCGCGGGTTCGATCCCTCGGCCATCCCCCAGCTGCGACTGGGGATCCGCGGGTCGATCCTCCGGCGCGTCAACGCCCTCGACGGCGGGAGCGCCACGGTGTCGAGCCGACCCGGCCGCGGCACGACCGTGCGGATCGAGTGGACGCCGTGAGCGCGCCCGAACGACACCACGGGGCCGCCACCCCGACCCGTGGGCCCGGCACGGACGAGGTGGACTCCAGTGAGATGCTGGGGCTGCGCACGCGCGCGGCGACCGCGATCGTCGGTGGCCTCGCGACGGTGATGCTGCTCGGGATCCTTCTCACCCGGCCCGCCCCGGGTCGGCTCGCGGTCGAGGCCGCCGTGGCACTGGTGCTCACCGCCGTGACGTTCCTCGTGTTCCGGAGCCGTGGTGCGCGGCTGCCTTCCCGGGCCGCCGCGGTCGCCACCGGCTTCTTGGGGGCCACGGCCCTGGTCTCGGTGGGGGCCAACGGTGCAGATCCCGACCTGGTGACGGTCGCCTGGCTGAATACCGGCTGGATCGTGCCGCAGACCTACATGGCGGCGCGGGGGCGCCCGTGGTGGGCAGTGGGCTCGTTCGCGGGCAACGCCGCGGTGCTGGCGGGTGGGGTGGCCGTGCTCGGCGGGGACGCCGCTCCGGTGCTGGGCTATGTCATCGGGTCGGTGCCGCTGTTGCTCATGTCGATCGTCTTCGGTCTGGCGATCGAGCGGCGCGCCCGCGACATCACCGCCCTGCGGTCCCGGAGTCGGGAGAAGACGGACGAGCAGGCCGCCGCGGCCGCCGCCCTCGTGGCGCGCGATGAGCGACTCGGATGGGTGCGGGCCACCGCCGGTCCGATGCTGGAGCGGATCGCCGCCGGCGAGCGCTTCACCGAGGCCGAGCTGAGGGACGTGGCGATCCTCGAGGCGCACATCCGCGACACGATCCGGGCGCCCGGGCTCACCGGGGAGCCGCTCGACGCCGCCGTCCGCGCCGCCCGGCGACGGGGTGTCACGGTGATCCTGCTCGACGACGGGGGCGCCCGCGAGGAGGGCCCGGCGATCGTGGCGCGGTGCCGTGAGGTCGCCCGCGCGCGGGTCACGGCGGCGAGCGAGCCGGGCCGGATCGTCGTCCGGCTTCTCCCTCCGGGGCGACCCGACGTGCTCTCCGTTGCCGGCGACGCCTCGCCGGGCCCGCGGTCCTACACGGTGGCGGACCTGGATGCCGCCGGGTCCGCCGGAGCTGGGATCAGAACGGCAGAGTAGGCATCGGCGGTAGCTCGATGCCCCCGCCTGCCACGCCCGCGGCGACCGCGAGCAGCGCGGAGACGCCGAGGCCGGCCACGATGATCAGCCCGGCCTGGACCAGCTCGTTCTCGAGCGAGCCGGTCGCCGATGCCGTGGCCTGCGAGACGTGGTGGACCGTGCCGCCCTCCGCGGGCGCGGCGTGGGCGACCGGGGCGGCGACGGTGGTGGCGGTCGCGAGGGCGATCGCGGCGGTGGCGGTGGCGAGCTTTCCGGGGCGGTGCGTGGTCATGTCCAGATCATCGTCGATCCGGCGGCGGGCATTACGAGCGGGTCTCGACACCTAACGATAGTTTTACGGAGGCGGTTCCGCGGTTACGGTCAGCGTCTCCGGTCGGCGTGCGGCCGACGGTTCTCCCGAGGAGGTTCGCCGACGCTGCCCCCGCGTCTCGCGTGCGTGGGGGTGCGCCCGCGTCAGGCGAGGCGCGCAAAGGCCTCCCGCACGGCGGCGCAGGCCTCGTCTGCCGATGCCCCCGCCGAGGCGGCCAGTTCCGCGAACTCGTCGGCGGCCCGGGCGAGCGCCGCGCCGCGCACGTCGGCGTCGGCGACGAACGTCCCCGCGCGCCCCCGGCCCTCGAGGACCCCGGCGGCCTCGAGTTCGCGGTAGACCTTGGCCGCGGTGCCGGCGGCCACGCCCACCTGTTCGGCGAGCCCGCGCACCGTGGGCATGCGGGTGCCGGGGACCAGCGCCCCGCGTCGGCGGGCCTCGAGGATCTGCTCGCGGAGCTGCCGGAACGGGGCCTCAGGGGAGGAGGGGTCGACGACGAGGACCGCGCCCCCGACCCGCGCGCCGCCGGTGGGGGTCACGTCAGGACCACACGTCGCCGATGGCAGTCACCTCGCGGGGCGGCGCCGTCGGCGTGGCGGACGGGGTCCGGGAGAAGCGCGGCGCGGGCGCCGGGCCCATGTCGCCGGCGACGTCGATGAACGTCTCCCTCGCCGTCATATGGGGGTCCGAGAGCGCCTCGGTGTAGGACAGGACCGGGGTGGTGCAGGCGTCGGTGCCGGCGAAGTCGGCGGCCCATTCGTCGCGGGTACGCGCGGCGAACTTCGCGGCGATCGCGGAGCGCAGCTCCTCCCAGCGATCCATGTCGAACTGGCCGGGGTACTCGTCGCCGTCCACGCCGAGGATCCGCGCGAACTCGGCGTAGAACTGGGGCTCGAGGCAGCCCACGGCCATGAACTTGCCGTCCGAGCACTCGTAGACGTCGTAGAACGGGTAGCCCGTGTCGAGCATGTTGGTGCCCGCGACGTCCGACCACTGGTTGCGCGCGCGCATGGCCCACTGGAACTGGCCGAGCAGGGAGGCGCCGTCGGTCATGGCGGCGTCGATGACCTGGCCCTTACCGGACGTGACGCGCTCGATGATCGCGGCGAGGATGCCTTGCACGAGGAACATCGATCCGCCGCCGAAATCCCCCACGAGGTTGAGCGGCGGCACCGGGCGCTCGCCCTTGCGGGCGGTCGCGTTGAGGTGGCCGGTGAGCGAGATGTAGTTGAGGTCGTGGCCTGCCATCGAGGCGTTGGGGCCGTGCTGGCCCCAGCCCGTCATGCGTGCGTACACGAGGCGCGGGTTGCGCTCGAGGCACTCGTCGGGGCCGAGGCCCATGCGCTCGGTGACGCCGGGGCGGAAGCCCTCGACCAGGACGTCGGCCTTGGCGATGAGACCGCGGACCTGCTCCAGGCCCTCCTCGCTCTTGAGGTCGGCCTCGACCACGGTCCGGCCGCGGCGGGTGACGTGCGCCCAACCGTCGACCGACTTGGCCAGCTCGCCGGGGCGCATCACGGTGACGACGTCGGCGCCCATGTCCGCGAGCATGAGGCAGGCGTGGGGGCCGGGGCCGATGCCATTGAGTTCGACGACGCGGATGCCAGCCAGCGGGCCGGAGGAGGTGGTGGTCACTGTGTGCCCTTTCGTGTGGTCTCACCCACACGGTATCGCCTGGGCGTAATAAGTGAATACTTATCATTGGGTTCACGATCACCTACACCAGTTTCGGCAGCGCCCCGCGGGGGACAGCGAGGAGAACGGCGGGGTCGGCCCCGCGACCCCGTCCACTAGCGTGGAGGGCATGAGCGACCGGACCGATCCCACCGTTCAGCCCGACCCCCTCGCCGCGCCCACCCTCGACCGGCTGGGCAGTCCCGCCTCCGACGGTGCGACGCGCGTGATGCTGCTCGGCTCGGGCGAGCTGGGCAAGGAGGTCGCGATCGCGTTCCAGCGCCTCGGCGTCGAGGTGATCGCCGTGGATCGGTACGACGGCGCGCCCGCGCACCAGGTGGCGCACCGCTCCCACACGATCGACATGACCGACCCCGCGGAGGTCCGCCGGGTCATCGAGCAGGAGCGCCCCCTCGTCGTGGTGCCGGAGATCGAGGCCATCGCCACGGCCGCCCTCGCGGACATCGAGGCCGAGGGTCTGGCCCGCGTCATCCCCACCGCCCGCGCCACGCAGCTCACCATGGACCGCGAGGGGATCCGTCGCCTGGCCGCCGAGGAACTGGGCCTGCCGACGAGCCGCTACGCGTTCGCCTCCTCCGTCGAGGAACTGCGCGAGGCGTGCGAGGTCATCGGATTCCCGTGCCTGGTCAAGCCCACGATGTCGTCGTCGGGCAAGGGGCAGTCCTCGCTCGACGGGCCCGGCGACGTGGACGCCGCGTGGGAGTACGCGCAGGAGGGCGCACGGGTTGCGGGGACGCGGGTCATCGTGGAGTCGTTCGTGGACTTCGAGTACGAGATCACCCTCCTCACCGTCCGCAGCGTGGACCCGGACACCGGCGCGATCCGTACCGATTTCTGCGAGCCCATCGGCCACCGCCAGGAGCGCGGCGACTACGTCGAGTCGTGGCAGCCGCAGGTCATGACGCAGGACGCCTACGACTCCGCACGCTCGGTGGCGGCGCGCATCACGGGCGCCCTCGGCGGGGTCGGGGTGTTCGGGGTCGAGCTGTTCGTCCGCGGAGTGGACGTGTACTTCTCCGAGGTGAGCCCCCGCCCCCACGACACCGGACTCGTCACGCTGCGCAGCCAGGTCCTCAGCGAGTTCGAGATGCACGCCCGCGCCGTCCTCGGCTTGCCCGTGGTCACGACCATGGCCAGCCCGGGCGCGTCGGCGGTGATCTATGGCGGCGACGGCGTGGGCGACGGAGCGGAGGGCGTCGGCTTTGCCGGCGTCGCCCGTGCCCTCGCGGTGGCCGAGTCCGACCTGCGGCTGTTCGGCAAGCCGTCGGCCACCGCGTACCGCCGGATGGGCGTGGCCGTGGCCACCGCCGAGGACGTGGAGACAGCCCGCGAGCGGGCCCGCGAGGCGGCCTCCCGCGTCACCGTGGTCCGGTAGGAGGGCGGGGCCGCGCCGTCCACTCCGCCGAGCAGCCCGACCTCGGCTGACCGCCGCCGTCCGCCGGGGCGGTGCCACGTCATCACGACCCTCAGGCGATTCGCTCACTCGCTCACCCCACCCGCCGACCTCCCCGACCACAGAAGCCCCACGGGACCGGCGCGGCCACTACCGTCCCGGGCTCGTCCTCTGTGCGCGGCGGGACTCACCGCGATGTGAGCGAATCGCGTGCTCGGCCCTGCGCGAGTCGCGGCGCGCCGCCCGACTCGCACAGGGCTGGAGCCCCGTTTCGCGCACTCGGACCGTTTCGCGGCCCGGAAAATGGCCGGAGAGCGGTCGGAGCGAGTGAGCGGAGGGCCGCGCTTCACGGTGCACAGGGGGCGGGGAAGGTTCCCGGGGACGGTGGTGCGCAGGCGCGAGTGAGCGAGTGAGCGACTTCCCCGAGGCTCGCGAACGCGAGTGCCGGGGCCTGTGGATGGTCGTCCACCCTGTCCACGGCACCCTCTCGCAAGGCGCCCCGGCCCAAACACCCGCCTAGCGTGAGCCCCGAGACGGCGCCGGGGTGCGCCGAGGGAGGACGCCGGGGGAGATGGCACAACGCGAACAGACGGTGGAGGCCGCGGTGGAGGCGCCGGCGGACAGGTGGTCGCAGGACGCCGGGGCACTGCCGGGGGCGCCGCTGGTGGTCGGTCCCGACGACGCCCGGGCGCAGGCCCGGCGGATCGCGGACGCGGGGGAGCGGGCGCGGCAGCGGGCGGACGTGCTCGCGGCGGCGCTCGAGGCGGCCGCCACGGCGGCCAGCGGGCTGGCGTGTGGCCCGGCCCTCGCCGAATGCGCAGTGCTGCTCGCGCGCCGGGCCCGCGACCTGGCCGGGGACACCGCGGCGATCGCCGAGGGGATCGACCGGGCACTGGCCACCCTCGGCCGGGCCGACGAGGAGGTGGCCCGCCGTGTGGCCGGCGCCGCGGGCTGAGGCGCTGGTCATCGCCCTCGACCGGGCGGAGGCCGAGGCCGCCGCGACGGGCCGCGCGGTGGCGGACGAGGCGAACGAACTCGACGCGATCGTCCGCGACCTCGCCGCCGGGTGGACGGGCCACTCCGGCCTCGCTGCGCGCCTGCACACCGAGGGTGTGTGCGCGGCCGCGCAGGTCCTCTCCGGGCACTGCCTGTACCTCGCCGACGTCCTCCGCGCGGAGGGCTCCCGCCTCGCCCGCGCCCTGGTCGCCGGTGGTACCGCAACGGAAGTAGAGGACGCGGACGCTGCGCTCGCCGCTCGGCTCGTCGAGGCCGCCGACGCGCTCGCCGGGGAGGTCGACCCCGACACCGTCGCCTGCCTGGACCTGACCGGGACCACCGGCGACGACCCCCGCGCGATCGCCACGCTGTGGCACTCGCTCACGCCGCCGGAGCGTAACCGCCTGGCCCGGGACCACCCGGAGCTGGGCAGCGTGGCGGGCCTGCCGGCGGCGCAGCGCGACGCCCTCAACCGCACCCGCCTGTCGCGGCTGCTCGACGAGGGAGCGGCGGGGCAGCTCGACGCGTCGACGCACGCGGCCCTGCAGGCCCTGGCGGGCCACCTCGCCGTCGACCCCGACCGGCACCTCCTCGCGCTGCACGCGGACGGGCGGGCGGTGGTGGCGAGCGCCGACCCGGACGGCGCCGACCGGGTCGTCACCCTCGTCCCGGGGACCGGGTCCTCACTGACCTCGATCGACACCACCGCGACGCGGGCGCAGGCGCTCTGCGACACGGAAGACTGCGTCTCCGTGGCCTGGCAGGGCTACCACGCCCCAGCGGACCTGAGGTCCGCGGCGTTCGGCACCGACCTGGCCACCGCGCACGCCGCCGACCTGCGCGACTACGCCTCCGGGCTCGACGCGGTGGATGTGCAGGACGGTCACGACGCACCCCACGCGGTGGTCGGCTACAGCTACGGCTCCACCGTCCTGGGCGCAGCCGCCTCCGACCCCCGCGGCCTGGCCGCCGACCGCATGGTCCACGTCGGCAGCCCGGGCGCGTACGCGGACTCGCTCGCCGACCAGCGGGTCGACGACGGCGGCCGCACGCGCCCGGCGACGAGCGACGACGTGGCCTCGGCCGCCTCTCGCTGGGACCCGATCCCCTGGTGGTCGGTCACCGGCCTGCTCGGCGCCCTGCCGGGTGCGGACGGTTTCGGCGCCCCCACGACCGACGTCACCGAACCCGGCGACGGGCCCGGGGCGCTGCGCACCGCGCACTCCGGCTACTTCGACCCCGGCACGGTCTCGCTCACCGAGATCGGCCGGCTCGTGCAGGGCCGCGAATGAGCCCCGCCGTGCTGGTCGGCGGGCCGCACCACTCAGCCCGCGTCGCCACGGGCGGCGGCCAGCATCTCCGCCCTCCCGGCCAGCTTGGTGCGCTCGCGCCCGGCGGCCTCGCCGAGGGCCCGCTCGGCGGCGTCGATGGCGGCCCAGCCGTCTCCGTCCACCACCTCGATCCCGCGCTCGGCGAGCAGATCCCGCACTGCCCGCGGGTCGGGCTCGGCGGGCTCGGGCAGCGACCCGTCGTCGAGGTCGTCGGTGAGCCCGTGGACGGTCTCCACCGCGCACGAGCGGTTGGTGCCGATGACGCCCGTCGGCCCCCGCTTGATCCAGCCGGCGGTGTACAGGCCCGGCACCACCGCGCCGGACTCGGCCGCGTCGAGGACCCGGCCGGCCTCGTTGGGGATGGTGGCGGTGTCGTCGTCGAACGGCACGCCCCCCAGAGGGGTCGAGCGGTAGCCCACGGCCCGGTAGACGGCGTCCACGGCGAGGTCCTCGGTCTCGCCCGTCCTCCGCACCTGCGCGCCGTCCGGCTCGGTGCGCTCCAGGCGCAGGCCGGTGACGGCGCCGGCGTCGCCGAGGATCTCGGCGGGCGCGCGGTGGAAGCGGAAACGGACCACCTTGAGCCCGTCGGCGAGCGCGGCGGCCTCCGCGTCGTCGGCCGAGCCGTGACCGGCCTCCGTGACGGCGGCGGCCCACTTCTCGAGCTGCGTGCAGACCTGCTTCACACGGCGGTCCGACTCGCGGAGGGTGCGCGCCTCGCCGTCATACTCCAGGTCGGCCGGGTCCACGATCACGGTGACGCCCTCCACCTTGTCCATCTCCCGCAGCTCCAGGGGGGTGAACTTGGCGTACGCCGGGCCGCGGCGGCCGATCACCGACACCACGCGGGTGGCGCAGGCGGCGAAGCCCTCGCGGACGTGCTCGGGGATGTCTGTGGCCTCGAGCTGCTCGGCGGTGCGCAACAGCATGCGCGCCACGTCCAGGGCCACATTGCCCACGCCCACCACGGCGGCGCGTTCGGCGTCCAGCGGCCACTCGCGGGCGGCGTCGGGGTGGCCGTCGTACCAGGTGACGAACTGGGCGGCGCCGTACGAGCCCTCCAGGTCCTCGCCGGGAATACCGAGGTCGCGGTCGGTGAGCGCGCCGGTCGAGAAGAGCACCGCGTGGTACAGGCGCCGCGCGTCGTCCAGGCTCAGGTCGCGGCCGAACTCCACGTTGCCGAGGAAGCGGATCCGCGGGTCGGCACCGATCTCCTGCAGGGTCCGGGCGATCCCCTTGATGCGCGGATGATCCGGGGCCACGCCGTGGCGCAGCAGGCCGAACGGCACGGGGAGCGAGTCCAGCAGGTCCACGACGATCTCCCGCCCCACCGAATCGGCCCAGTCGAGGAGGGCCTCGCAGGCGTATACGCCGGCCGGGCCCGAACCCACGACGGCGATGCGGACGAGGGAATCCGAGGATTTCGTCATGAACCGATCATGGCATGCCGCCACCCCTCGGGGACCTCGACCCGACGAGTGCGGGCGAGGGGGAGCATAATCGGGTCCCATGAGCGACTACGCCGGAGATCTCGACCCCCAGCAGGCCTGGGACATGCTCGCCGCGGACCCGTCCGCCGTGCTCGTCGACGTACGCACCAGCGCCGAATGGCAGTGGGTCGGCGGCGCCGACCTGTCGTCACTGGGCAAGCGCACCGTGGGCATCGAGTGGATGCGCTCGAGCGGTGAGCCCAACGGCGCCTTCGTCGATCAGCTCGGCGAGGCGGGCGTCGGCCCCGACACCCCTGTGCTCTTCCTCTGCCGCTCCGGGGGCCGCTCGGCCGCCGCCGCCCGCGCCGCCACCGCCGCCGGGCTCGGCCCGGCCTACAACATCGCCGGCGGCTTCGAGGGCGACCCGGACGCCGAGGGCCACCGCGGCACCGTCAACGGCTGGAAGGTTGACGGGCTGGCCTGGCGCCAGTCCTGACCCGCGCCGTCCACCTGCCCGAGCCGGCACCCGATCACACGAGAAAGCAGCGCATGCAGAACAACGAACTCCCCGACGGTCTCCACCCCGACACACTGGGAGTCCGTGCGGGCCAGATGCGCACCGGCTTCGAGGAGACCGCCGAGCCCGTCTTCCTCAACTCCGGCTACGTGTTCTCCAGCGCAGAGGCCGCCGAGTCGTCGTTCAACGGCGACATCCAGCGGTTCGTCTACTCCCGCTACGGCAACCCCACCGTCGCCATGTTCCAGGAGCGGCTGCGGCAGATCGAGGGCGCCGAGGCGTGCTTCGCCACCAGCTCCGGCATGTCGGCGGTGTTCGTGGCGCTGGCGGCGCTGTGCCCCAGCGGATCGCGACTGGTGGCGTCGCGCGCGCTGTTCGGCTCGTGCTTCGTGATCTGCGCCGAGATCCTGCCGCGCTGGGGAGTGGAGACGGTGTTCGTGGACGCCACGGACCTGGACCAGTGGCGCGAGGCGCTGAGCGAGCCGACCACCGCCGTGTTCTTCGAATCCCCCTCCAATCCCATGCAGGACCTCGTGGACGTCGCGGCGGTGTCCGAGCTCGCCCACGCGGCGGGTGCGAAGGTCGTCGTGGACAACGTGTTCGCCACCCCCCTGGGCCAGAAGCCGCTGGAACTGGGCGCGGACGCGGTCGTGTACTCCACCACCAAGCACATCGACGGCCAGGGTCGCGCGCTCGGCGGCGCCGTCCTCGGCTCGGAGGAGTACATTTCCGGGCCCGTGCAGAAGCTCATGCGGCACGCCGGCCCGGGCATCAGCCCGTTCAACGCGTGGATCGCCCTCAAGGGCCTGGAGACCATGAGCCTGCGGGTCGAGCGCATGTGCGCCACCGCCCTCGAGGTTGCGCGCTTCCTCGAGTCGCACGACGCCGTGGAGTGGGTGCGGTACCCGATGCTCGAGTCGCACCCCCAGCACGAGCTGGCGAAGCGGCAGATGTCCGGCGGCGGGTCCGTGGTGACGTTCGGATTGAAGGTCGATGACGACGAGACCGACGGTGGCAAGAGTAGGTGCTTCGCCCTGTTGAACGCTCTGCGCGTCATCGACATCTCCAACAACCTGGGCGACGCCAAGTCGCTGACCTGCCACCCGGTCACCACGACCCACGCGTCGATGGACGTGGCCGACCGCGAGGCGATGGGCCTGCTGCCCAACGTCGTGCGGCTCTCGGTGGGGCTGGAGCACGTCGACGACCTCATCGCCGACCTGCAGCGCGGCCTGGGCTAGCAGGTCGGGCCGGTCCGCCGGGGCGAGTCCGACTCCTGCCTTCTGCTTTCTGCCGCCTGCCTCGCTGCCTCCCGCCTCCGTTCGTACGCATAACCGCACGGGATTCAGTCGGTTCGGGGTTTTTGCTGCGCTTATGAGGACGAAGCGACGCGGGGCGGGCGGACGAAGCGACGCGGGGCGGGCGGGCGACGCGGGGCGGGCGGGCGACGCGGGGCGGGCGGGGCTTCAGGCGTCGGCGTCGTCGCGGGCGATGTCGAGCGGCCAGGCCAGCGTGAGCACGGAGTCCGCGACCGGCGCGTTCGGGGCGATGCTCACCTCGAGGCAGAGCGTCTCGGGCGCGCCGGGGGTTGTGCGGGTCGCGCCGGGGAGCACCACCGGCTCGTCGGCGGTGGGGGCGTTGACCGGCAGTGGCCGGGTGGCATCGCCGGCGAGGAGGCCGGCCGCGCCGCGGGCGAAGGTGGGGGCGGCGCACGTGCCCTGCTCGGACGAGACAGCGCGGACGCGGACCTCGGCTGCGGTGGCGGGGTCGCCGTCGACCAGGACGCCGGGCCGCAGCATGACGAGCGTCTCGTTGCGCGAGTCCACGCTGGTGCGCAGCGTGAACGGTTGGTAGGCGGGCTGGTTGCGCAGGGCGGCGGTGTCGACCCGGACGGGGAAGTGGCCGCCGTAGGAGGAGATGGGCGCGGCCCACGTGGTGCCGAAATCGGTGGACGCCTCGACGGACCAGCTGGAGCTGCGGAGGGCGGATTCGCGGGCGTCCGCCTCGACGCCGTCCCGGTGGATCAGGGTGGCCCCGATTGCGCAGGCGGAGACGGCACCCAGGGCCACCAGAGCGGTGGCCGCGTGCCGGATCCGCATGGGCACCTCCGAGTTCCCGCACGACGGTGACCGGTCCCGGGGGTGAGGCCCCTGGTGCGGATGTTGTCCGCAGTGGTCTCCGATACATCGATATTATGGGCCTCGGAGGGGATTGTGTTACGCCTTGCCGGTGTGGGGGTGATATAGGTCACCGCTCCGGACGGTGGTCGGGGTGCACTGTCCGGGGCACGCGTGCCGGGGCGGCGGGGCATGGTCGAGAGCCGTGCGGGGTCGCACCCCCGGCCCGCTGGCATACTCGCCGACAGGGCTCCGGCGCGGACGCCGCCGGACGTGCCCGAGATTTCCGCCCAGGAGGAGACCCATGCCCGCCACCCCGCCCCTGAAACTGGGCTACAAGGCCTCGGCCGAGCAGTTCGGTCCGCGCGACCTCGTGGAGTACGCGGTGCTCGCCGAACAGGCGGGCATGGATTCGGCCACGGTCTCGGACCACTTCCAGCCGTGGCGGCACGACGGCGGGCACGCCCCCTTCTCGCTGTCCTGGATGACGGCGGTCGGGGAGCGCACCGAGCGGCTGCAGCTCGGCACGTCCGTCCTCACGCCCACGTTCCGCTACAACCCGGCCGTCCTCGCCCAGGCCTTCGCCACCATGGCGTGCCTCTACCCCGGGCGGGTGTTCCTCGGTGTGGGTACCGGCGAGGCGCTCAACGAGATCGCCACCGGGCACCCCGGGCCGTGGCCGGAGTTCAAGGAGCGCTTCGCCCGGCTGCGCGAGTCGGTCCGGCTCATGCGCGCGCTGTGGACCGGCGAGACCACGACCTTCGAGGGCGACTACTACGCCACCCGTGACGCCTTCCTCTACGACGTCCCCGACGAGGGCGTGCCCGTCTACGTGGCCGCGGGCGGCCCGGTGGTGGCCAAGTACGCGGGCCGCGTGGGTGACGGGTTCATCTGCACCTCCGGCAAGGGTATGGAGCTCTACACCGACACGTTGCTCCCGGCCGTCGAGGAGGGTGCCGGGATCAACAACCGCGACGCCACGACCATCGACCGGATGATCGAGATCAAGATCAGCTACGACCCGAACCCCGAGGCGGCGCTCGAGAACACCCGCTTCTGGGCGCCGCTCTCCCTCACCCCCGAGCAGAAGCACTCGGTGGACTCCCCGCGCGAGATGGAGCGCCTGGCCGACGAGCTGCCGATCGAGCAGGTGGCCAAGCGGTGGATCGTAGCCTCCGACCCGGACCAGGCGGTGGAGCAGGTCAAGCAGTACGTCGACGCCGGCCTCAACCACCTCGTCTTCCACGCCCCCGGGCACGATCAGAAGCGCTTTCTGGACCTGTTCGCCACGGACCTCGCGCCGCGTCTGCGGGAGCTCGCGTGAGCGCCGGCGGCAACGGCACCGGGCCGGTCGGCCCGGCCCCCGACGACCGCGCCGACCTCACGGGCCTGGAGGGGCTCCTCGCGGCCACAAAGTCCGTACGCGTCCTGCGCTACCCCCACGAGACCGAGCCGGACGAGGAGGGACAGACCACGGAGTGGCATTGCGACGTCGTCGTCGTCGACGGGGTCCCCGCCGCGGGGTTCACCACCTACGCCACGGTGGGTGCCCGCGTGCTCCCCACCAACGTCTCCACCCCCGAGGGGCGGGAGATCCGCACCGAGTTCGTCACCGTGGGCCGCACCGGGCACCGGGCGATGGCCGACGTGCTCGACGCGTGCGCCCTGGCCGTGGCCACCGGCTCCATCCACGTGCAGCCGGGCGCGCCGATCCCCAACGCCGTCGGCCTCATCGAGCCGGGCCGCCGATGCGAGCATCTCGTGCTCGCTCCGCCGTTCCTCTGGCCCGACCTGCAGGTGGTGGACGAGACGGGCGGCCCCGACGGCACCGGCCCGCTGCTCACGCGCCTGCAGGCCGTGCCCATCACGACGGCGGAGATGAAGCTGCTGGCCACCGATGGGTCCGACGCGCTCTTCGGGGCGCTCGACGCCGGCGGCGCCGACGTCACCGACCCGGACCGCCCGAGCGTGGCGTAGGCGCCGCGTGCTCACCCGGATCGTGGACACCGCCGCGGGCCCGGTGCTCGTGGAGGCCACGGCGGAGGGGGTCGCGCGGCTGGAGTCCGTGGCGCCCGGCACCGTCGTGTCGGGGACGGGCCGGGGTGGTGACGACGACGAGGGCCGCGACCCCGACCCGCCCGCGGCCGCCGGGCGCGCCGAACCGGCCGCCCGTCACATCGACCGGCTCGCCGCGCAGTTGGACGCCTATTGTGCCGGCCGGCTGCGGGAGTTCGACGTCCCCGTGGACTGGGCCGGCGCCGGGGTCCACGACGCCTTCGCCCGCGAGGTCTACCGCGAGATCCGGGCCGTCCCCTACGGTGAGACCGCCACGTACGGGCAGATCAGCGTGGATGCCGGCCGGCCCCGCAACGCGCGTCGGGTGGGCCGGCTGTGCTCGCTCGTGCCCGTGTCGTTCGTCATCCCCGTGCACCGTGTGATCCGCGCCGACGGCGGCCTCGGGAGGTGTCCGGAGTTCCGTCGGCGGCTGCTCGACCACGAGCGAAGGAACACCTCGTCGTCGTCACCCGTCGCCCTTCCCCCCGCCTGACGCCGTGCCGCCTCCCGTCTGGCGCCGCGTCGTCCGGTGTGGCGAGCGCCGCACCGTGGCTAGGGTGGGCCCACGGCCTCCCGGCCCGCCCACCGCAGTCGATCGTTCCCGAGGGGGACCCATGACCGTCGGAAGCATCCTCACCGGCGTGAGCGCCACCCGCGCCATCGAGCACTACACGCGGGTCCGGGGACTCACGGACCTGCTCACCTCCAGGCTCACCCCGGAGGACCAGGTCCCGCAGTCCATGACCGCGGCCAGCCCGGTGGCGTGGCACCGCGCACACACCACGTGGTTCTTCGAGGAGTTCGTCCTGGGCGCGCTGCCCGGCTACACGCCTGTGGACCCCGCGTACCGCTTCCAGTTCAACTCGTATTACGAGGCGATCGGGCCGCGGCAGGCGCGCGACGAGCGGGGCCTCATCACGCGGCCCTCGGTGGCACAGATCGCCGACTTCCGCGCCCGCGTCGACGAGCGGGTGGTGGACGCGCTCGAGGCCGGGCGGATCGACGATCGTGGCCTCGAACTGCTCGAGCTGGGCTGCCACCACGAGCAGCAGCACCAGGAACTGCTGCTCATGGACGTCAAGCATCTCTTCTCGCGCAACCCCACCGATCCCGTCTACCTCGAGCGCGCGGCCGACCCCACCGGTCCGGGGCCCGGGGACCTCGCATGGGACGACGTGCCCGAGGGCGTCGTCGAGGTGGGGGCCACCGACGACGCCGACGGCGAGGGCTTCTCCTACGACAACGAGCGGCCCCGCCACCGCACCTACCTCCCGGGCTCGCAGGTCGCCACGCGGCAGGTGACGGTGGCCGACTGGAAGTGCTTCATGGACGACGACGCCTACGCGCGCCCCGAGCTGTGGCTCTCCGACGGCTGGGCCACCGTGCAGACCGAGGGCTGGGAGGCACCCGGGTACTGGCGGCGGGGTGACGACGGCGAGTGGACCACGTTCACCCTCTCCGGCCGGCGGCCGGTCGTGGACGCCGAACCCGTCTGCCACGTCTCCTTCTACGAGGCCGACGCCTTCGCCCGCTGGGCCGGGGTGCGCCTGCCCACCGAGTTCGAGTGGGAGGCCGCCGCGGCCGAGTGGTCGGTGGGCGACGAGCTCGACCCCGCGCGCTGCCACCCTCGCCCGGCCGGGGAGCGGTCGGTCGGCGGCGTGTGGGAGTGGACCGCGAGCGCCTACCTGCCCTATCCGGGCTTCGCGCCCGTCGAGGGCGCGGCCGGCGAGTACAACGGCAAGTTCATGTCCGACCAGCACGTGCTTCGCGGCGGCAGCGCCCTGACCCCCGCCGGGCATACGCGCCGCACCTACCGGAACTTCTTCCCCGCCGCCTCGCGGTGGGTGGCCGCCGGGCTGAGGCTCGCGCGGTGAGCTCCGCGGAGCAGGTCGGGGGCGCCGTCGCCGCGCTCGAGGCGGACCTTCGCGGGTTGTGGGCCGACCCGCCGAACCTGCCGCCGCGGTGGTTCTACGACGAGAGGGGAAGCCTGCTCTTCGACGAGATCACCCGGCTGCCCGAGTACTACCCCACGCGGTGCGAGGCCGAGATCTTGTGCACCGAGGCCACCGGGATCGTCGGCGACGCCTCTACGCTCGTCGAGCTGGGGTCGGGGACGTCCGAGAAGACGCGGGTGCTTCTCGATGTGCTCGCGCGGCGGTCGGGCGGGGCTTCGACGAGCCCGGGCGGGGCGCTGTACGTGCCCGTCGACATCAGCGAGGAGATGCTCCTGGCCTCCGCGCGGGCGGTGGACGCGGAGTATCCGGGTGTGCGGGTGGAGCCCGTCGTCGGCGACTTCACCGCCCTCGCCGGGTCCCTGCCCGGCACGCCGGGGGAGCGGCTCGTGCTGTTCCTCGGCGGCACCCTGGGGAACTTCACCGAAGCCGAGCGCGAGGGGTTCTGGCGCATGCTGCGCGGGGTCATGGACGCAGGCGACCGGATGGCGGTGGGCTTCGACCTGGTCAAGGACCCCGCCCGGCTCGAAGCGGCCTACGACGACGCCGCCGGCGTGACCGCCGAGTTCGACCTCAACGTCCTCGACGTGATCGGCCGCACCGTCGCCGTCCGCGGCCTCGACCGCGCGGACTTCCGGCACGAATCGGTGTGGAACGCCGACGAGAGCCGCATCGAGATGTGGCTGCGCGCCGTGCGGGACGTGCGACTGGAGTTCCCCACGCTGGGACGGGAGCTCACACTGGCCGCCGGCGAGGGGATCCGGACGGAGATCGCCCGGAAGTTCACCCCCGACGAGCTGACGGCCGAACTCTCCGGTCACGGGTTCGCCGGCCGCGCGGTGTGGACCGACGCGGCCGGCGACTTCGGACTGCTGCTCGCCGAGGCGGGGTAGCCGGGGCTGCTCCGGCCGGGGCGGAGTCGCGAGGCCGACGGTCAGGCTCTCTGAGTTATCGAATTGTTGCAGACAGAGGGCGGTGAGGATCGAATGAGTGTTCTATTGTAGGGCTCATGGAAAGCGAACGTCAGAACGAGCGCGAGAGGGCGGCCGAGCGCATTGCTCCGCCGGAGCTCGCTGCCGTTCTCGCGCTCGCCGAGGCCGCGGGCGAGGCGCTCGGCTCCGTTGACTGGACCGCCGAGTCCGTGGACGCGGTCGCCGAGGCGCTGGGCCGTGTCGAGACGATCGCGCGGAAGGTCGAGGCCGCTGCCGCGTGCGGCGCCGCCGACCTAGCCGCACGGCACGCCAAGAAGGGGCGGTCGCCCGGCGGGGTTGCGGCGATGCTCGCCGAGCGCCTGGGGCTGGCGCGTGGGGCGATCCACGGCCGGATCGAGGCGGGCGGCCGGCGTGGCACCCCTGCCGGTCGGGCGGCCGCCGCGGGGGAGATCAGCGCCGAGCACGAGCGGATCATCGCCCGCGCGGTCAAGGGGCTCCCGGGCACGCTCGGCGGCGAGGCGACGCTGCGCTTCGCGGCCGACCTCACCGAGTACGCCCGGACCGTCGCGCCCGCCGCACTGCGGGCCGAGGCCGCCCGCCGCGTCGCCGCGCTCTGCCCGGCAAAGGGCGCGGAGCGGGAGGCGCACCAGGAGCGGCAGCGGTCCGCGCGCCTGGGTGCGGTACGGCCCGACGGCACCAGCACGCTCACGATGGTTCTCACCGCCCGCTCCCGCGCCCTCGTCGAACGGGCGCTGTGTGATCACGGCGGTCCCGGCGGTACCGTCGCCTGCGAGCCCGGGTCGGACGATCGCTCGCCGGAGCAGCGGGCCCATGATGCGCTCACCCACGTGTGGGCACTCGCCTCGGGCGTCGACCCGGCGGCGGCCCGAGGTGTCGCGGCCATCGTCGTTCGGGTGACGCCCGAGCAACTCGACGACCCGGCTGCCCTCGTGCGCACCGATGCCGGCACCCAGCTCAGCGTGCGGCAGGCCGTCTCCATGGCCGGCGCGAACCCGTGGTTCGTCTCCCTCCTGCGCGAGGGCCGCGAGGAACTTCACCGCATCGACGTGGACGCCCGGCCCGACCGCCGCATCGCCACCGCACTCCAGCGCCTCGTCCTCTACGCAGCCCACGGCGGCTGCACCTTCCCGGGCTGCGACGTACCCGCCAGACGGAGCCAGTACCACCACGTGGTGCCGTGGAGTCGCGGCGGCCCCACCACCGTCGGTAACGGGGCACTCGGCTGCCCACCACACCACGGCATGGTCGGGGACGGACCCGCGGGATGGACGACCGTGCCGGACCCCGGGGCCCCGGGGCAATGCCGCTGGATCCCGCCCGGCACCAACCGGCTGACCGACGCATGACCCCCGCCGCCAGGGATGGCACCGTCGACGGGGGTGATCGCGGCGTGCCCGCGACGCACAACTGGGAGACTGTCCCCGTGCCTGCCGACGACACGCCCCTCATCTCCGCGCCTGCCGACCCCGCCTCCTCGGGCGCTCCGTCCGCCGACCTCGGCGCGGTGCCCGACAGCCTCCGCGCACCCCGCACCGACGCCGCCGGTGCCGGCGCCGCGAACGGCTCCCCGCCGCACCCCTCCGCCGTCTTCGTGGCCGCGACCGAGGGCGACACCGGTAAGTCCACCGTCGCGCTGGGCCTGCTCCGCATCCTCGCCGGGACGGTCCAGCGGGTGGGCGTGTTCCGCCCGGTCACCATCGCCCGCCGGAACGGCGACGTGGTGGACACGCACGACCGCATCCTCGAGATGCTCCTGCAGCACTCCACCGCCGACCTGGAGTACGACGAGTGTGTCGGCGTCACCAATGCCCGCGTCCACGAGGACCGCGACGCGGCGCTCGCGGAGATCGTCGACCGCTACCACGCGGTCGCGCGCCGGTGCGACGCCGTGGTGATCCTCGGGACCGACTACACCGGGGTGCCCAGCCCCACCGAGTTCGACTTCAACGCCACACTCGCCGTCAACCTCGGCGCGCCGGTCCTCCTCGTGATCCGGGGGACCGGGCGCGAGCCCGAGGAGATCGCCACCAACGCCCGCCTCTCGCTCGAGGAGCTCCGCAACGACCACGCGCACCCGGCGGGCATCGTCGTCAATCGTTGCGTGCCCGACGAACTCGGCGACATCCGCGAGGCGCTCGCCCCGCTCGGCTTGCCGATCTGGACGCTTCCGCAGAACGACCTGCTCACCGCGCCCACGATGGGCGAGCTGCTCGAGGCGGTGGACGGCAGCCTCTACTCCGGCGATCCGGCGCTGCTCGACCGCGAGGTCATGGCCGTCATGGTCGGCGGTATGTCCGGCGAGCGTATCCTCGACCGGCTCTCCGACGGCACCGTGGTGATCGTCCCGGCAGACCGCACCGACGCGGTCCTCGCCGTCCTCACCGCGCACGGCGCCGAGGGGTTCCCCGCCATGGCGGGCATGATCTGGAACGGTGGGCTCATGCCGGGTAGCGCAATGCACAAACTGGTGCACGGCATGCGGTCCACGTTGCCGATCGTGTGCACCGGGCTCGGCACCTACGAGACCGCCCGCGCCGCCGCGCTCACCCGAGGCCGCGTCTACTCCGGCTCCGGTCGCAAGGTCGAGACGGCGCTGAGTCTCATGGAGAAGCACGTCGACACCGAGGAACTCCTCGCCCGGCTGCGGGTCGAGCCGCCCGACGTGGTGACCCCGCAGATGTTCGAGTACCAACTCCTCGAACGGGCCCGGTCCGACCGGCGCCACATCGTGCTCCCGGAGGGTGACGACGACAGGATCCTCCATGCCGCCGGCAGGCTGCTGCGCCGCGACGTCGCGGACCTCACGATCCTCGGCGAGGTCGAGTCGGTGCGGCGCCGCGCCGACGAGCTGGGCATCGACCTGTCCGCCGCCCAGGTCCTCGACCCGCGCCGGAGCGAGCTCACCGAGCGGTTCGCGCAGGAGTACACGGAGCTCCGCAAACACAGGGGTGTGACGCTCGACGTGGCGCGGGACCGCATGCACGACATCTCGTACTTCGCCACGATGATGGTCCACGACGGGCTCGCGGACGGCATGGTCTCCGGCGCCGTTCACACCACCGCGCACACCATCCGGCCGGCGCTCGAGATCATCCGGACCGCCCCCGGCGTGGACACCGTCTCGAGCATCTTCCTCATGTGCCTGTCCGACCACGTGCTGGCGTTCGGCGACTGCGCCGTGGTGCCCACCCCGTCCGCCGAGCAGCTCGCCGACATCGCGCTCTCCTCGGCCGAGACGGCCGCCCGCTTCGGAATCGACCCGCGGATCGCCATGCTGTCCTACTCGACCGGCGACTCCGGCACGGGCGCCGATGTGGAGAAGGTCCGCGAGGCCACCGAGATCGTGCACCGACGGATCGCAGAGGCGGACCCGGGCGACCCGGTCGCCGGGCTGCCCGTTGACGGCCCTATCCAGTTCGACGCCGCCGTCGATCCCACCGTGGCCGGCAAGAAACTCCCCGACTCGGCGGTCGCCGGGCGGGCCACCGTGCTGGTCTTCCCGGACCTCAACACGGGCAACAACACCTACAAGGCCGTGCAGCGCACCGCCGGGGCCGTCGCGATCGGGCCGGTCCTCCAGGGCCTGCGCAAACCGATCAACGACCTGTCCCGCGGCGCGCTCGTCGAGGACATCGTCAACACGGTCGCGATCACCGCCGTTCAGGCCCAGGGCACCGGCGGCGCGAGCCGGGAGGCCACGTCATGACCCGCGTCCTGGTTCTCAACTCGGGCTCGTCCTCGCTCAAGCTGCAGGTCCTCGACACGGCGCTGCCGGAGTCGCGGTCCGAGCTCACCTGGGTACTGGTCGAGCGGATCGGGGAGGAGTCCGGCAACCTGCGCATCCGCCGGACCGACGCCACGGGGCTGCCGGCCGCCGAGCGCACCGCCGAGGCGCCGTTCCCTGACCACACGGTGGCACTCGCGCGTGTCCTGAAGCTGGCCGCCGAGCTGGAGGTACACCCCGACGACCTCGGTGTCGAGGCGGTTGGCCACAGGGTCGTCCACGGCGGCCCCGACTTCCACCAGCCCGTGCTGGTAACGCCCGAGGTGGAGGCCGACGTCGAGGCGCTCGAAATCCTCGCGCCGCTGCACAACCCGGCCAACCTGCGCGGCATCCGGGTGGCCCGCGAGCTGCTGCCGGGCCTGCCCCACGTGGCGGTGTTCGACACCGGCTTCTTCCACGACCTGCCCGCCCACGCCCACACCTACGCGATCGATCGCGACGTCGCGCGGGAGTACGACCTGCGGCGGTACGGTTTCCACGGCACGAGCCACGACTACGTCTCGCACCGTACGGCGGAGATCCTCGGACGGCCCTACGACGAACTCAGCCAGATCGTGCTGCACCTGGGCAACGGCGCCTCGGCCTCGGCGATCACCGGCGGGCGCGCCGTGGACACCTCGATGGGACTCACCCCGCTCGAGGGCCTGGTCATGGGGACGCGTCCCGGCGACCTCGACCCGGGCATGCTCATCCACCTCATCCGCGACCGTGGCATGTCGCCGGCGGACGTGTCCACGCTGCTCAACAAGCGGTCCGGCCTGCTCGGCCTGTCCGGGGTGTCCGACTTCCGGGAGCTGCTCCGCCGGGTCGACGACGGCGACGAGCGTGCCACCCTCGCCTACGACGTGGTGATCCACCGCCTGCGCCGGTACATCGGCGGGTACTGGGCGGTCCTCGGCGACGTCGGCGCCCTCACCTTTACCGCCGGGGTGGGCGAGAACGTGCCCCGCCTCCGCGCCGACGCCCTCGCCACGCTCACCGGCTGGGGCGTGGAGATCGACCCCGACGCCAACGTGCGCGGTTCCGGCGAGCGCCTCATCTCCACGCCGAACAGCCGGGTCGCGGTCCTCGTGGTGCCGACCGACGAGGAACTCGCGATCGCCCGCGCCTGCGACGCGGTCCTGGGCCGGGGCTGAGCCGCCACCAGCTCAGACCCACCGGCCCAGAGCCCCGTGTGCTCAGAGCAGCGTGCGCGGCCGGATCCGGTTGGCCTGGTCCACCAGCCGGAAGCGTTGCTGCCTCGTCTCGGTGGAGCGGGCGAGGGACCGCAGCACCGCCTCGGCGCCGGTGCGCAGGCCGAACTCAGTGAACGGCACCCCGCGCAGTAGTGGCGAGGGGGCGGGGTCGGCGCCGGGTCGGCGGATCCACTGCAGGGCGGTGGTGAGCACGGTGAGGCGGATCTGCAGCGCCCGGTGCTCGCCGGCCGGCAGGGCCGCCACGCGGCGCGCGGCCTCCCGCAGGTGCTTCTCCTCGGTCTCCTCGAGCGGCCGTCCCTGGCAGAGCAGCAGGATCGCGGTGAGTCGGGAGAGGGTCGAGTACCGCGAGTTGATCGGGAGCCGGTCCAGCTCCTCGATGGCGGCGTCCACTTCGCCGCGGCGCTGGAGCTGCCGCGCCAGCCCGAAGGCCGAGCTCACCACCGATCGGTCCACCGACCACACCGTGCGGTAGAAGTGTTCGCTCGAGCGCGCCCACCGTGCCCGGTCGCCCTCGGGGCACACGTCGAGGATGAGTTCGGCGGTCGCGGCCAGGGCGAGCTTGGGGCCGTTCTCGCCGGGCATCGCGGAGAGCACCTGCTGGAACCGGGGGTAGGCGTGCACCGGGTCACCCTTGAGCAGGGCGATCACGCCGTCGTACCAGACCAGCCGCCACTCGGTGCGGCGGCGGTGGGCGTGCTCGTCGAGCAGCGCCTCAGCCGAGGCCAGGTCCCCGCTCTCGAGGTGGGCGCGGGTCAGCGCCATGATGAGGCCCACGCTGTCGTATGCCTCGGAGTCCGTGTCGGCGTACAGCTCGCGCAGGGTGTCGATCCGCTGCTCTACCGATGTATAGGAGGTGGCGCCGAGAATCCGGGAGGCGGGATCGGACGGCTCCATGAGGGGGACGGGGAGGGCGTCGACGAGCTCGGCCCCGGTCAGGGTGGTGTCGCGCGGGTGGCCGTCGACGATGAAGTCGGTCGGTTCCACCGTGTAGAGCGTGCCGAAGGTGGACCGCTGGGGCGAGAAGACCGACGAGAACGCCGGCTGCGGCACGCCGGTCCGCAGGGCGATCACCTCGCGGAGCACGCCCATGAGCTGGCCGGCCATTCCGTCGGCGGTGTGGAACCGCATCGCGGGGTCGGGGTCCGTGGAGCGGAGCAGGAAGCGGTAGAGGGAGTCGTACCGGCTGAACACCGGTTCCTCGACGGGCGTGGGGATGCCGTCGGCGTAGCGCCCTTCGACGACGGGCAGCCGGACGATGAGCGCGGCCAGCGTCCGGCCCACCGTGTACAGGTCGGAGGCGACGGTCGGGCCGGTCTCGGGGATCTCCGGGGCCTGGAAGCCGGGCGTTCCGTAGATGTGGCCGTAGTCGCCCACGCCGGAGACGGCGCCCATGTCGATGAGCTTGACGTGGTCCTCCGTGAGCATGATGTTCTCGGGCTTGAGGTCGTTGTAGACCAGCCCCACGGAGTGCAGGTACGAGAGGGCTGTGAGGGTCTCGAGGATGTAGGCGATCGCCTTCTCGACGGGCAGGACCCGCCCGGGCGCCGAGCGGCGGACGTCGCGCAGGCTCGGCCCGCCCACATACTCCATGACGATGTAGCCGCCGTGCGTCGGCGAGGTGGCCCAGTCGTCGTAGATGAAGTTGTAGATCCTCACGATCGCGGGGTGGGAGAGCTCGGCGAGGATCTCGCGCTCGGCCACCGCGACCTCCTGGGCGGCCGCCTGGTCGGCGTGGAGCAGTCCCTTGAGCACCACCCAGCGGTCGGACACGTTGTGGTCCACCGCCAGGTAGACCCAGCCCATGCCGCCGTGGGCGAGCGCGCCGCGGACCTCGTACTGGTCGGCCACGATGTCGCCGGGCTGCAGTTCGGGGCGGGGCAGCTTCCCGCGGGAGGCCTCACACTCGGCCTCGATGTCCTCCGGCGCCAGCATGGCGGAGGTGGGGTCCACGGGGATGATGTAGGGCAGGTCGACCAGCCCGGCCGAGGCCAGGCTGGGCCGGGCCTTGGGCGCGGTGGGCTGGCGCAGTCGGAAGCGGGAGGAACTGCCGCGGTCCCCGGTGTGGGCGCCGCCGGTCACCCCGGGGGCGTGTTCGACGGGCACGGCGTGGGTGCGCGAGTCGGTGTCGGCGTCCGGGTCGCCGTCGGGCCCGGTGTCGGCACCGGCGGTGTCCGCGCCGTCCGTTCCGGTCAGGTAGCCGGTCATCGACACCGCCCCGGTGACCTCGACCGCGCCCGTGGGCTCCACGGCCTCGGTCCGCATCGTCGCCTGCGTGCCGACGTCAGGCTCGTCGTCGGGCCTGTCGCCCCATCCGTGCACGCTCATCGCGGTTCCTCCGGCCGGTAGACGGGCGCGGGCATGCCGGGGCTCGGTCCCAGGCCGGAGAGCCAGGTCGAGTACATCCGGTTCCACGTGCCGTCGGCGCGGATCCGCTCGAGGGTCGAGTTGACCTGCCGCACCAGCCCGTCGGTGTTGTTGTCCGGCGTCGAGAGGGCGATGCCCACGCCGTACGGCTCCGAGGTGAGCCGGGGGCCGACGAGTTCGAGGTACGGGTCCTGGGCGGTGATGCCGGCGAGGATCGCGTCGTCCGTGGTGATCGCGTCCACCTGGTTCTGCTGGATCGCCACCAGGCAGTCGGCCCACGTGTTGACCGAGAGCACGGTGATCCGGTCGAGCTCGGCCCACATGCGGGATGCCGACGTGGCGCCCGCCGCGACGCAGACTCGCTTGCCCTCGAGGTCGGAGATCTCCTCGATGCCGGACCCGCGGACGGCGGCGACGCGCTGGAAGGCCTGGTAGTAGGGTGAGGAGAACGTCACCAACTCGCGCCGTTCGCACGTGATGGACATCGACCGGATCACCACGTCGACCTGGTGGGTCTGCAGCGCCTCGATCCGGTTGGCGGAGGTGAGGGAGCGGAACTCCACCTGGGCGTCGTTGCCGAAGATGTCGCGGGTGATCTCGCGCGCCAGGTCCACGTCGAAGCCGGTGAGTTGGCCGGTGCGCGGGTCGCGGAAGCTGAACAGGTTGGATCCCTGGTCCAGGCCCACGATGAGCCGGCCCCGGGCCTTGATGCGGGGGATGCGCTCCTCCGGCTCGGCGTCGTCGGGCCGCAGGCTCTCGAGCAGTTCGCACTGCTCGTTGGAGTCGGGCGCGGGCGCAGCCCGTGGGGCCTCGGTGGTGACGGTCGCCCCGGCGGGCAGCGGCATCACCGCGGACACGTCGGGGATCCCGGCGCTACCCACGCCCAGCTCGTCCGACGGGACGACGGCCGCGGGTTCCTGCTCGGGAAAGGCGTCCCCTGCGTCGTCGGTGGCACATGCGGCGGTCGCGACGAGGGCGGCGATCGTCGCCGTCGCCGTCACTGCCCGGGCCCCCGCCCGCCACCCCCGGGCCGTCACAGGTACTCCCGGATCCGGGGCGCGATGCCGGCGAGCACGGCGAACGCAGCCAGCGTGGAGAGGGCAACGATGAGGTCCGGCCCGCTCGAGGACGTGCGGCGGGCGTTGTCGATGCGGGTGCGCAGCGTCTCGCGGGCCTCCTCGATGGCCTCCTGCATCGCCTCGTCGAAGGCGTCGAACGCGGCACCCGAGTCGCCGGGCCGGCGGCCGGAGGAGATGGCGATGGCGCCCTGGTAGTCGCCCTGCTGGTAGAGCGAGTCGGCGCGGTTCTGGGCCGCCATCCAGTCGTCGAGCGCGGCGATCGCGTCGGTGACGGCGCCGTCGTCGTCCAGGCTGATCCGCCCGGTTCCGGGCTCCTCCGAGTCGAGGTAGACGGTCAGCGAGGCGCGGACGCCGCCCAGGGTCTCGGCTCTTTCGGCGGTGGAGCCCTCGGGGTCGGTGCGGCGGACCAGGTTGAGCGTCTCCTGTGCGCGCACCTTCTGGGCGTTGATGCGCTGCCGGGTGAGCTCGTTCATGGGCGCGGCACCCTCGGACAGGCCCTTGGCGTTGTCGTTGGCGGCGAGGAACCCGGCGATCATGGTGAGAAGGAAGGTGCCGATGACGAAGATGGTGGCCAGCGCGAGCGCCGGGTTGATCCGGCGCCCGGTGAGCGTCCACAGCCAGTGCTGCAGCAGGACCAGTACCACCACGGCCGTGCCGAGCAGCGCGAACGAGCCCCACGGCGGGGAGGACCACTCGCGGTCCGGGTCGCCCACCGACGAGGACTGGCGGTCGTAGAGGTCGGCCGCGGCGGGCAGGATCGTGTCCTGCATGAGCGAGGACGCCGACGCCAGGTACGCCGAGCCCACCGGGTTGGCGACGCGGTTGTTGGTCCGTGCCGTCTCGACGAGCCCGGTGTAGGTGGTGAGCTGGGCGTTGATGTGGGCGATCTGGTCGATGGACTCCTCGTCGGTGCGGTCGATGCCCTGCGAGGCGGCGATGAGGGCCGACGACGAGGTGGCGATCGCCTGCAGGTAGCGGTCGCGGAGTTCGGCCGGCTCGATCCCGCCGGTGATGAAGGCGGTGTTGGCGGCGGAGTCCGCGATAGTCAGCGAGCTGTACAGGGTCTGGGAGGCGTTGGCGACGGGCTCGGCCTCGGCCAGCAGGGTCTCGTGGTGCTGCTGGCGGTTGGTGATGGTGGTGGACGCGACGATCCCGGCGAAGAGGACGACGAGGATCGCGGCCAGCGCGAACGCGGTCATGCGCCCCGGGGTGGTGAGAACGTCGTGCCAGAGCCGGCCCGCCCGGCGGCGTACGGGGTGGCGGGGCGGGCCGCCCTCCTCGGGGGACGCGGGTACGGGGGCGGTCGGGGTCGCGGGCGGGCCTGCTGCCGGGCGCGCAGGGGCGTCGGTGTCCATCGCGGCGCTCACCTCCCGGGATCCCCGCCGCCGGCGGACACTCGGCGGGCGTGGCTACCAGGCTAGTGAGTCCGCGACGCGGCGTCGGGCAGACTGGTCGGGGAGTCCGGCGATCCCGCCCGCGCGGCGGGGTCGGGCCGGAGAGGTGAAAGGGGGTCGCATGACCGCGAGCGACATCCACGGCGACGGCAACGGCTGGGTCGTCTCGGCCGACGGCGCCCGCCGGTGGGGCCGCTTCGGCGCCGCCGGCCTGCTCCTGCGCACCGCGGATCCGGCCGACCCTGCCGTCCCGATGGTGCTGCTGCAGCACCGCGCGGTGTGGACCGCCTCCGGAGACACGTGGGCGCTGCCCGGCGGCGCGCGGGACTCCCACGAGGACGCCGCCACTGCCGCACTGCGGGAGACGGAGGAGGAGGCCGAGGTCCGGCCGGCGGACGTCACGGTCCGGGCGGAGCGGGTGACCTCCCGGATGACCGGCACCGTCTGGCACCGGCCCGGCGTGGACGCCCGCCACCTGGCGGAGGTGCTGCGCACGATGCGGGCCGACCAGCGGCTCCCGGACAGCCGCGACGGCCGGCCGGTGGACGTCCCGCCGCTCGAGCAGGTGTCGACCGACGAGGTGGAGTGGACCTACACCACGGTGTTCGCCGACGCGCGGCGGCCGCTGGCGACCGTTCCCAACAACGAGAGCCTGGAGCTGCGGTGGGTGCGCGAGGACGAGGTGGCCACCATGCCTCTCATGCCCGCGTTCGCCCGGGCGTGGGAGGACGGCCTGCGCACCGAGCCGGTCGAGCTCGTGGTGGACGTGGCCAACGTGCTGGGCTCGCGCCCGGACGGCTGGTGGCGCGACCGCGCCGGGGCCACGGCCCGGCTGCTCGACGAGCTCGGCGCCGGGCTCCCCCGCACCCTCGAGTTGCCCGACGCGCGCTTCGGCTGGGTGGCGCGGGCGCACGCGGTGCTCGAGGGCGCGGCCCGCGCGGCCGAGCACGGTGGCCCGTTCGCCGTCCACCACGCCCCGGGCTCGGGGGACGACGTGATCGTCGACCTCGCAGCGGCGTTGGCGGCCGGCGCGGTCGGGGCGCCGGCGGCGGACGACGCGCCGGCGGCGGGGGCCCGCCGTGTCGTCGTGGTGACGGCCGACCGTGGCCTGCGCTCCCGGCTCGCGGACGAGGTCCTCGTCGTCGGGCCCCGGGCACTTCTGAGGTGAGGCTCCGCGCCCTCCCCGGCCGGCGCCACCAGCCCGCAGCGGCTGACGGATCCCGCCGACGGGGGCACACTGGACCGCATGAGACAGCCGCCGGAGATCCTCGTCGGACCGGTGCTGCGGTACGTCGACGAGACCGATGCGACCGTGTGGGTCGAGACGTCCGCGCCGTGCCGGGTCACGATCCGCGCCGGCGGGGCCGAGGTGATCGAGCCGACGTGGGGCGTGCACGGCCACCACTTCGCGCTCCTGCATCTGTCCGACCTCGAGCGAGGCACCGAGACGCCGTACGAGGTGGCTCTGGACGGGGTGACGGTGTGGCCCCAGGATCCGGAGCGGCCGAGCGTCATCCGCACGCCCCGTGACGACGACGTGGTGCGCCTGTCCTTCGGCTCCTGCCGCCGCGGCGAGAGCCAGTCCCCGCAGACCCTGCGGAAGATCGGCGCCGACGCCCTGGTGGCGCTGGCCCACCAGATGGCCGACACCCCGCACGAGGAGTGGCCGGACGCGATGCTGCTGCTCGGCGACCAGGTGTACGCCGACATCCCGAGCGAGGCGATCACCGAGCGGCTCGCCGAGCGCCGGGAGGCCGGCCTCGGCCCGCAGTCGGTGCGCGACTCGGCGGGCGAGGGCGGCGACCGCGACGTCTCGCAGGAGATCTGCGACTTCGAGGAGTACTCATGGCTCTACCACGAGTCGTGGCGCGACCCGGACGTGCGCTGGCTGCTCTCGACCGTGCCGAGCTGCATGATCCTCGACGACCACGACCTGCGCGACGACTGGAACTCCTCCCACGCGTGGCGGCGCGAGATGACCGCCCAGCCGTGGTGGGACGACCGCGTATTCGGCGCCTTCTCCAGTTACTTCGTCTACCAGCACCTCGGCAACCTCTCGCCGCGCGAGCTCGAGGGCAACGAGGTGTACCAGCGGTTGCGCACGGCGGCCGACGACGCCGAGCGCGAGGGGATCCTCGCCGACTTCTCCGTGCGCGCCGACTCCCGGCGGGGCACTGCGCAGTGGAGCTTCCACCGCGACTTCGGCCGCGTGCGGGTGGTGATGCTCGACGTGCGCGCGTCCCGGCACCTCGACCCCGAGGACCGGCGGGTGATGGACCACGACGAGTGGGAGTGGACGCGGCAGGTGTGCCTCGACGCCGACGTGGACCACCTCGTGATCGGCTCGTCGCTGCCGGCGTTCATGATCCCGGCGCTGCACCACATCGAGGGCTGGAACGAGGCCGTGAGCCGCGACCGGCCGGACAAGCCGTGGACCGCGCGGGTCGGGGAGTGGATACGCCTGGCCGTGGACCTCGAGCACTGGGCGGCTTTCCGCAACAGCTTCGACGACCTGGTGGGCCTGCTCACCGACGTGGCCGCCGGTCGCGGCGCCGCGGGGCGGGCCCCGGCGTCGATCCTCGTGCTGGCCGGCGACGTGCACTGTTCCTACATCGAGTCCGTGGAGCTCACCGCGCCCGAGGTGGCCGACTCGCCCACGCGGGTCCACCAACTCACCATGTCGCCCTACCGCAATCCTCTACAGAAGTCGATTCGGGCGGTCAACCGGCTCGCGCTGACCGAGCCCGTGCTGCGCGTCGCGCGCCGGCTGTCCGCCGCCGTCGGTGTACGCGACCCGCAGGTCCGGTGGGACGTGACCGATGGGATCTGGTTCGACAACGGGGTCATGACCCTCGTCCTGCGCGACCGCGAGGCCACCGTCGAGGTCGACCACGCGCGCGTCGAATGGCCGCCGCCGGGCTCGGCCGCGTGCTCACCTATGTACCGGGGCTCGCGCCCGGGACGTGGGGGCACAAGAAGGGCAAGGGCGACGACGGCGAGCGCAAGCCGCGCCAGGTCCTACGGCGGACGCTGACCAAGTCGCTCACGGGCTGAGCCCCGGAGAGGCCGCCCCCACGCCCCACGCCGCCCACGCCGCCCGCCGCCTCTCCGCTTCGTACACATATGTGCCGTTGGTTCAGGGGATCTGGCTCATTTGGTGTGCTTGTGCGTACGAAGCGGCAGGTCGGGTCTCCGCTGGGGGCGTGCATGCCGGTCTCGGACGCGGTTCAGGGCGAGGGGAGCGCCACCCGCAGCGCGGAAGCCGCGTCGACCGGGTCGGCGGCATCGGTGATCGCGCGGACCACCACCACCCGGCTCGCGCCCGCGTCGAGGACGTCGGGCAGGTTCTCGTGGCTGATCCCGCCGATCGCGAACCACGGCTTCGCCGCCCCGTCGGCCCTGTCGGCCCCGCCCTGCCCGGCCGCGTGTCGCACCAGGCTCAGCCCCGGCGCCGGCCGCCCGGGCTTGGTGGGCGTGGGCCACACCGGGCCCGTGCAGTAGTAGTCGATCCGCGGGTCCGCCGCGGCCGCGTCCACCTCGTCCGCCGCGTGGCACGAGCGGCCGATCACCACGTCGTCACCGACGATCCTGCGCGCCCAGTCCAGCGGCAGGTCGTCCTGCCCCAGGTGCAGCACATCGGCGCCGGCGGCCGCCGCGATGTCCGCCCTGTCGTTGACGGCGAGCAGCGCGCCGTACTCCTCGCAGATGTCCCGTATCTCGGCGAGCGCGGCGAGCTCGAACGCCGCCTCGAGCGGGCCGTGCTCGCGCTCGCCGGGCGAGTTCTTGTCGCGCAGCTGCACGATGTCCACCCCGCCGGCCAGGGCTGCCGACACGTCCCGGCGCAGCGCGGGGAACTCGCCTGACCAACCCTGTTCGCGGGCTGCGGCCTCGAGGTGCCGGCGTGCGTCGATGCACAGGTAGAGGCGGGCGTCGGTGAGACGGGCGCGGAGGCGGGCGGCGCGGTCCGAGTGGGCGGCGCGTGCGGAGGCGCGAGCGGTCATGGCAGCAACGGTAGGCGATTCCCGGTTGTGCCCGACATTCGCTCGGCATCGTGCGAGTGGCCCCCGAGCTGGTGTTGTGCATTGTCCGGCGCCTCACGACCCAGGCGCCTCACCATTCGGTCGACTCACGATTCGGCCGACTCGCTAGGCTCGCTCCCATGACCGCCGGACCCGCCGGGCCCGCCCCCGCGCAGCCGCCTCGCCACGGCCGCGTCGCCGTGGTCGGCGGCTCGGTGATCGGCCTGGCGTGCGCGTGGGCGGCGGCGCGGGCGCTGGCGGTCGAGGGCGCGACGGCCGAGATCACCGTCCACGAGCCCGACGACGCCGGTCCCGACGGCGTGCCCACCGGCGGCGCCGCGTGGGTGGCCGGCGGCATGCTCGCGCCGTTCAGCGAAGCGTGGCCGGGGGAGGACGCCGTGTTCGCGCTGGGCGTGGATTCGCTGCGTCGATGGCCGGGCTTCCTCGCCGACCTCGAGCCCCACCGCGCGCCGGGCCCGCCGATCCGCAGTGCCGCGCACACCCATCTGCTCGCCGTGGACGAGGCCGACGCCCGCGACCTCGAGCTGGCCATGACCTGGGCCGCGGGCCGCGCCGTGCCGGGCGGTGTGACCGGGGCCGACGTCCGCCGCGTGACCCGCCGCGACCTCCGTGCGGCCGAGCCGTCGTTGGCCCGCGTCGCGCGCGCCGCCTACCGCATGGACACCGAGGGCGCCGTGGACAACCGCCTGCTGCTGCGCGCGCTGGCCCGCGCATGTCGGGCTGCCGGCGTCCGGTGGGTGCGGGGAGAGGTGTCGGGGCTCGACGACGTCGACGCCGATCGCGTGATCCTGGCCGCCGGCGCCGGGTCCGCTGCTCTCGCGGGGCTGCCGGTGCGGCCGGTCAAGGGCGAGGTGATCCGCCTGCGGGCCCGGCCCGGCTGCGAGGAGCCGCCGCGCGGGGTGGTGCGCGCCTTCGTGCGCGGCCGGCCGCTGTACCTCGTGCCGCGCGAAGGCGGCATCGTCGTGGGCGCCACCCAATACGAGCACGGCGACGACCGCCAGGTCACCGTGGCCGGCGTCCGCGATCTCCTGGCCGACGCCGAGACGGTCTTCCCCGGGCTCGGCGAGTACGAGTTCGCCGAGGTCATCGCGGGCCTGCGCCCCATGTCGCCGGACAACCTGCCGCTGCTCGGTCCCGACCCCGCCGACCCGCGGATCGTGCACGCCACGGGCCACGGACGCAACGGGATCGCGCTCACGCCGGTGACGGCCGACGCGGCCGTCGCCGTGCTGCTCGGCCGGCCCGTCCCGGAGGCCGCGCGCTCCGCCCGGCCGGACCGCTTCGCCGGCTCGGACCGCTTCGTTCGCGGGTGAGCCCCACGCCGCGGCCGACTACGGTGGGTGCCACGACGCGAGAGACGGAGGGGATCCCATGATCGTCACGGTGAACGGCGAGGAACGGACGCTGGCTGACGGCGCGACCGTCCGGGCGCTGATCGAGGACCTGGGCCTGCCCGACGAGGGCGTGGCCGTAGCCGTCGACGGCGCCGTGGTGCCGTCGTCCACGTGGAACACCGCGTCGCTCGGCGCGGGCGCGGAGGTCGACGTCCTCGCGGCGGTGCAGGGTGGCTGAGCCTGCCCCCGGGCCCGGCCCCGAGCCCACCCCCGGCGCCGCCACCGACCCGGTAGCCGTACTCGACTCTCCGCTGGTCATCGCGGGCGAGGAGGTCGGCTCGCGGCTCATCATGGGCACCGGCGGCGCCGGGAACCAGGAGGTCCTCCGCGAGGCGCTCGTCGCCTCCGGCACGGCGCTCACCACGGTGTCGATCCGCAAGGTGGACCTGCGTCTCGGCTCGGACGGCGTCGGCCTGCTCGGGCTGCTCGGAGAACTCGGCATCCGCCCGTTGCCCAACACCGCCGGGTGCCGCGGCGCCGCGGAGGCCGTCAAGACCGCGCGGCTGGCGCGGGAGGCGCTGGGCACCAACTGGGTCAAGCTCGAGGTGATCGCCGATGAGCGGACACTCCTGCCCGACGCCGTGGAACTCGTCGAGGCCGCCGAGGACCTGGTGGACGACGGCTTCGTCGTGCTGCCCTACACCACCGACGACCCGGTGCTCGCCCGCCGCCTCGAGGACGTGGGATGCGCGGCCGTCATGCCGCTGGGCGCCCCCATCGGGACCGGCCTCGGGATCTGTAACCCACACAACATCGAGATGATCGTCGAACGCGCCGGCGTGCCGGTGATCTGCGACGCCGGCCTGGGCACCGCCTCCGACGCCGCGCTCGCCATGGAGCTGGGCTGCGACGGCGTCCTGCTCGCCACCGCCGTCACCCGCGCCGAGCACCCGCCGCTCATGGCGGCGGCGATGCGCGAGGCGGTCCGCGCCGGGTACGCCGCGCGCCGCGCCGGCCGGATCCCCAAGCGGTTCTGGGCGCAGGCCTCGAGCCCGCCGATCGACTGACCGCCGCTACCGCGGCACCCGCCGCACGCCGACGCCGCCCATCAGCGCCAGTCCGGTGACGCGGACCGTCGGCGCCCCGGGCGGGGCCTGGCGGACGGGCCGCGGGTCGGTCTTCCACGGGCCCCGGTCCTCACCGAACCCGCCCATGAGGCCGACGCCGTCCACCTCGATCTGCACGTCGTCCGGCACGAGGACCTCCACGCCGCCCATGATCGCAATGACGACGATGGTGGTGTGGTCCGCCTGCAGCGACGCCTGGCGCAGGTCGAGCTCGACCCCGCCCATGAGCGCGAAGACCGTGTGGGTCGACGGGACGGTCCACGTGCCGACCCGCTCGCTGCCGCCCATGACGGCGAGGGAGACCGACGGCCCCGACCCGCCGGTCACGCGCCGGCCCGGGGCGGCCCCGTGCGCGCGCCGGTGCGCGGGCGCGACCGGCGGTTCGTGGCCCGCCGGGACGAGGTCGCGCGTGAGCCCGGCGAGGTCGGAGCGGAAGCGGGCCTCGTATGCCCGCGACGTGCGCTCGTCGAATTCGTCGAGGCTGAGCCGCCCCTCCGAGTAGGCCTGCCGCAGGATCTCGGCGGTGGCGTGCCGCTCGGTGTCCGAGGCGCGCAGGGCGGGCAGATCGCGGTCGGGATCGGGCGTGGCGTCATCCATGGCCCCGAGGGTAGGTGGACCGGGCCGGCGTCGTCAGATGGCGGCCATTCGGGGTGGGCGCCCCGGCCTGGGCGGTCCGCCAGGCACACTGGAGCGCATGATCGAGGTGCGCAACCTGACCAAACGCTACGGCGCCGCCACCGCCGTGGACGATCTCACCTTCTCGGTGCGGCCCGGTGTCGTCACCGGCTTCCTCGGCCCCAACGGCGCCGGCAAGTCCACCACGATGCGGATGATCGTGGGCCTGGACCGCCCCACGTCGGGTGAGGCGCTGGTCAACGGCGTGCCCTACGACCGGCTCGACGACCCCATGCGCACGGTCGGCTGTCTGCTCGACGCCTCGTGGACGCACGCGAACCGCTCGGCGCACGCGCACCTCAGGATGCTCGCGGCGGCCGGCGGGATCCCCGCGACCCGCGTAGACGAGATGCTGGGTCTCGTGGGCCTGTCCGACGTCGCGGGCCGGAAGGTCGGCGGCTACTCCCTCGGCATGCGCCAGCGCCTCGGCCTGGCCGCCGCGATGCTCGGCGACCCTGAGGTCCTGCTCTTCGACGAGCCCGTCAACGGCCTGGACCCGGAGGGGATCTTGTGGATCCGCCAGTTCATGCACGCCCGGGCTGCCGAGGGGCGCACGGTGCTCGTCTCGAGCCACCTGCTCTCGGAGATGTCGCAGACGGCGCAGGACCTCGTGGTGATCGGCCGCGGCCGACTCCGCGCCCAGGCCTCCGTGGACGAGTTCCTCTCTCGGGGCGCCGCCACGGTGATCTTCCGCACCCCCCACCAGCGGGAGTTCGCCGTCGCAGCGCAGGAGGAGGGGATCGAGGCAACCTACGACACCGCCGTCGGCGTGTTCCACCTGCCCGGCACCACGGCGACCTGGGTGGGCGACTTCGCCGCGAGTCTCGGCGTGACCGTCCACGAGCTCCACGAGAAGCGCGCGTCGCTCGAGGAGGCGTTCATGTCGCTCGCCGGAGACGACGTCGAGTACCACGGTCAGGAGGCCACCCGATGACGCTGCTTCGGTCCGAGTGGATCAAGCTCACCTCCACCAAGAGTGCCTACTGGCTCTACGGCCTGGCGATCGTGCTCGGCGTGGGCCTCGCCGCGCTCATCGGCCAGTTCGAGCAGGCGGCCACGGGCGCCACCGCCACGAACGGCGAGGTGGCGGCAGACGCCCCCGGCGGCGGGAGCGACCCGATGTTCGCCCTCCTCGGCGTGGGCGCCTTCACCCTCTTCCTCTCATGGATCGCGGCGATCGTCGCCGTGACCGGCGAGTACCGGTACCACACCCTCAAGGCCACGTTTCTCGCCGTGCCCAGGCGGTGGCCGGTGGTCGCGGTCAAGACGGCGCTGCTGGCGGTGCTCTCCGCTGCCGTCACCGCCGTGTCGGTGATCCTCGCGCTCCTCGTGGCCGGGGCGCTGTCCGGCAACGAGTCCTGGACGCCGTTCTCCGGCGACGGGCTGACGTTCCTGTGGCGCCTCTCCGTCCAGGCCGCGCTCGGCACGGTCGCGGTGGTCGGTCTGGCGTACATCATGCGCAACGCCGCCGGCACCATCTCGCTGTTCCTCGTGTGGACCCTCGCCCTCGAGGGGCTCGTGGGCCTCATCCCGCGGATCGGCGACACGCTCGCCGGGTGGATGCCGTTCGCCAACGCCGACTACTGGGTCCAGGGCGACTTCGCCAAGGGCTCCATTACGTGGGGGACGGGAACCGCCCTGATGTGGTTCGCCGTGGTCTGCGTGGCCCTGTGGGCGATCGGCCTGGTGCTCACGCTCCGCCGCGACGCCTGACAGGGGCCGGTCAGGACCTGTGCATCGGGGCTCGAAGAAGGCCCGGCGCATCCACCCCGCGGTGTGATCCCGGCCCCCGGGAGGGTGCTGCGGTTGCCCCGTGGCGCAGCGGGATTTCCAGAGCGGACGGCCGGGCCGATAGTCTGCGTGGGATCATGTCGACGTTCTCCACCCCTGCGTCCAGGGCGCGTGACGAGGCGGCGCGTCGGGCCCGGGTCTCGTCGCGCGCCCGGTCACGTCGTCGACTCGTGGCGGCCGGTTTCGGCGCCGGGCTCGTCGTGGGGCTCGTGGCGGGTGCCGCGATCGCCGCAGGTGTCGTCGTCGGGGCGAAGGAGGGCTGGGCGGACGGCGACAACGTCGACGCGCCGGCGGAGGGTACGCCGGGCGGACACGCCCGCCCGGCCGAGCGGATCACGCTGGCCTTCGCCGGCGACATCCACTTCGAGAACCACCTCGCCCCGCTCGCCCGCGACCCGCATTCCCTCGCCGAGTTGCGCGACGGCCTGGGCAGCGCCGACCTGGCGATGGCCAACCTCGAGACCGCGCTCACCGAGCGGGGTAGCCCGTACCCGGGCAAGCCGTTCACCTGGCGGGCCCCGGCGAGCGCGCTGCGGGCCGTGGCGGGCGCGGGCGTGGACGTGGTGTCCATGGCCAACAACCACGCCGTCGACTTCGGCTCCGTCGGGCTGGAGGACACGCTCGCGGCACGAGCGGCCTCGCCGATCCCGGTGATCGGCATCGGGCGGGATGCCGACGAGGCGTTCGCCCCGTGGATCACCGAGGTCCGCGGCGTGAAGGTCGCCTTCCTCACCGCCTCGCAGATCGTCGAGGAGACGCTCACCTATAACGCGGCGGGGCCCTTGAAGCCGGGCATCGCCTCCGCGATCCCGCGCGACCGGCTCCTGCGCGAGGTCCGGACGGCCCGCGAGGAGGCCGACGTCGTGGTGGTGTACATGCACATGGGCGCCGAGGGGTACACCTGCCCCGGCGACGCCGCGATCGAGACCGCCGCCGCGCTCGAGGCCGCGGGCGCCGACGTGATCCTGGGCGACCACGCGCACCGCGTCAACGGCGCCGGCTGGGTGGGCGACGCCTACGTCCATTACGGGCTCGGCAACTTCGTCTACTACATGTCCAGCGAGCCCGCCGGGCACACCGGCGTGCTCACGGTGACCGTCGACGTCCCGGCCACGGACGGCTCGGAGGGAGCCGACGCGCCACGCCCCCGCCCCGACCGGCCGCTGGTCACCGACGCGGACTGGGACGCGATGCTCATCGAGGGTGACGGCATCCCTCGCCGCCAGGACGCCTACACCACGCAGCGGCTCCAACAGACCTTCGAGGCCGCACGCGAGTGCACGCCGGCGAGGGCTACTCCGTAGCAGGTGCGCACTGCGAGGGGTGATCACACCTCACAGTGCGCACCTGCCGCGCTAGCGGCCCTCGATCGGCAGGTACACCCGCCCGCCGGCCTCGGTGAACTCGGCGGACTTCTCGGCCATGCCCGCCTCGATCGCCTCGACGGTCTCCAGGCCGTGCTCGGCGGCGTAGTCGCGGATGTCCTGCGAGATCCGCATCGAGCAGAACTTCGGCCCGCACATGGAGCAGAAGTGGGCGGTCTTGGCGGGCTCGGCCGGCAGCGTCTCGTCGTGGTATTCGATCGCCGTGTCCGGGTCTAGCGCGAGCGCGAACTGGTCACGCCAGCGGAATTCGAACCGGGCGGTGCTCAGCGCGTCGTCGCGGCGCTGCGCGCCCGGGTGCCCCTTGGCCAGGTCCGCCGAGTGCGCGGCGATCTTGTACGTGATGACGCCGGTCTTGACGTCGTCCCGGTTCGGCAGCCCCAGGTGCTCCTTGGGGGTGACGTAGCAGAGCATCGCGGTGCCGGCCTCGGCGATGCGGGCGGCGCCGATCGCCGAGGTGATGTGGTCGTAGCCCGGCGCGATGTCGGTGGCCAGCGGGCCGAGGGTGTAGAACGGCGCCTCCTCGCACCACTGTTCCTCGAGCCGCACGTTCTCCACGATCTTGTCCATGGGCACGTGGCCGGGGCCCTCGATCATCACCTGCACGCCGTGTGACTTGGCGATCGTCGTCAGCTCGCCCAGGGTGCGCAGCTCGGCGAACTGGGCCTCGTCGTTGGCGTCGGCGATCGAGCCGGGCCGCAGGCCGTCGCCGAGGGAGAAGGTCACGTCGTAGCGAGCGAGGATCTCGCACAGCTCGGCGAAGTGGGTGTAGAGGAACGACTCCTGGTGGTGGGCCAGGCACCACGCGGCCATGATCGACCCGCCGCGCGAGACGATGCCCGTCACGCGCTTGGCGGCGAGCGGCACGTAGCGCAGCAACACGCCGGCGTGGACGGTCATGTAGTCCACGCCCTGCTCGCACTGCTCGATCACGGTGTCCCGGTACAGCTCCCACGTGAGCTTGGTGGGATCGCCGTTCACCTTCTCCAGCGCCTGGTAGATCGGCACGGTGCCGATCGGTACGGGGGAGTTGCGCAGGATCCACTCGCGGGTGGCGTGGATGTCCTTGCCGGTCGACAGGTCCATGACGGTGTCGGCGCCCCAGCGGGTGGCCCACACCATCTTCTCGACCTCCTCGGCGATCGAGCTCGTCACGGCCGAGTTGCCGATGTTGGCGTTGACCTTGGTCATGAAACGCTTGCCGATGATCATCGGCTCGCTCTCCGGGTGGCGGTGGTTGGCCGGGATGACGGCGCGGCCGGCGGCCACCTCCTCGCGCACCACCTCGGGATCGAAGCCCTCGCGGGCGGCGATGAAGCGCATCTCCGGCGTGATGTGCCCCGCCCGCGCCCACGCGAGCTGGGTCCGGACAGCGGTCGCGTCGCTCTCCGAAGCGGGGGCCGGCTCCGGATACGTCCAGTCGGCCCGGGTCCGGGGCAGGCCCGCCGCCAGGTCGTGGCAGGCCTCGTCGTCGTCATATCCGGTGTAGGGCCCCGAGGTGTCGTACACGTCGAAGGTCGTGCCGTCGGTGAGGTCGATGCGGCGCACGGGGACGCGCAGGACGCCGTCGGGCCCCGCGCCGTCGCACGGCACGTCGAGGTACGCCTTGCGGCTGGAGTGGATGGGGCCGCACGTCACGGAGTCCACGGGCGCGGCGTTGCGCTCGCCGGGGCCCCTGCCGCCGCTGAGCGACTCCAGTTCCTCGGGGCTGACGGTGGGCATGAAGGCGCGACCGCCCTCGGGCATGGTGGTGCTCATGGGTTCCTGATCTCCCTACGCCGGTATTACCCGGACAGGTTCGACGGTCGACGGCCCGGCCGGCCGTCCTCTCAGCCCGCGCTCCGAGGCGGGCTCCCGTGTGGATGAATGGCTATGAAGTTGTGACGCAGACACTACCCGGCGGCGCGGCGCTCCACGTGGTTCGTCGAGAACCTCGTGGTGGGGGACCGGCTCGCCCGCGGCACGCGGCCCGGGTCACCACCGAGGTCGTTCCGCAAGATCACCTCGGGCTGTTCAGGCGCGAGTAGGATCGGGCGGAACACAGCCTGACCCGAGGAGACCCGATGTCCGGCGACACGTCAATGATGCTCGTCCACAATCCCGACCGGGACCGGTACGAGCTGTGGGACCGCGAGACGTTCATGGGCCTCGTGGGCTACGAGCGCGACGGCGACGTCTACATCCTCCTGCACACCGTCGTCGAGGAGGAGTACGGGCAGCAGGGCATCGCGCGCCTGCTGGTGAGCCTCGTGCTCACGCGCATGCGCCTCGACGGGCACAAGATCCGTCCCGTCTGCAGTTACGTCCGCCGCTTCCTCACCCGCTTCCCCGAATACCAGTTGCTCGTCGCCGCCGCCTGACCCGCCCCCGCCGATTTCGGGGTGGCCGGGAGGCCCGGGCTCAGTCGCCGACGGCGTCCTTGCCGCGCTTGACGATCTTCGGGTCCGGGTCGAACACGACCTGCGAGTCCTTCTCCGGGTAGTCGAACTTGTTGAGGAAGTAGCGCAGGGCGTTGATGCGGGCGCGCTTCTTGTCGTTGGATTTGATGGTGATCCACGGCGCCCAGTCGGTGTCTGTTCGCCGGAACATCTCCTCCTTGGCGTCGGTGTACTTGTCCCACTTGTCCAGCGACTCGAGATCCATGGGGGAGAGCTTCCAGCGGCGCACGGGGTCGAGTTGGCGGATCGCGAAGCGGGTCTTCTGTTCCTCCTGGGTCACAGAGAACCAGAACTTGGTCAGCCCGATGCCCGAGTCGACGAGCATCTTCTCGAACATGGGGGCCTGCTCCATGAAGACCTCGTACTGGTCGTCGGTGCAGAAGCCCATGACGCGCTCGACGCCGGCGCGGTTGTACCAGGAGCGGTCGAACATCACGAGTTCCCCGCGGGTTGGCAGGTGATTGACGTACCGCTGGAAGTACCACTGGTACATCTCGGTCTCGGTGGGCTTGACCAGCGCCACCACGCGCGCCTGCCGCACGTTGATGAACTCGGTGAACCGCTTGATGGTGCCGCCCTTGCCGGCGGCGTCGCGGCCCTCGAACACGATGACGTGCCGGTGGCCCGACTCGGACTGCCAGTTCTGGAACTTGAGCAGCTCGATCTGCAGAAGGTACTTCTCCACCTCGTACTGGGCGCGGTCGAGGCGCTTGTTGTACGGGTAGTTCTCCCGCCAGGTGTCGACGGCGTTGCCGTTGATGTCGATGAGGTCCGGGTCCTCGCCGTGGTCGTCGCGGACCGTGTAGCCCTCCGCGCGCAGCTTGTCGATGTAGTGGCGGAGTTCGAAGGTGGACATCGGTACCTCTCTGGAGGGCGGATGGGGGGCGGGGGTGGCTGGGTGACGGCGAGGTGGTGCCGCGGCTATTCGAGGTCGACGACGACGGGGGCGTGATCCGAGGCGCCCTTGCCCTTCCGTTCCTCGCGGTCGATGCTCGCGCCGGTGACGCGGGCCGCCAGCGCAGGTGAGTGGAGTTGGAAGTCGATCCGCATTCCCTGCTTCTTGGGGAAGCGCAGCTGCGTGTAGTCCCAGTAGGTGTAGACGCCCGGGCCGGGTGTGAACTCGCGGGTGACCTCGCGGAAGCCGGCGTCGTCGAACGCGGCGAACGCCTCGCGCTCGGGCTGTGACACGTGGGTCTTGCCGTCGAAGAACTCCATGTCCCACACGTCGTCGTCCTGCGGGGCCACGTTCCAGTCGCCGACGAGGGCGATCTGCGCGTCGGCGTCGTCGATCAGGGAGGCCTTGGCGTGGTCGCGCAGCCGGGCCAGCCATTCGAGCTTGTAGGTGTAGTGCGGGTCGTCGAGCTCGCGGCCGTTGGGCACGTAGAGACTGTACACGCGGACGCCGTCGCACACGGCGGAGATCGCGCGGGCCTCCGGGTCCTGAGACCGCTCGGGGTCCTTGTGGAAGCCCGGCATGCCGTCGAAGCCCAGGCGCACGTCGTCGAGCCCCACCCGGGAGGCCACGGCCACACCGTTCCACTGGCTCAGCCCGTGGTGGGCGACGTGGTAGCCGATCTCCTCGAACGCCTCGTGCGGGAACTGCTCGTCCCTGCACTTGGTCTCCTGCATGGCCAGGACGTCCACGTCCGAGCGCTCGAGCCAGGCCACGACGCGGTCCCGTCGAGCCCTGATCGAGTTGACGTTCCAGGTGGCCAGTCGCATGTGCCCAGTCTATTGCGCGGGGGTATGTCTCGTGGGTCGAGGTGGACGATGGAGGTGGGTAATCCCGGACACGGCAGCATGCCCTGGACCGTTCTCGTCCTCTCGGGTGGGCTGGAGGCGGGGTGGGGCGGGCCAGGGGACGGCAGGGTCAGTCGACCTGGACGTGGCGCAGGGTGTGGTGCGGCTCCAGGCCGAGCTTGGCCCAGAGGGCGCGGCCGGCGGCGTTGTCGGCGAACACGTGGAGGTGGCATTCCTGCGCGCCCAGACCCACGCCCCACTCGACGAGCGCGCCGGTGACCACCTCGGCCAGGCCCCGGCGTCGGTGCGCGTCGGCGGTCTCGACGCATGAGACGGCCACCCGCGGCACCCCGTCGGGGCCGGCGGTGACGGCCCCTCGCGCGATCGCGGCGAGCGAGCCCGCCTCCTCGAAGCGTGCGAAGACCGCGTGCCCGCCGGGACCCGGTTCGTCGGCTACGCCGCCGGTGCCGTCACGCTCGGCCGCACCGCCGAGCCCGGCGGTCGCGAGCATCGAGGGCCGCACGCGCGCGGGGTCGAGATCGGCGGTCGCGTGGTACAGGGCCAGCCAGTCGTCGTCGGGAGCCTCGGCCAACATCACGTCGCGGCGCCGGTCGTCGACCGAGGCGAGGAGCGTGGCGCTGTCCGCGGTGCACAGCAGCAGCTCGCGCCCCACGGTGAGGCGCTCTGGGGCGACCGGGGCGCCGTCGAGCTCGAGCCGGTCGCTCGCCACGAGTCGGGCCACGTCCGCGAACCGCAGGGGCAGCCCGCGGGCGGCGTACCAGTCGCGCACGCCGTCCAGGTCCTCACAGCTCGCCCACGGCAGCACGGGCACGGCCGAGCCCCCGCGGTAGGACCAGTCGTCGCCGGCGCGGCAGAACCAGCCGTCGACCAGCGCGTACTCGGTGCCCGGCCAGGCCAGGGCGCCGGCGAACTCGCGGGCCCGGATGTCGCGGTTGCGCACGACCCGCGGGGGCAGGACCTTGAGGACGGCGATGTCGGCGTCCGGGATCCGCAGTTCCTCTCCGGCCGCGTCGCCGGAGTCGCGCCGCACCACCAGCTCGGGCTCGAGCGCCACGACGTGTCCGATGACGTCGGTGTACAGGTGTGAGGTCTCGCCGTCGCGGAGGTGCCGGCGGACCACGACGCGTTCGCCCACGTCGATGCGGCGCCCCGCGTTCCAGCGGGAGCGGTCGGACAGGCCCCGGTCAGAGTGGCCCCGGCCGTCGGGCCCCGGGTCCGCCTCAGGCATCCGCGACCGCGTCCTCGTCGTCATCCTCGTCCCCGCCGAACGGATCGGGGTCCGACGCCGGGTCCCAGCTCAGGCCGGGCACGCCCCAGCCGTTGTCGCGGATGGCGCGCTTGGCGGCCTTGCGGTTCCGGCCGATGAGGCCGTCGGTGTAGAGGAAGCCGTCGAGGTGGCCCACCTCGTGCTGGAGGCAGCGGGCGAACAGGCCGTACCCCTCGATCGAAACCGGCTCCCCGTGCTCGTCGGTGCCGGTGACCCGGGCCCACCAGGCGCGGCCGCGGGGGAAGTTCTCGCCGGGGACGGACAGACAGCCCTCGAGGTCGTCCTCCGGGTCCGGCATCGTCTCGGGGATCTCGGAGGTCTCGAGCACCGGGTTGACCACGCAGCCGCGGCGGGTGATCCAGCCGCCGCGGGCGTCGACCTCCTCGCGGGAGAGCTGGCCGCCGTCCTCGGTGTCCAGGTCGGGGCAGTCGTAGACGAACACGCGCTTGCGGATGCCCACCTGGTTGGCGGCCAGGCCCACGCCGTTGGCGGCGTCCATCGTCTCGTAGAGGTCCTCGACGAGCCCGCGGAGTTCTTCGGGGGACTCGGTGACGGGCTCGGTGGGGGTGTGGAGCGCGGGATCACCGAGGATGACGATGGGCAGGACGGCCATGGGAGACGATTCTAGGTGCACGGGGCTGCGTCCTGTCGGTGCGGCGTGGTTGAATGCGGGGGAATCACAACGGTGTGACCCCCGGTTCCCGAGCCGGTCTGCACCACGCCGGACCCCGAGCACAGGAGGTGCGTATGGGCGCCGCCCACGCGATGTCGTCGCAGGACCAGGACCGGGCCCACGGCGACGCGGCCGCGGACGCCGAGCTCCACGCGGCCGACCCGGTCCTGTCGGACCGCGACCAGGCCATGCTCGAGTTCGAGCGCCAGTGGTGGAAGTTCGCCGGCTCCAAGGAGGAGGCCATCCGGCAGCGCTTCGACATGTCCGGCACCCGGTACTTCCAGATCCTCAACGGGCTCATCGACCGCCCGGAGGCGCTCGCCGCGGACCCCCTTCTGGTCAAGCGGCTCCGCAGGATGCGCAGCAGCCGTCAGAAGGCACGCGCGGCGCGCAACCTGGGAATGCGCCTCGACTGACCTACACTCACCGGCGTGAGCCCCCATCCCGAGACCACGCAGCACGACCCCGCGGACCGGCACGGGAACGCCGACGGGTACGACCCCGGCGAGCCGACCGGTCCCCCGTACCGGGCGATCGCCATGGTGCTCCTCGCCGCCGTCGTGGTGGCGATCGGTGTGGGGCTGGTCCAGTTGTTCGGCGGCGAGGACGACGCGACCACGACCGCCGACCAGGCCACCACCTCGCAGGAGGGCGCCCCCGCCGAGGGCCGGGCCGACGGCGACCAGCCCGCGGGCGACCCGGCGAACGCCGACGGCCAGGCGCCCGAGGGCGGCGACACCGTCCCGGACGAGCAGGACCCCGCGGCTGTCCCGGCCAACGGCCAGGGCGGCCAGGACGGCCAGGCCCCGGGCGCGGCGCCGGGCGCAGGCCAGGCGTCCGCGGTGCCGGTGCAGGTGTTCAACAACAGCAACGTCACGGGCCTGGCGGCGCGCACGGGCGACACGCTCCGCAATGCCGGCTTCGCGGTCGAGGACGTGGCCAACATGCCGTCGAACCGTGGCGTGGTCCCAGTGTCCACCGCCTACTACGGGCCCGGTCCGGGGGAGCAGGAAGCCGCGGAGGCGATCGCCGCGCAGCTCGGCATCACGGCCGAGCCCCGGCCCTCCGATCTGGCGGTGGACACCCCCGGCGTCATCGTGATCGTCACCCAGGACCTCGACCGCTGACGCCTGAGGATATGATGTGCAGGCGCGCCCGCCTCGCGGGATCGTGAACACAGCCTCATGAAGCCTCCCGGATTCGAAGGAGCCCACATGGCCCCGCGTCAGACCGCCCGCCGCCTCCTGGTCGCGGCTCCCGCCCTCGCGCTCGCCGCCTCTGCGGTGACGGCGTGCAGCCCGCCCAACCAGCAGCCGGCGGACCCGGACGCGCCGTACACGCTCCCCACCTACTCCGAGGAGCCCAAGGCCGAGACGTCGACGTCGGAGGAGGCCACCACGGAGACCAGCGCGCCCGAGGGCGCCGAGGGCGAGGCCCCCGCGGAGGGCGAGGCCCCGGCCGACGGCGCCGCGCAGCAGCAGGTCCCGGTCGAGCAGCAGCCCGCCCCCTGATCCCCTGGTCGCGCCCCCGGGCGCACCGCTTGAGCCCCGCCGCCCGTCAGGGTTGGCGGGGCTCGGTGTATCCGGGGCCGCCCGGGGGTCAGCGGTCGCGCGCCTCGTCGTCGCCGGTGGGGGTCTCCAGGGTCGGCGGGGCCTCGTGGGTGATGGTGCCGTCCTCGACGCTCTCGCGGTAGGCGAGGTTGCCGACGCGGTTGGCGATGACAGGCGCGGTGCACACGGCGACGATCGCGGTGATGACGAGCATGCCGAGGTCCACGTGGGGGACGATCCGCAGGCCGGCCCCGAAGAGCACGAGGACCAGACCGAGGACCTGCGGCTTGGCGGCGGGGTGCATGCGGCTGAGGGTGTCGCGGAATCGCACCAGGCCCACGGCGCTGGCCAGGACGAGCAGGGCGCCGGCAAAGACGAAGAGCGCGGCCACCACCTCGAGGATCGCGGTCATCGGTTGGCCTCCTCGGGGAGTCCCTCGTCGTCGTCCACGCGGAACCGCGCCACCGACACGGAGCCGAGGAACGCGACCAGTGCGAGCGCGACGAGCGCGGCGGCCGGGGTGGTGTCCTTGGTCCAGGCGATGTACACGCCGATGCCGCACTGGGCGGTGGCGGCGAGCATGTCCAGGGAGATCAGCCGGTCGAGGGTGGACGGCCCGGCGAGCATCCGCACCATGGTGAGGAACAGCGCGATGCCGAGCGCCACGACGGCGCCGGACCAGAGCAGCATGGTGATGCTCATCGGATGCCCTCCTCGTGTCCGGCCGGGCCGCGGCGGTCCGGGATGGTCTCCTGGGCGGGGGTGTCGCGGAACTCCTCGCCCTCGTACTCCTCGGTGGGCGCGATGTAGGGGGCGGGGCTGTGCCGCCAGTCCTCGGGGCGCTCGAAGGCGCGGACGTAGAGCCGTTCGATGGTCGCGACCTGGGTGTGGAACCGCTCGATGGCGGCGTCGGAGCCGGCGTCGAGGACGTGGACGTACACGTAGCGGGCCAGTGGGTCGACACGCACCACGATGCCGCCGGGCATGAGGTTGAGCGTGTTGACGGCCAGAGCCAGGCAGAAGTCGGACTTGAGGCGCATGGGCGCCGGCAGGACGGCGGCCCGGGGCGGCGGCGCCGGCCGGACGGACAGCCAGGCGACCTGCAGCGAGGACCGGACGAGGAAGTAGGCGATCACGATCAGGAGCCAGATCGTGGAGATCGGCCGCACGAGCCCCTCGACGGGGACCCGGGGCAACGGCAGCAGCAGCATCACGGTGAGCGCCACGAGGAAGCCGGCGGCGATGGTGCCGATCTCGAGGGTGCCCCAGAGCATGACCCAGGCGAAGGTGAGCCACAGGCTCATGAACATGCGCGAGCCCGCGACCCGCGCGTCGAGGCGGGGGCGGCCGGGGGTTCCGGTGGTGTCGTACACGTCAGCGCACCCCCGTCAGTGAATCGACGTGGCGGCCGGGGGTGGCGTCGGCGGGGACGGTCACCAGGTACTCCTGCCGGTCTATGAGGGTCTCGGCGGCGCGGTCGGTGATCCCCAGGAGCGGGCCGGCGAACACGGTCATGAGCAGGGAGACCACCACGAGGCCGATCGTCGGCCCGAGCATGCTCAGCGGCATACGCCCGACCTCCTCGCGCTCGTCGAACTCCACGTACTCGTCGGAGGGGAGCAGGGCGAGCGGCTTGGCCAGCACGAGCGAGCCCTCGGGGGCGTCGGCGCGGGGCCGCCAGAACGCCTTGGACCACACGCGGACCACCACGTACAGGGTGAGCAGGCTGGTCACCACGGAGCCGGCGACGAGCACCCACACCAGCGCGCCCCCGAGATCGGCGCCGGCCTGGATGACGGCGAGCTTGCCGATGAACCCGGTGAACGGTGGGATGCCGCCCAGGTTGAGGGCCGGGACGAGGAAGGTCACGGCCAGGACGGGGCTGGCGACGGCGAGGGAGCCCAGCCGACGGAGTGACGACGAGCCGGCCTGCCGCTCGATGAGGCCCACCACGAGGAAGAGCGTGGTCTGCACGATGATGTGGTGGCCGACGTAGTAGATGGCCGCGCTCAGGCCGGCCTCGGTGGACAGGGCCACGCCGAAGATCATGTAGCCGATGTGGCTGACGAGGGTGAACGACAGGATTCGCTTGATGTCGGACTGCGCGATGGCGCCGAGGATGCCGACGAGCATCGTGAGCAGCGCCGCGACGAGCAGGATGTCGTCCATCATCCCGCCGGGGAACACCAGCGTCTGGAACCGGATGATCGCGTAGACGCCGACCTTGGTGAGCAGGCCGGCGAAGACGGCGGTGACGGGCGCGGGCGCGGTGGGGTAGGAGTCCGGCAGCCAGGTGGAGAGCGGGAAGACGGCGGCCTTGATGCCGAAGCCCACGAGGAACACGGCGAAGATCGTCGCCTTGAGCCCGTCCGGGACCTCCGCCATGCGGATCGCCAGCTGGGCGAGGTTGAGCGTGCCGGTGGCCGAGTAGGCCAGGGCGATGCCCAGGAGGAACACCATCGAGGACATCATCGACACGACGGTGTAGGACACGCCCGCGCGGACGCGTTCCTGGCTGGCGCCCAGCGTGAGCAGGACGTAGGAGGCGGCGAGCAGGATCTCGAAGCCCACGAAGAGGTTGAACAGGTCGCCGGCGATGAACGCCGCCGCCAGGCCGGCGGCCAGGGCGAGGTAGGTGGGCAGGAAGATCGACACGGGCTGGTCGCCCTCGCCGTCCCGGACACCCTGGCCCACGGCGTAGATGATCACCGAGAGCAGGACGATCGACGAGACGAGCAGCATCATGGCGCTGAGCCGGTCCGCGACGAGCGTGATCCCGACGGGCGCGTCCCAGCCGCCCACCTGGACGGTGTGCATGCCGTGCTGGTCGGTGAGGTAGACGAGCAGGCCGGACACCACGAGCAGGCCGGTGAGGGTGACGATCGTGATGATGTTCTGGATCCGCGGACGGCGCGAGACCACCAGGCAGGCGGCGGCCGCGAGCAGCGGTCCGAGGACGACTGACGGGATGAGGTAGCCGAAGAGATCCTGGGTCGTCATGCGTCCCCCTCCCGGCCGGTGGCGGTCTCGGGGCCGGGGGACCCGGTGGTGGTCTCGCCGGCCTCGGGGAGACCGTCGTGAAGCTCGTCGTCGTCGTAGTCCACCTGGTCGCCGAGCTCGGTAGGTGAGCCGGTGAGGTGGTCGTCGGAGCGGTCGCGGTCGGGGGCGGACCAGGCGTCGGTGGGGGAGCGCTTGGCGATCTTGGTGTCCTCGGCGTCGTCGGCCACCTCGTCGAGGGTGGTGAACTGGTACGAGCGGTAGGCCAGGGCGAGGATGAACGCCCCGACGCCCGCGGTGATGACGATCGCGGTGAGGATCATGGCCTGCGCCAACGGGTCGGAGTCCGTGGAGTGCGCGTCCCAGCCGCGGCCGCGGATCGGGGGGTTCCCGGGCGGGCCGCCGGCGGCCAGGATGAGCAGGTTGATGCCGTTGGACAGGATCATGATCCCGAGCAGGATCTTGATGATCGCGCGCTCGAGCAGCAGGTAGACGCCGCAGGCGGCGAGGACGCCGGCGAGCAGCAGCAGGGCGAAGTCGGCGGTCATGACGTGCCTCCCGGGAGCGCGCCCTGGTTCTCGGCGGCCTCGCGGCGGGCGACGAGGTCGGTGCGGGCGGCGTCCTCGTCGACCCCCGGCACCTGCCGCAGGGCGGCGGTGGAGGGGCTGTCGGTGGCGTCCACGTAGACGGCGCGCAGTTCCTCGATGTCCTCCTCGTCGAGGTCGAGGCGTGCGCCGAGGCTGCGGAGGATGTCCAGGACCAGGCCCACCACGATGAGGTAGACACCGAGGTCGAACAGCAGGGCGGTGACGAACTTGACCTGGCCGAAGACCGGGAGCGTGAACTCGAACATCGCGCTGGACAGGGCGGGCGCGCCGAACGCCATCGAGCCGGCGGCGGTGCCGGCGGCCAGCAGTAGGCCCACGCCGAGGATGCGGCCGGCGTCCACGGGGACGGCCTCGCCGAGCTCGTAGCGGCCGCCGGCGAGGTAGCGCAGGACCAGCGCGAGGCCGGCGACGAGGCCACCGGCGAACCCGCCGCCGGGGTTGTTGTGGCCGGTGAAGAAGAAGAACAGGGACAGGACCATCATCGTGGGGAAGATGAGCCGCGTGGTCACCTCGAGCACCAGCGACCGGGCCCGCGGGTCGCGCACCGCGGCGCCCACGAGCCAGCGGGTGGGGGTGGCGCCCGGACCTTCGACGGCCGCACGGGCGGCCTCGGCGTCGCGCCGGCCGGATCGTGTCTTGCTCACGTCGGCGACGCGCGGCGCAGGGCCGTAGCGGCGGTTGCGGAACACGAGACTGGCGATGCCGGTGGCCGAGACGAGCAGCACGGTGACCTCGCCCATGGTGTCCCAGGCGCGGAGGTCGACCAGCGTGACGTTGACGGCGTTGGCGCCGTGGCCGATCCGGTAGGCCAGGTCCGGGAACACCGTGGACACCGCGGTGTTCTGGCGGGCGTTGATGGCGTAGGCGCCCACCACCACGACGAGCAGGCCGACGCCGATGCCGAGCCAGGCCCGAAGGCGGCGGTAGGTGGAGGAGAGCGGGACCTCGGCGGGCATGGTCCGCAGGACCAGCACGAACGTCACCATCATGAGCGTCTCGACGAGCGCCTGCGTGAGAGCGAGATCCGGGGCGCCGTGGAAGGCGAACACCACCGCGACGCCGTAGCCGGTGACGGACATGCAGATCACGGCCGCGAGGCGGTTGCGCAGGACGGTGGCGGCGAGCGCGGCGACCGTCATGGGCAGCAGCACGATGAGCACCACCGGGTTGGCGGACAGTTCCATCCGCAGGCCCTCGCGGGTGCCGGCGAGCAGCGAGAGGAACGGGAACACGACGAGCGTGAACAGGATGATGCCGAGCGTGAGCGGCAGCGAGCCGCGCTGGGTGAGCGCCGTGAGGCGCAGCGAGGCGGTGTCCGCCCACTTGAGCACGAGGTCGTAGATCCGGTCGGCGTTGCCGAGCGCGGGGGAGGTGAACTGCATCTTCTCGACCGTTCGCTGCGCCACGTACAGCAGCGTGCCGAGCACGTAGACCACGGCGGTGAGCGCGAGTGGGATCTCGAATCCGTGCCACAGACCCAGGTGGTAGGGCTCGGTGTCACGCCACGGGCTGCCCTCGGGGAAGGCGGGGTCGACAAAGCGGACGAGCAGCTTCTCGACCGGGGCGGACCACAGGCCCAGCACGAGCCCGCCGGAGGCGAGGACCGCAGGGACGGCGAGGAAGAACGGGCCGGCCCGGCGGGAGTCGGCGACGGCGGGGCTCACTCCGTCGGGGAAGGAGCGCTTGGCGCGGAAAGCGCCCATGAGCAGGCGAGCGGTGTAGGCGAAGGTGAGGATCGAGCCGGCCACGAGGCAGGCCACGACGACCATCGACGGCATCCCGTGCAGCCGCTCCTCCTCGAGCACCGTGGCGAACGCGGCCTCTTTGCCGATGAACCCGAGCAGGGGCGGCAGGCCTGCCATGGAGGCGGCGGCCACGGCGAAGATCACGGCCAGGGGGCGGTGGGTGCGCGCGAGCCCGGAGAGCTCGCGGATGTCGCGCGTGCCGGTGATCGAGTCGATGACGCCGACCGACATGAACAGCGCCGACTTGAACAGCGAGTGTGCCAGCAGCATGGCGAGGCCGGCGAGCATGGTGTCGCGCGAACCGATCCCCACGAGCACCAGCAGGAACCCGAGCTGGCTGACGGTGCCGAAGGCCAGGATGAGCTTGAGGTCGGTCTCGCGCAGGGCGCGCCAGCCGGCCATGAGCAGGGAGACCACGCCCAGCACGACGAGCGGGAGCTGCCACGTGGAGGAGCCGGACAGGGCCGGGGAGAGCCGCGCCACGAGGAAGACGCCGGCCTTGACCATGGCCGCGGAGTGCAGGTACGCGCTCACCGGGGTGGGCGCCGACATGGCGCCCGGGAGCCAGAAGTGCAGCGGGGCGATGGCCGACTTGCTGGCCGCGCCCACGATGACCAGCACCAGCGCCCAGTGCACGGCCGGTCCGCCGGGCGGGTCGGCGAGCACGTCGCTGAGCAGGTACGAGCCGGTGGACCGCCCGAGGATCACCACGCCGACGAGCATCGCCAGCCCGCCGAGGGTGGTGACGAGCAGCGCCTGCGTGGCGGCACGCCGGGCGGTGGCGCGTTCGGCGTAGTGGCCGACGAGCAGGAAGCTCAGGACGGAGGTGATCTCCCAGAAGATGTAGAGCAGCACCATGTTGTCGGCCACGACCAGGCCGAACATGACGCCGGCAAAGGCCACGAGTTCGGCCGCGAAGAGGTGCAGGCGGGGCTCTTCGTCGTCGAAGTACCAGCCGCAGTAGAACAGGACGAGCGCGCCGATGCCCAGGGCGATGAGCGCCATGAGCGCGGAGAGCGCGTCCATGCGCAGGTTCAGCGCGAGGTGGATGCCGGGGGCCCAGGGGAGCGACTCGGTGGGGACGCCGTCGAGGTTCGCCGCCACCCACACGGCACCGGCTGCGGGGACCAGCGCGAGGAGCGGGAAGGCGCGGCGGCCGAGGCGCAACACCAGTGGGATCGCGATCAGGGCGGCCACGGCGTGGGCCGCGAGGATCACGATCACCGGCGGCTCCTCTCGGTCCGTCGCTACAGTGGCCCGGGCACGGGTGGGCCCGCCGTTGAAGGGGACGGCGCCGGGGAATTGTTCGGGCTGAGTACCGGGCCCACTTTACAGAACGCGCGTCAACAACTGTTGTCAGCGCAGGTGGAGCAGGGTCGCGGCGTTGAGGAGCGCGGCGATGGAGGCCGCCGAGGAGTCCTCACCGAAGCCCATCGCCCACGTCTCGTGGCGCCCGCTCGTGGCGCGCAGGATCGTGCACCACGCGGTGCTCCCGGTGAAGGTGTGCCCGGCGAAGGCGCGACCCTCGTACTGGTGGAAGGTCTCGATCTCGACGCGCGCCCCGGCCTGTCCCAGCATCTCGGACATCGCGGTGAGGTCGCCGCACGAGGTGGTGGCGAGGCGGCGGGCCGAGAAGCGGTCGGGGTCGGCGGCGTCGCGGGTGGCGAGGATCGCCTCGTAGGCGGTGATGCCCCGGCCCAGTGGCCGACGGGAGAGGTCGGCCAGGTGGAAGTGGTCCGTGGACGGGGCGTAGGTGTCGAGCAGCTCGCGCCAGCCCATACCCGCGGCCTCGGCGGCGAACCCGCGCGGCGGGCGGCGGTCGAACCGTTCGGTGAAGGGGCAGGCGGTGCCCGTGGTGGTGGTCTGCGTGGTGGTGCTCATGTTCTCGTGCCCTCGGCGTCGATTCGGTTGACCGACGACAGCAATGCAGCGACCGCGCAGCGGGGGTGCCGGTCTGTTCAGACCCCGCCGCGGAGGGCTACTACGAGAATCTTCCGCATGAAAGAGGACTGTAGTCCGCGTCCGGGGTGACCGGCAAGCCGGCGGCACGCACCCCCGTCGCGCAGCTAGGCCTCCCGGCGGTCGGCGTACTGCCGCAGGCTCTCCACCTGGGCCGGGTCGAGCGAGGGGCGGACGGTCTCCCGGGCGCGGGCCACGTCGTCGGCCGTGACCTCGGCGGCGTCGATGTCGCGCCGCATCGCGGTGAGCGCCGACTCGCGGAGCAGGGCCGCGCAGTCGGCGGCGGAGTAGCCGTCGAGGTCGGCCCCCAGGGCGTCGAGGTCCACGTCGTCGGCCAGCGGCACGTTCCGGCCGGAGGCTCGGAGGATGTCGGCGCGCGCCTCGGCGTCGGGCGGGGGGACAAAGACGAGCTTCTCGAGCCGTCCCGGGCGCAGCAGGGCGGGGTCGATGAGTTCGGGCCGGTTGGTGGCGCCGAGGATCACCACGTTCTCGAGCGGCTCGGCGCCGTCGAGCTCGGTGAGCAGGGCCGCCACCACACGGTCGCCGACGCCCGAGTCGCCGGTCTGCCCGCGGCGCGGGGCGAGCGCGTCGATCTCGTCGAGGAACACCAGCGCCGGCGCCGAGTCGCGCGCCTTGCGGAACAGGTCCCGCACCGCCTTCTCCGAGGAGCCCACCCATTTGTCCATGAGCTCGGCGCCCTTGACCATGTGCACGGTCAGCCGGCCACTCGCGGCGAGCGCCCGGACGACGAACGTCTTGCCACAGCCCGGCGGCCCGTACAGCAGGACACCGCGCGGCGGCTCCACGCCGAGGCGGGCGAAGGAGTCGGGGTGCTGCAGCGGCCACAGCACCGCCTCGGTGAGGGACTGGCGCACCTCCTCCATGTCGCCCACGTCGTCGAGGGTGATCGACCCCAGACTCAGTTCCTCGGTTCCCGAGCGGGAGAGCGGCCGGATCACGCCGAGCGCGCCGACGAGGTCCTCCTGCTCGAGCCGCGGACCGGAGTCGCCGCCGCCGGAACGGTCTTCGCCGTCGTCGCCGGAGCCGTCCTCGGCCCGCGCGGCAGCCCGCAGCGCCGCCTCGCGGACCAGGGCCCGCAGGTCGCCGGCCACGTAGCCGGGTGCGCGCTCGGCCACGGCCGGCAGGTCGAGCTCGCCGGTGGGGACGTCGCGCAGGAGTACCTCGAGCAGCGCGATGCGGTCGGCGGCGTCGGGCAGGGGCAGGTCGAGGACGCGGTCGCACACATCGGGGTCGCGCAGGCGGGCGTCGGCGTCCTCGGGCCGCACGCATGTCACGACGAGCACCGAGCCGGGGTGCGCCACCACCGAACGCAGCCGGTCGAGAACGAGCGTGGACACGGGCTCGGGGTCGGCGGGCAGTAGGGCGTCGATGTCGGTGACCAGCAGGATCCCGCCGTTCTCCCGCGCGCGCTCGGCGGCCGCACGGACCACCTCGAGCCGCCCGGCCGGGTCCAGCGCTCCGGCGGAGGGCCCGTCCAGCACCTCGAGCCGTCGGTCGCCGGCCACCGAACGGACGAGCGTCGCCTTGCCCACCCCGGGTGGCCCGGCCACGAGCACCCCGAGGTGCGGCGACGTGCCCAGGGTGCGCAGCAGCTCGGCGCGGTCCAGCGCCAGCGACAGCCACTGCGCCAGCACCTCGGCCTGGTCCTGCATGCCCACCATGTCCTCGCGCGCGACCTCCGCGATCGGCGGGGCCACGGGTGCGGTGGGATCGGAGACGGCGGTGGAGGTTCCGTCGGGGGAGGTGGGTGACGACGAGGACGCCCCCGACGCCCCGCCCGCGGGCGCCCCCGGGGCGGGGGCGGCAGGTCTCGTCGTCGGCGCCCCGGACACCGTGACAGCCGTGGTGGGCTGCACCGAGACGATCCCGTCGGGAGCGGTCGCGGTGACGGTGAGCAGCTCGGTGGACCACGCGGCGCCGAGGGTGTTGCGCAGAGTGCGGGAGGTGTCGCCGGTCGGGAAGTCGGGGCCGAGGTCGCGGGGGAGCAGGGTCACGGAGTCGCCCACGCGTACGACCTTGCCCAGCAGCGCGGAGCGCAGGACACGCTCGGCGACGCCGTGGCCGGCCGCGGGCAGGCCCTGGACCTCGATCGACTGCGCGCCTGTCACGGCCGCGGCCTGAACCGCGACGCGGGCGTCCTCGCCGAGCCCGCAGTTGGCGGCCACCACCTCGTCCACCACGAGCACCCCGCTGGGCGCGTCGGGCCGGGCGGCCGCCACGACGGCGGCCGTGGTGCGGGCGCCCACGATCTCCAGGGCGTCCCACTCCCGCATCCCCAGCGCGAGGATCACCTCGGGGTGGGCGCGCACGATGCCGCGGCGCGCGTCGGCGGCGGACGCCGAGACGCGCAGGGTCAGGTCCAGGCTGGGGCGGGAGCTCACGGGTGCGAGAGTATCGGCGCGCGGCACCCGGGGGTGAGCGGCGTTCGGTGGAGGGCGCTCAATAAAGGGCGCTCTTGACCGAGCGCCAGGCCACCGGGATCTGCTGCGAGTAGTAATGCCAGTTGTGCATGCCGGTGGGGCGCAGGTCGATCTGCGCCGGGATGCCCAGCTCGCGGAGCCGGCGGTCGGCGGCGCGCGTGCAGCGGTCGGTGGCCTGCTCCAGGGCCATGCCGGCAGCGAAGTTCAGCGCGTCGCCGTGGTACCGCTCCCAGTCGCCGGGCTCGGCCACGCCCGTGCCGGAGGAGAGGTAGATCTTCTTGCCGCGCAGGTTCTCGGCGTTGATCAGGCCGTCGTGCGCCCGCCACGTCTCGTTGCCGGGCTCGCCCCACATGTTGGTGACGGTGCCGCCGCGGCTCTCCACGGTGTATCGCGTGAGGATCTGGCCGAGCTGGTCGGTCGAGTAACAGCCGGAGACACCGAAGACCGCCTGGTAGAGCTCCGGGTTCCGGGTGGCGGTGGTGACGGCGGCGGCCGCGCCCATGGAGATGCCGCCGATGCCGCGCCGGGTGTTGGTGGTGATCTCCGGCTCGACGAATCGGGGCAGATCGCGGGTGATGAACGTCTCCCACTTACTGATGCCCAGCACCGGGTCCTCGACGTTCCAGTCGGCCCACATCGTGCCCTGGCCGCCGGTGGGGATGACGAGGTTGACGTTCTGGTCGCCGAACTGCTCCCGCGCGCCCCACTGCATGAAGCCGCTGGGCAGCTCGGAGCCGACGCCGTCGAGCAGGTAGAGGGTGGGTGCATCGGACCGCGTGGCGCGGTAGACCTCGACGGTGATGCCGCGCTTCATGTCGCCGGAGTTGATGAGCCAGCGCTCGTATCGGCCGTCGACCTCCTTGCCGATAACCTTGGTCTCGGTGATCTCCGGGTTGGGCTGCGGCGATGGCGGTGGGCTGCCGGCGAACATGTTGGGTGAGAATCCGAGACGGTGGGCGAGGCCCATCATGGTGGAGCCCGACGACCCGGGCAGGTTGCCGAAATAGAGGAGCTGGCTCAGGCTCTCCGGGCTGAACGCGCCGAGGCCCTGGTTGGCGATCTGCTCCGGGCCGATCGAGCCGGTCTGGGCCTGCGCGGGCGCGGGGGCCAGTCCCACGGCGAGCGCGGCGGCGGCGCCCACGGTGAGGAGTGCGCGGGCGGTCCGGGCGGCGACGCCGGCTTGGCGGGTCGTGGTGGCGGCCATGACGGCTCCGTTCGAGTCGGTGTCCTGAAAGCGGGTGCGCCGCGGGTCGCCGCGGTCACTGTCGTCGCCATCGTAGACATCCGTCACACCGTTACCAAGTGGTCCGGCGGGATCCGCGCGGGCGAGGCGGGGTGCCCCGGTCCCCGGATCGGTCTGGCGGACCGTGCGCAGGATCTCCGGCGATGTCTGGTCTCTCCTCTCCGCCAACCGGGAAGGGCGGTCAGCGGTAGCGGGCGAGGAAGGCGGCCTCGGCCAGGGCGATCCGCTCGATCTCGCGGGGGTCCACGCTCTCGTCGGGCGAGTGGATCGCGGCGGCCGGGTCCTCGACGCCGAACAGGGCGATCGATGCGCCGGGGTGGGCTGCCCGCAGCGCGCCGCACAACGGGATCGATCCGCCGGAGCCGACCTCGGCCACCTGGTCCGCGCCGTACGCCTCGGCCATGCAGCGGCCGAGCAGCTCGTGGACGGGGTCGGAGGCGCCCGGCTCGACGGAGCGGAACGGGTGGCCGACGGTCTGCTTCTCCACGTGCACGCGGGCGTTCCACGGGGCGTGCGCCTCGAGGTGGCGGGCGAGCGTCTCCTGGGCGGCCTCGGGGTCCATGCCCGGCGGGACGCGCAGGTTGACCAGCGCCCGGGCGGTGGGCTGGACGGCGGCGATGGCGCCCTCGACGGGCGGGCAGTCGATCCCCAGCACGGTCGCCGCGGGCCGCGACCACACGAGGTCGGCCAGGGGGGCGGCGGTGGATACGCCCACGCCGTCGAGCACGCCGGCATCGGCGCGGAACGTCTCCTCGTCGTAGGGCCGTCCGGTCCACGTGCTGCCCGCGTCGAGGCCGTCGACGGTCGTGGCGCCGGTCGCCGGGTCGCGCAGGGAGGCCAGCATCGCCACGAGCGCGGCGAGTGCGTCGGGCGCGGCGCCGCCGAACTGCCCGGAGTGGACGCCGGCGGCGAGGGTGTCGACGGTGACGACGACGTTGGCGATCCCCCGGAGACTGGTCGTCAGTGTGGGGACGCCCACCGCCGCGTTCCCGGAGTCCACGATGAGGATCGCGTCCGCCGCCACGAGGTCCGGCCGCTGCGCGACGAGGTCGTCGAGCCCGCCGCCGCCGGTCTCCTCCGATCCCTCGACCACCAGGCGGATACCCAGGCCGTCGAGCGGGTCGGCGGCCTCGCCGGCGTGCAGTGCGCGGAGTGCGGTGAGGTGGACGACGAGGTTGCCCTTGCAGTCGGCGGCGCCGCGGCCGTACCAGCGGCCGTCGCGTTCGGTGAGCTCCCACGGGGAGCTGGTCCAGTCGGCGGGGTCGCCGGCGGGCTGGACGTCGTAGTGGCTGTACAGCAGCACGGTCGGGCGACCGGGGGCGGCGGGGCGGTGGGCGAACACCGCGCGCGAGCCGTCGGAGGTCTCGATCACCTCGACCGCGTCCGGGCCCAGGCCGGGGACCGGCAGCTCGGCGAGCAGGGCGCGGGTGAGCTCGCAGGCGCGCGCGCAGGCGTCCGGCTCCGCCTCGTGGACCGAGGGCAGCGCCACCAGGTCGGCGAGGTCGGTGCGGGCGCGGTCCATCTGTGCCGTGACGGCGACGGCGAGCGCGTCGAGATCGGGATGCGGTGCGGGGAACTCCGTGGCGGGCATGACCCCAGGGTAGGGCTGTGACGGGCGACACACCGAGAAGGTGAACGCCAGATGAACGCAAGGTGTCGTACTCTCTTCCGCATGAGTAACCACCTCGTCGTCTCCGCCTCCGCCCCGGCCTACCGTGACCGGGCCAGGCTCGAGGATCTCCCCGAGTGGATCCGCGACGATCTCCTCGCGCTGCGCGACGAGGTCGCCGAGCGCTTCCCCGACTCCGACGCCGTCGGCGAGACGGCCGCACTGGCCGCGCCGCCCCAGATCGAGGGCGCGTCCGTGGTCATCCGCCCCGGCGTGATCAGTCGGCCGCTCGTCGTCAACGCCGTGATGCGGCTGGCGGCGCCCCGCCAGCTCGCCGTGTACTGCCCCGACCAGGGCCTCGTGGCCGATCCGCGCGTGCGGATCGACATCGACGTCCACCGGCGGCCCACCACTGCGGGCGCCGACATCTCCGACCACGCGGTCCGCGGGCGGCCGCACGGCACCCTGCCGTGGATCACGCGCCCGCTGCTCGGTGGTCTCGTGCAGCAGCTCGAGATCGAGGGCGACCGCCTCGAGCTCGAGGTGGACGCCACCCGCTGGTTCCGCATCGAACGCGTCGGCGGGGCCGTCGTCCTCACGGTGGCCGACGGCCCCGGCGCGCCGGAACGCCGGCTGGAGCTCGAGCCGGGTGGTGCCGACGGAGCCGTGGCCGCCGAACTCGGCTGGCGTTGGGCGCGCTGCGACCCCGGCTGGGCCGAGATGTTCGAGTGGGGCGAGGCCTCGGCCGCCGCCTGATCGGGCGGGCCGGCCGCGTGCGCCGGGGAGCGCTCAGACCGTGTTCTCGTAGCGCAGTGACGCCACCACGGCATCGACTGTCGAGGTGTCCAGGGTGCCGGGCTCGTCCTCGTCGGTCATGAGCACGAACACCACAGACGCGGGATCGCCGGCCGGGGTGCGGGTGGACACGGCGATGGTGTCCACGCGGATGACCGGTGGCGTGCACTCATTGCGGGGCGGCCGGACCTGGCCGCGGACCGACACGTGCCAGGCGGGCACCCCGGAGACGCCGATCTTCGTGGGTTCTGGCACGGCGGTGTCGGCGCCGTGTTCGGTGAAGCGGCGGTCGATGGAGTCGGCCATCGCGCGGGAGGCGGAGACGGCCTGGTCGCGGGCGTCGCCGGGTAGCGTCTCGGTGATGCCGGACAGCAGTCGGAATGACAGCCCAGCGGTGGGGCAGTAGCCGCGCTCGGCGATCGCGTTGGCGGTGGTGACGAACCCGGAGCCCCAGTCGCTACTCGCGTCCGGGCCGGGCTCGCCCCACGGGTCGCCCACGTCCCAGTCGGGCGGGACGGAGTAGACGAGTCCGGTCGCGCTGGGGACGTCCTGCCAGTCGGCCGGGGGTGGGCCCTCGGCGAGAGTGGGCCCGGGCTCCTCGCGGGCGGGGGCGTCGTCGGGCTCGTCGGTGCCGAGGCTGCAGGCAGCGAGGGTGCAGGTCAGCGACACCGCCGCCCCGGCGACGGCCACCCGCGCGAAGCCCTGCGGCACGTCTCAGACGCCTCGTTCGGCGAGGGCCTTGATGCGCTGCAGCGAGGTGGAGACGCCCTGGTCGAGGACGTCGGTGAACCTCTCCTGGCCGCCGAAGAACTTGTCCACGAGGAAGTCGGACAGCGCGCTGGTGCCGTTGGGCGTCTCGCGCCGTTCGGTCAGGCGGGTGCCGCCGGTCCCCGTCGGCTCGAGCTCAAAGGCCCAGACGGTGCCGTTCTCGAGGACCTTGTTGGCGATCCGGCGGCCGGGCTCCACCTCGACGACCTTGCTGGTCGTGGGCCAGACCAGCGTGCCCTGCTTGTTGAGGTTGAGCGCGAGTGTGCCCGGCTTGGTGCGGCCGCCCAGGGCCAGCACCTTGACGGCCTGGCTGCTCCACTGGGGCGCGTTGCGGACCTCGGACACGATCTCCCAGACGCGGGCCGGCGGGGCGTCGATCTCGATCGAGCTCTCGAGCTGAGCGGGCGTGGGATCGGTGGTCATGGGGTGCCTTCCGTCGAGTCGGGCATGGTGGGCCTTCGATGGTAGGGGAACCGCGGCTGGGGGGTGACGACCTCGTCGTCGTCACTCCTTTGCACTCGGCAGGGGCGAGTGCTAGAAAAGCGATTGGCACTCGGTTACCCTGAGTGCCAGCACTACCCGAACTGAAGGTCGCTCGGTGAGGCGGGGATCCGACACGGTCCCTCGTCGTCCGTCGCGGGCACCGGCGCCGACCACACGCGTGTCACCCCATACCCGGAGGATGATTCACCCCATGGCAAAGATGATCGCGTTCGACGAAGAGGCCCGGCGCGGCCTGGAGAGCGGTCTCAACCAGCTCGCCGACGCCGTCAAGGTCACCCTCGGCCCCAAGGGTCGCAACGTCGTGCTGGAGAAGAAGTGGGGCGCCCCCACGATCACCAACGACGGTGTCTCCATCGCCAAGGAGATCGAGCTCGAGGACCCGTACGAGAAGATCGGTGCCGAGCTCGTCAAGGAGGTCGCCAAGAAGACCGACGACGTCGCGGGCGACGGCACCACCACCGCCACCGTGCTGGCCCAGGCGCTCGTGCGCGAGGGTCTGCGCAACGTCGCGGCCGGCGCCAACCCGATGGGCATCAAGCGCGGCATCGAGAAGGCCGTCGAGGCCGTCACCAAGAACCTGCTCGACTCCGCCAAGGAGATCGAGACCAAGGAGCAGATCGCCGCGACCGCCGGCATCTCCGCCGCGGACCCGGCCATCGGCGAGCTCATCGCCCAGGCCATGGACAAGGTCGGCAAGGAGGGCGTGATCACGGTCGAGGAGTCGCAGACCTTCGGCCTGGACCTCGAGCTCACCGAGGGCATGCGCTTCGACAAGGGCTACATCTCGCAGTACTTCATGACCGACCCGGAGCGCCAGGAGGCGGTCATGGAGGATCCGTACATCCTCCTCGTCTCGGGCAAGATCTCCACGGTCAAGGACCTCCTCCCGCTGCTCGAGAAGGTCATCGGCGAGGGCAAGAGCCTGCTCATCGTGGCCGAGGACGTCGAGGGCGAGGCCCTGTCCACCCTGGTCGTCAACAAGATCCGCGGCACCTTCAAGTCCGTCGCCGTCAAGGCCCCGGGCTTCGGCGACCGCCGCAAGGCCATGCTGCAGGACATCGCGATCCTCACCGGCGGCCAGGTCATCTCCGAGGAGGTCGGCCTCTCGCTCGAGACCGCCGAGCTCTCCATGCTCGGTAAGGCCCGCAAGGTTGTCGTGACCAAGGACGAGACCACCATCGTCGAGGGTGCCGGCGACAACGCCCAGATCGAGGGCCGCGTCAACCAGATCCGCGCCGAGATCGAGAACTCGGACTCGGACTACGACCGCGAGAAGCTCCAGGAGCGTCTCGCCAAGCTGGCCGGCGGCGTCGCCGTGATCAAGGCGGGCGCGGCCACCGAGGTCGAGCTCAAGGAGCGCAAGCACCGCATCGAGGACGCCGTCCGCAACGCCAAGGCGGCCGTCGAGGAGGGGATCGTCGCCGGCGGCGGCGTGGCCCTGGTCAAGTCGGAGAAGGCCATCGAGGACCTCTCGCTCGAGGGCGAGGAGTCCACGGGCGCGAAGATCGTCAAGTTCGCGCTGAGCGCCCCGCTCAAGCAGATCGCCCTCAACGCCGGCCTCGAGCCGGGCGTCGTGGCGGAGAAGGTCCGCAGCCTCCCGGGCGCCGAGGGCCTCAACGCCGCCACCGGCGAGTACGAGGACCTGCTCAAGGCCGGCATCAACGACCCGGTCAAGGTCACCCGCTCTGCCCTGCAGAACGCCGCCTCCATCGCGGCGCTCTTCCTCACCACCGAGGCCGTCGTGGCCGACAAGCCCGAGCCGGCCGCCCCGGCCATGCCGGGCGGCGACGAGATGGGTGGCATGGGCTTCTAAGGGAGCTGCCTGGAACAGAGGCAGGCGCAGAAGCCCCACGGAGTGGCTTCTGGAGGTAGCCCTGGCACCACGCCTGTCGTGGCCGTGGCCCGCACCGATCCCCCGGTGCGGGCCACGGCCCATTTGTGGGGGGAGGGGGCGGCGACGACGAGGCGGGCCGCACGTGAAGACGGGGTCACTCCCGGAGCCGGGCCGGAACGCCTCGGGCGGCGGTGGGCGTGCTCCGGCGTGCCGAATCGGTGAATTCCCGGGAAACTCAGAGGGAAATTCCCTTTATCGGAAACCGTCTGTCCGGGGTCGGACGGGGCGCGGATTTCCCCGGGGGTGGGGCGATGTTCGTGTTCGTCAACCGGTCGGGCCGGCGGCGAGGGGGTGTCTCCGAGCGGCCGCGGGGCCAACTAAGGGTACCCTGACCTGCTGCTGGGGCGGTCGACCTGCGGCGACGGTGGCGATCGGGGGGAAGGCGGATTGCTTGGAAGTCATTGTAATGTGGGTCACGGTGGGCTAGGTTCGGTGTGACGGGCCCCTCTGTGGCGGTACTTCACATGGTGCAGATCACAATTGACATAGGGGTGCGCCCCGTTACCCTAATTTCTGCCTCAGCATTCCGGGGTTCACTTCTCAACAAGGGAGACTTTCATGCCTGACTTTGGTGCACTGGCCGACCTCATCGGTGGCATCACCGACATCCTCGGTGCCGCGGAGTTCTTCACCGGCTCGCTCGGCGGCGGCGAGGGTAAGGGTCTCGACGGCTTCCTCGGTGCCATCGACTCCATCAGCGCTGGCGCCGGCGACGCGTGATGCCCCGGGCCGCCGCTGACGGGGCGGCCCACCGGCTCGGGACGCGGCCGGACCCCAATGCCTCCCACCTGACCCCCGGGCCGGTCCGGCCCGCATCTCACCGAGGTCCCGCGCGGAGCGGGGCCCATCCTCAAAGGAGACAATCATGGAGTTCGGTTCCCTTCAGGGCGTGTCCGGCGCCCTCGGCTTCGTCAACGACTTCCTGGGCGCCTTCGGCGACCTCTTCTCGGGCCTCGACTACTTCACCGGCGGTGACTTCGAGGAGGCCCTCGCCGGCGGCTTCATGAAGTGATCTGACCTTCGGTATCGAAGAGGGGCGTCGGGAGTGCTTCCCGGCGCCCCTCTTCGTGTCCGCGGCCGGGTTTCGGCGTAGGGTCTCGGCGGCATGGTCACGGGGTTGAGGTCCCGAGGTAACAGTGCGGCCGGTACCGTCGATAAGGAACATGTGAGCCGCCACCGCGTCTCGTGAGTTTTCCATGGCTTCCGGCCAGGGAATCCACAGGAGTCGCGGGGGTGGACGCGTGACTCGCCCCCGAAGTCCCACGCCTGCACGGTGTGTGACCCGTGGGGCTTGTGTGACCGGTACGGATTGGGTTTACTCTCCCCTGAGGGTCTGCCCAGGCCGTCGGCGATAAGAGGTGTCCGGCCCCGCTTCCGTGGGGCCGGTGAACTACGAGAACGTAAAGGCGTCGGAATTATGCGATCAGTCAAGAGCCGCCGGCTCGGCACGAAGGTGACTGCGGCGGCCCTGGCCGCGGCCATGGTCCCGGTCGTCGCCACGGGCACGGCCAACGCCCAGCAGCAGGGCGGCAGCATCAACTACACCAAGGCCACCAAGTCCAACCAGGTCGTCGAGACCCCGCTGGCCGACGGCCGCCTGATCGTGTCGGTGTGGTCGCCGTCAATGAACGTCGAGGTCCCGAACATCGTCCAGAAGCCGGCGGAGGGCTCCGGCGAGAACGCCCCGGTGCTCTACCTGGTCAACGGCGCCGGCGGCGGCGAGGACTCGGCCACGTGGCAGGCCCAGTCCAACGTCAAGGAGTTCATGGAGGACAAGCGCGCCTGGACGGTCACCCCGATCGGTGGCGCCTTCTCGTACTACACCGACTGGCAGAAGCACGACCCCAACGTCCAGACCCGCTTCGCCCGCGATACCGACCGTCCGATGAAGTTCGAGACGTTCCTCGCCAAGGAGCTCCCGGACGCCTTCGAGGGGCACTACGGCCAGAAGGCGGGTACGGAGCGCAAGCGCGCCCTCGCGGCCATCTCGATGACCGCCACCTCGGTGCTCACCATCGCCCAGAAGTACCCGGGCCGCTTCCAGGGCATCGGCTCGTACTCCGGCTGCGCCGAGACCTCGACCCCGATCGGCCACGAGTTCATCAACATCGTCACCGGCATGCGCGGCGGTGCCGACCTGAACAACATGTGGGGCCCGTTCCCGGGCGAGCCCAAGGTCGGGACCAACAGCTGGTTCGACAACGACCCGGTGTGGGGCGCCTTCCGCTTCCAGGAGCAGATCAAGAACCACCAGCTTCCCCAGATGTTCATCTCGACCGGCAACGGCCTGCCCGGCCCGCATGAGTCGCTCGAGAACTGGCGCCTGCGCAACAACATCCCCGCGCTGGCCAACCAGGCGATCGTCGGCGGCATCATCGAGGCGGCCACGCAGTACTGCACGGCCAACCTCCACCGTCGCTTCGTGGAGCTCGGCATCCCGGCCCACTTCGACTTCGCGCCCAACGGCACGCACTCGTGGGGCTACTGGGAGGACGACCTCCGCCAGTCGTGGCCCATGCTCGCCAGCTCAATGGGCATCTGACGCTCCGCGTCACCGACGCCTGACCGGACCCCGTCCCACCCTCGCGGTGGGGCGGGGTCCGTCGTGTATCCGCCCTGCGGCATCCTGGACGCATGACCGAGCAGACCACCCACCTCGACGACCCGCGCCGCATCCTGCTCGAGCACTCCGACGGCAGCACCAGCCCGCTGCTGGTCCTCGACGCTGCCCGGCCCGACCCGGATCTGCCCGCGGTCCTCGTCCTGCCCGGCATCGCCGTCGGCGCCCGCTACTACCGGCCCCTCGCCCGCGCGCTCGCCGCGCAGGGGGTGCCCGTGGCGATCACCGAGCTGCGTGGCCAGGGGGAGAGCACGCACCGCATCGGCCGCCGCGGGGGCGCCGCCGGCTACCACGAGAGCGCCGCCGAGGACGTGCCGCTCGCCCTGGACGCCCTCGAGCGCGAGCTCGGCGCCCGCTCGGTCGTGCTGCTCGGCCACAGCATGGGCGCGCAGATCGGCGTCTACCACCTCGCTCGACACGACCCGCGCGTCGTCGGCCTCGTCGCCGTGGCCGCACAGTCGCCGTTCCACCGCGGCTTCCCCGGCCGCATGGGGCGGCGCCTGCGGCTGGGTGCGGTGCTGCTGCCGGCGATCGGTTGGCTGGCCGGCCACGTACCGGGCGCGTTCTTCGGCGCCAGGGGCCGCGTGCCGGCCGACCGCATCCTCGACTGGTCCCGCCTCGCCGCCCGCGGCGTCATGCAGCCCGCGCGCGCGGACCTCGACTACCCCGCCGCGCTGGCCGAGGTGACCGTGCCCGTGCTCTCGGTGGTGATCGCCGGCGACGAGCTGGCCCCCGAGAGCGCCGCGCGACGCCTCCTGGGAATGCTCCCGTCCGCGCGCACGACCCTCGAGGTGGAGCCCGAGCCGCTCGGCCACAACACGTGGGCGCGCAACCCCGACGCGATCGCCGCCCGGGTACTCGCCTGGCTGCGCCGCGAGTCCCCGGGCGCGGAGCGGGCTACGACGGCGAGGTGAGCCTGCGCCGGAAGAACTCGTAGAGCAGCACGGCCTTCCGCGCCTCCTGCGCGTTGTCCGCGGCGCCGCCGTGACCGCCCTCGATGTTCTCGTAATACGCCACGTCGTGGCCGGCGGCCTCGAGCGCAGCGGTCATCTTGCGGGCGTGGGCCGGGTGGACGCGGTCGTCGCGCGTGGAGGTGGTCATGAGCACGGGCGGGTAGCGCACCTCGGAGGCGGGCCGGACGTGCTGGTACGGGGAGTAGGCGCCCAGGAAGTCGTCCCAGTCGGCGGAGTCGGGGTCGCCGTACTCGGCCATCCACGAGGCGCCCGCGAGCAGCAGGTGGTAGCGGCGCATGTCGAGCAGGGGCACGGCGATCGCGATCGCCCCGAACAGCTCCGGGTAGCGGGTGAGCATGACGCCCATGAGTAGCCCGCCGTTGGAGCCGCCGTGCGCGCCGAGCAGCGGCACCGTGGTGACCCCGGTGTCGACGAGTGCTCGGGCCACGGCGGCGAAGTCCTCGTAGGCGCGCGGCCGCTTCTCCTGCAGGGCCGCCGCGTGCCAGGAGGGACCGTACTCGCCGCCGCCGCGGATGCCGGCGATCACGAATACGCCGCCCTCCTCGAGCCACAGCGCCCCGCGCAGCGCGGCGTAGGCCGGCCGCATGGGGATCTCGAATCCTCCGTAGCCGTAGAGAATCGTCGGCCGCGGGGCGTCGGGGTCGGTGCCGGCCGGGGCGGGCCCGCGCAGGACGGTGTAGGGGACCGGGGTGCCGTCGTCGCTGATCGCCGTGTGCCGACCGACCTCCACGCCGTCGGGGTCGAAGCGGTGCGGGGTCGAGCCGAGGGTCTCCGTGCTGCCGTCCGCGCGGAGCAGCACGAGCGAGGGCGGCACCACCGGACCGGAGACGGCGAGCAGCGCGTCGTCGGGGTGCGGGGCGCCGGCCCCGGGACCGGGCGAGAGGCGGTCGCAGGAGAGCACGTCCACCGACACGTGCTCCGGCAGGCCCGCCACGGGTAGCCGGTCCCACGCCCGGCCCGGCTCCCGGCCGGCCGGGTCGGGGATCGCGAACGCCTCGAGGCGTGACTCCGCGTGCTCGAGCACCGTGAGCAGGAGCCGCCCCCGCCCCCAGCTCACGTCCTCGACGGTCCGCGTGGGGAAGGCGCCGTCTACGGCGGGCTCGGGCGCGAAGAGCACGGTGGGCTCGGGCAGGCGAGCCGGATCGGCGTCGAGCGCCGCCCACGGCACAGCCAGCACCGACCCTCCCGGGTGCACGCGGCCGGCCACCTCGAGGTCGGTGCGCGGGCGCAGGAGCAGCCAGTCGCCCGAGGACTCCACCCGGCAGTCGTCCGGCACGGGGATCCGGGCCGGGGTGGCCGCCGTGGGGTCGGTGTGCGGCGGCAGGAACCACACGTGTGAGGTGTGGAAGTCCGGGGCGCGGCTCAGGAGGACCCGCCCGGTGGCGGGATCACAGGAGGCGCCGACGGCGACGTCGTCGTCCTCCCCGGCCAGCAGCACCGGGGCCTGCGCCGGGGCGGTCCCCCTGCGCCACAGCCGCACGAGGCGGGCGTACCCGGAGTCGGTGACGTCCCCACCGTCGGCGTCCAGCGGCGCCGCGAGCAGGACGGTGTCGGCGTCCACCCAGGACACCGAGCACTTGACCTCGGGGAGGTGGAAGCCGCCCTCCTCGGCGGGGACGAAGCGGCGGGTGGCCGGGTCGAACTCCCGCACCTCGACCGCGTCCGCCCCGCCCCGGGACAGGGACACCAGCGCGCGGTCGTCCGCCGGGCGGCGCACCGTGGTGCCCGAGTACACCCAGTTGACGCCCTCCCGCTCGGCGAGCTCGTCCACGTCGAGCAGGACCTCCCACGCCGGGTCGTCCGAGGCCGGCGCGCCGCACGCGAGCACCGACCACGGGGCCCGACGCCACAGCCCGCGCGGGTGCGCGGCGTCCCGCCAGAAGTTGTACGCGTGTCCACCGCGCAGGACCGGCCAGGCGATGCGGTCGCTCGCGTCCAGGATCCCCAGCGCGCGGGCGTGCGCGGCCTCCGCGTGGTGGCCGCCGGCCAGGTCGGCCACGGTGCGGTCCCCACGAGCGCGAACCCAGTCCAGGGCCGCCGCGGACTCGACCTCCTCGAGCCACAGGTTAGGGTCCGTCTCCTCCGGTGCTGCCATGCCCCCGATGATGCCGCGAACAGGACCGCTCGGGCCATTCGGGACCCATCCTGAGAAAAGTCTTGTTACCGGGCTGTCACTTCCGTAGCATCTCTTCTGCGACCGGGCCGCGGGGCCCGGCCACCCCGGGCTGTGCCGGGGTGCACACCTCAGCAATGGAGATTCACCATGGGTTCGTCCATCCTCGGTTCGCTCGGCGGCTCGTCCGACGGCTCGCTCGGCAACCTCACCGGCAGCGCCGGCGAGTCGATCACCGACAAGATCGCCGAGGCCATCGGCGCGGCCATCACCAAGGCCCTCAAGAACGTGCTCGGCAACATGTCCTGAGCGCCTCACTCGACCCTCTGCCGCCGCCCTCCGCACACCGCGGGGGGCGGCGGCGGTGTATTTCGGGGTCGCTCGGCCTGCCGGACCCGCCCGAAGGGCCTACCCTGTGTGTCGTGGCTGACACTCATTACGACCTCATCGTCCTCGGCGCGGGCCCCGGTGGCTACGTCGCCGCCATCCGCGCCTCGCAGCTCGGCCTCAAGGTGGCCGTGGTCGAGGAGAAGTACTGGGGTGGTGTGTGCCTCAACGTGGGCTGCATCCCGTCCAAGGCACTGCTCCGCAACGCCGAGCTGGCGAACCTGTTCAACAACGACGCCGAGACGTTCGGCATCTCCGGCGACGTGACGTTCGACTACGGCGCCGCGCACGACCGGAGCCGCAAGGTCTCCGAGGGCATCGTCAAGGGTGTCCACTACCTCATGAAGAAGAACAAGATCACGGAGATCGACGGCTTCGGCACGTTCGTCGACGACAAGACGATCGAGGTGGACGGCACCGAGTACACCTTCGACAACTGCATCATCGCCACCGGCTCCGTGGTCAAGACCCTCCCGGGCATCGAGCTCAGCGAGAACGTTGTGGGCTACGAGGAGCAGATCCTCTCCCGCGACCTGCCGGAGTCGATGGTGATCGTGGGTGCCGGCGCGATCGGCATGGAGTTCGCCTACATCCTGGCCAACTACGGCGTCGAGGTGACGATCGTCGAGTTCATGGACCGCGTCCTGCCCAACGAGGACGTGGAGGTCTCCAAGGAGATCACCAGGCACTACAAGAAGATGGGCGTCACGCTCCTCACCGCCCACAAGACCACCAAGGTCACCGACAACGGCGACTCGGTCGAGGTGGAGGTGGAAAAGAACGGTGAAGAAGGCAATTCTCAGACGCTCACCGTGGACAAGGTCCTCGTGGCGGTCGGCTTCGCCCCGCGCGTCGAGGGCTTCGGGCTGGAGAACACCGGCGTCGAGGTGAGCGAGCGCGGCGCGATCGAGATCGACGAGCGCATGCGCACGAACGTCGACGGCATCTACGCGATCGGTGACGTCACCGCCAAGCTGCAGCTCGCCCACGTGGCGGAGGCCCAGGGCGTCGTGGCCGCCGAGACCATGGCCGGCGCCGACACCCAGACCCTCGGCGACTACCGGATGATGCCGCGCGCCACCTTCTGCCAGCCGCAGGTCGCCTCGTTCGGCCTCACCGAGGCGCAGGCCAAGGACGAGGGCTACGACGTCAAGGTGGGCAAGTTCCCCTTCTCCGCCAACGGCAAGGCGCAAGGCCTGGGCCACGCGGTGGGCTTCGTCAAGGTGGTGGCCGACGCCACGCACGGCGAGCTGCTCGGCGCGCACATGATCGGCCCGGACGTTTCCGAGCTCCTGCCGCAGCTCACCCTGGCCCAGATGTGGGACCTCACGGCCGAGGACATCGGCCGCAACGTCCACACGCACCCGACGCTCTCGGAGGCCATGAAGGAGGCCGTCCACGGCGTCGGCGGCCACATGATCAACCTCTGACGAGGGGGTGTGCGCTGTGCCCGCTCCGGCGGGGCACAGCGCACACCTGCGCGTGCTACTCGGCGTCGAGCAGCTTGGTCATCTGCGCCTTGTAGATCTCGTCGATCGCGTTGTTGGCCTCCGGCAGGACCGGGTCCGCGGCGGGGTCGGTGCCCGCAGCGGTGTACTCCACGGAGGTGGTGGTGCCGCGGGCGTAGCCGTGGACGATCACCGTGCGGTTGACGGCCCGGTTGCCGGCCTCGTCGGTGGTCACGAAGTCGCTCGTCACGCGGAAACCCTCGGTGCCCGGGATCGCGGGCGCGTCGCTGACCGTCATGATCAGTTCCAGGTTCTCGTTGGTCGCGCTCCTCGAGGTGGTGCACGCCTCGAACAGGGAGCGGTCCAGGAAGCCGTCGAGTCGTTTGCTCAGCAGGGCCACGCCGAAGGTGTGGACGGTCTCGTCCTCCTCCGACTGCTTGTAGCTGATCGCCGACATCGGGGCCTCGGTGGCGACGTAGTTGTTGATCGCCTCCTGGCGGGAGACGGTGTCGCACGCCGGGTCCTGCATGAGCTCGCGGCCCTGGTTCTCGACGAGCCTGTCCACCGCGGGCCGGAGGGTCTCTGGGTCCAGCCGCTGGATCACGCCCTCGCCCGGCGCCTCGCCCTCACCCAGGAGGAGATCCCCGACCGGGGTGGCGGGCAGCTCGTCGCTGACGCCCTCCGCCGCCTCCGAGGTCTCCGAGGTCTCGGGCCCGGTGTCGGCGGTGGTCTCGCCCTCCTCGGCGTCCGAGGTGCAGGCCGTGAGGGCGGCCGCGGTGGCGAGGGCGATACCGGCGACGGCGATGCGGCGGGGGGTGCTGGTGCGCAGGCGCATCTCTCTCCTTCTATTCGGATCCACTCACCATAGTGCCACCGCGGGCCGCTGGGACCGTCATTCTCCGCGTGTGGTGCGCCGGGCGCCGACTTCGTCTCCGGGCGTCGGGTGGCTACCCTTGGCACGTCGCCGGAGGTGATCCCTCCCTGCTCCCCTCGAACCCGACAGGACACGACCATGGACTACGACGGCGTTGACGCCGTGCTCTTCGACCTCGACGGGGTCATCACCCCGACGGCCGAGAAGCACATGCAGGCCTGGAACCGGATGTTCACCACCTACTTCGCCGAGCGCGGGATCGAGCCGTACTCGGACGAGGACTACTTCCGCTACATCGACGGCAAGCCCCGCCTCGAGGGCATCGCCTCGATGCTCGCCGCTCGCGGCCTCGAACTGCCCGCCGGGGGTGACGACGACACCGCCGACGCCGACACCGTGACCGGTCTCGGGCTACGCAAGAACGACGTCTTCCTGGAGCTGCTCGCCGAGGGGATCGAGGCCTATCCGGGCTCCGTCCGCTACCTCGACGCGCTGGAGGCCGCCGGCATCGCCTCGTGCGTCGTCTCGAGCTCCAAGAACGCCACCACGGTCCTCGAGGCCGCGGGCCTGCGCGAGCGCTTCGACGTGGTGGTCGACGGCGTGGTGGCCGCCCGCGAGGGCCTGGCGGGGAAGCCGCGCCCCGACACGTACTGGCGGGGCGCCGAGCTGCTCGGCGTGCCCGCGGAGCGGTGCGTGGTGATCGAGGACGCGGTTTCCGGCGTGCAGGCCGGCGCCGCGGGCGGGTTCGCCCACGTCGTGGGTGTGGACCGGGGTGCCGGGCACGACGCCCTCCGGGAGGAGGGGGCCGACGTCGTCGTCGACGACCTGTCCGAGCTCATCGAGGGCCTCCCGGAGGCGCGGACGTGAGCCCCGTTCTCCCCGGTCGGGGCCCGGCCCACGACACCGTCGGCGAGTCCGTCCCCGGCAACATCCGCACGACCTACGGCGTCAATCTCCGCAGCCACCTCGAGGTGCCGGAGATCAACCGCTCCACCCACCCGGTGGACCCGTGGCGCTGGGTCGAGACCAGCCCGCGCGCCACCCCGCTCGGCGTCTCCGAGACCCAGTTCGCGGTGGCCAACGGCTACCTGGGGATGCGCGGCAACCCGGAGGAGGGGCGCGACACCCACCACCACGGCACCTACGTCAACGGCTTCCACGAGACGTGGCACATCCAGCACGCCGAGGACGCGTTCGGCCTGGCCCGCGAGGGGCAGACCATGGTCAACGCGCCGGACACCAAGACGATCCGTGTGTACGTGGACGACGAGCCGCTGCGCGTGGGCGCCGCCGACCTCGAGCACTACGAGCGCAGCATCGACTTCCGCGACGGCATCCTGCGGCGCGAGCTCACCTGGCGCACGCCGTCCGGCAAGAAGGTCGTCATCCGTACCACCCGCATGGTGTCGATGGTCGAGAAGCACCTCGCCGTGATGACCTACGAGATCGAGCTGCCGGAGGAGCCGGCCCCCGTCGTCGTCTCCTCGCAGATCCTCAACCGCCAGGACGGCGAGGACGAGTACCACATCGCCCCGCCCGACGGGCACCGCGACTTCGACCCCCGCCGCGGCGAGGGCATGGACCACCGCGTCCTCGAGCCCCGGCTCAAGCGCGGGGAGGGCGGCTTCCAGACCCTCGGTTACACGTGCGCCAACTCGGGGATGACCGTGGCCGTGGCGGTGGACCACCAGCTCACCACCGACGACGACGTGACCGTCCGCACCGACGTCGACGACGACGCGGCGAGCGTCGTCTACCACGCCCACGTCACGCCCGGCCGAGTCCTGCGACTGACCAAGATGGCGGCGTACCACACGTCCGGGGCGGTCCCGGTCCGCGAGCTCGCGGACCGCTGTACCCGCACCCTCATGCGCGCGCACGACCGCGGCGTCGAGGACCTGCACCGCACCCAGCGCGACTGGTACGACCACTTCTGGCACCGCGCCGACGTCGAGGTGGAGGGCCCGGCGGAGACCCAGCAGGCCATCCGCTTCAACCTCTTCCAGCTGGCCCAGGCGTCGGCGCGCGCGGAGACCGCCGGCATCGCTGCCAAGGGCGTCACCGGAAGCGGCTACTCCGGTCACTACTTCTGGGACACCGAGACCTACGTCCTGCCGTTCCTCATCTACACGCGCCCCCAGTTCGCGCGGAACGCCCTGCGCTTCCGGTACTCGCTGCTGGACAAGGCGCGGGCCCGGGCCAAGGAGCTCGCCGTCAACGGCGCCCTGTACCCGTGGCGCACGATCAACGGCGAGGAGGCCTCCGCCTACTACGAGGCCGGCACCGCGCAGTACCACATCAACGCGGACATCGCGCACGCGCTGGTCAAGTACATGTGGGCTACCGGCGACGAGGAGTTCATGATCCGCGAGGGGGTGGACGTCCTCGTGGAGACCGCCCGCATGTGGGTCTCGCTCGGGTTCTTCGCCGGCGACGGCCGCTTCCACATCCACGGCGTGACCGGGCCGGACGAGTACACCACCGTCGTCGACAACAACCTGTTCACCAACGCCATGGCCCGCTTCAACCTCGTGGCCGCGGCCGTGGCCTGCAAGCGCATCGCGGGCCTGAACGACGGCCGGTGGGAGGCGATCTGTCGGCGCCTCGAGCTGGGTGACGACGAATTGGCCCAGTGGCGCCGAGCCGCCGAGAACATGGTGATCGCCTACGACGCCGAGCTCGGCGTGCACCCGCAGGACCAGGACTTCCTTGCCAAGGAGGTCTGGGACCACGACCTCGAGGAGCCGAAGCGCCCGCTCCTGCTGCACTTCCACCCGCTGGTGATCTACCGGCACCAGGTACTCAAGCAGGCCGACGTGGTGCTGGCCATGTTCCTGCGCGGCGACGAATTCTCCGAGGACGACAAGCGCCGCAACTTCGAGTACTACGACCCGCTGACCACCGGCGACTCCACGCTCTCCGCCGTGGTGCAGTCGATCATCGCGGCCGAGATCGGCTACTGCGAGGAAGCCTTCGAACACTTCTCCAAGGCGCTCGTCGTGGACCTGGCGGACGTGCACGGCAACGCCGCCGACGGCATCCACGTGGCCTCGTGCGGCGGCGTCTGGTCGGCGCTCGTCAGCGGCTTCGGCGGCATGCGCGACTACCGCGGCGAGATCTCCTTCGACCCGCGGGTGCCCGCCGAGTGGGGCGCGCTGACGTTCCGGCTCACCGTCCGAGGCGTGCACGTGCGCGTGCGGGTGACGCACGAGGAGCTCACGGTGGTCAACCTCAACGGTGGCGACTTCTTCTGCACCGTCCAGGGCACCGAGGTCCCTGTGCCCTCCGGCGAGACCGTGACCGTGGAGCTCGACGAGCGGGCCGGCGCCTGCCGCCCGTGCTCGGCCGACACCTGACGCCACCCGGGTTGCGCCGCCCCACCCGGGTTGCGCATCATCTCGGGCGGCCCGGACGCGGGTTGTGCATCCGTGCGGTGACGAAACAGGTGCGCAACCGGGGTGTGGCCCGACGAAAAGGGTGCGCAACCGCGGATGAGGGGGAGGGGTGCCCGTGTCCGCCGGAGGTCAGCGGCGTTCGTCGAGCTGGACGCGCAGGACGTGCAGGGACGTGGCGAGGCCGTCGTACTGCGCGACGAGTTGCACGAATCCCACGAGCTCGGACTCGTCCAGGTGGGCGGCCAGCGCGAGCCACGTGGGGTCGGTGAGGTCCTTGGTCCGCACCAGCTCGTCGACTGCGCACAGCAGGGCGCGGCGCCGGTCGTCCCAGCCCGCGGTGGTCGGGTCCTCCAGCGTCCGGGCCACCTCGTCGTCACCCAGCCCCACACGCCGGCCGATGCGCTCGTGGTGGGCGCGCTCGTACGCGCTCCCGCGCAGGTGCGCCACGCGGAGGATCACCAGTTCGGTGTCCTTCCTGCTCAGGACGCCGAAGGGCATCATCATCCCCGAGTAGGCGAGCCACGCCGGGAACAGTCGGCGCGCGTGGCCGAGCGTGGAGAACAGGTGCACGTCGCGGCTGCCGGTGACGCGGGCGCCGAGGCGGGCGGCGGCCCAGCCGACGGGGCCGAGCTCGCGGAAGCCACCGGGGCGGATGCGGGGGGAGGGCTGGCTCATGGCCGTCAGGGTAGGGCAGGCGACGACGGCGGCAAGGTCGGTTCGCCGAGAAGGTACGGCGAGAGCGAGGAGCGGTGGGCGTCGACGTCGAGGGCGCGGTTGAGCGGCGGGAACGCCCGCTGCGGGCACGCCGGACGCTCACACATCCGGCAGCCCGACCCGATCTGGGTGGCCGCCGCCGTGTCCGCCAGGTCGAGCCCCTGCGCGTAGACGGTCCGGTGCGCGTGGCGGGCCTCGCAGCCCAGGCCGATCGCGAAGGTCTTGCGCGGCTGCCCGAAGCGCATGGGGCGGGTGGTGACGGTCCGTGCCACCCACAAGTGGAGGCGGCCGTCCGGCATCTGCGCGAGCTGGCGCATGATCTTGCCCGGCGTCTGGAAGGTCTCGTAGACGTTCCACAGCGGGCACGTACCGCCGGAGGTGGTGAAGTGGAACCCGGAGGCGGACTGGCGCTTGGACATGTTCCCGGCCCGGTCCACGCGGACGAAGCTGAACGGTACGCCGGCCGCGCCCGGGCGCTGGAGGGTGGACAGGCGGTGGCAGACGGTCTCGAAGCCGGTGGCGTGGAAGGTCATGAGCCGTTCGACGTCGTATCGGAAGTCCTCCGCGGTGTCGAGGAAGCGCTGGTACGGCATGAGCACGGCGGCGGCGAAGTAGTTGGCCAGGCCGCGCAGGGCCAGGTTCGACGCGGCGGTGGAGCTGAACGCGCCGTCGGCGACGAGGTCGTCGAGCAGCTCGCGGTGCTCGAGGAACGCCAGCTCGGAGGCCACGCGGAACGCCTGCTGCCCGGGGGTGAGGTGAGCGGAGAGGTCGAGTCGGCGGTCCTCTGGCGAGTAGCGGTGCCAGAGCCCGTCGGGCAGGTCGATGCGGCGGACGATGCGCACGCCGTGGCGTTCACCGAGGCGGCTCTCGAGTTCGGCGCGCACGTCGCCGCGGTTGAGGCGGATGCGCGCGGTGAGCGCTTCAGCGGTGGTGTCGAGCGAGTCGATGTAGTTCTGCCGTTGGTAGAAGTAGTCGCGGACCTCCTCGTGCGGCATCGCCAGGGCGGTCCGCTCGACCCCGTCGTCGAGCGCGTTGCGGCTCTCGGTGAGCGCCGCCAGGAGGTCGGCGGCGTTCTGGTAGCGCTGGTGGAGGACGACGAAGGCGCGCGCGAGCGACGGGTGGGCGCGGACCAGGTCGACGACCTCCGCCGCCGGCACGCCGGCCGAGACCTGGGGGTCGGACAGGGCCTCGGTGACCTCGGCGATGAGGCGCGTGTCGGCGTCGGAGGCGAAGAACGTCGAGTCGACGCCGTACTTCTCCGAGATCTTGACCAGGACCCGGGAGGTGATCGGTCGCGTGTCCTTCTCGAGCTGGTTGAGGTAGCTGGAGGACAGGCCGAGCGAGGCGGCGAAAGCGGCCTGGGTGAGGCCGTGTTCCTCGCGGAGTCGGCGGAGTCTGGCGCCCATGTGTCCGGTGTCGGTCATGCCGTGCCATCCCTGTGCTCGTGTGATGGGCCCGGTGGTCGCGTGATTTCGGACACCGGGTCCGGAGCGCGCTCCATCTCGTCCCCGTGGATGCGCTGCACCGGACCCGTCAATCTTCGCAAACTTCGCAGCGATGGCCAAGAAACTCGCGACATTCGCACAAATCGCAGGTAGACGGGGTGTTTTTGGTGTGGCATCCTTGATCCGTACCGAGCGAGACCTTGGCAATCCTGCGAAGAGTCCGCCCGCCCCCGAGACAGAAAAGAGTCGCGATGTCGAACGTCGGCAAGGCACGTACCGCTGAAGAGATCCAGAAGGATTGGGACACCAACCCCCGCTGGGAGGGCATCACCCGCAACTACACGGCCGAGCAGGTCGCCGAGCTCCAGGGCACGGTCGTCGAGGAGCACACCCTGGCCCGTCGCGGCGCGGAGATCCTCTGGGACAAGGTCAACAACAAGGACTTCGTCAACGCCCTCGGTGCTCTGACGGGCAACCAGGCCGTCCAGCAGATCCGCGCCGGCCTCGAGGCCGTGTACCTCTCCGGCTGGCAGGTCGCCGGCGACGCCAACCTCTCGGGGCACACCTACCCGGACCAGTCGCTGTACCCGGCCAACTCGGTGCCGAACGTGGTCCGTCGCATCAACAACGCGCTCCTGCGCGCCGACGAGGTCGCCCGCATCGAGGGCGACACCTCGGTCGAGAACTGGCTCGCCCCGATCGTCGCCGACGCCGAGGCCGGCTTCGGTGGCGCCCTGAACGCCTACGAGCTGCAGAAGGCCATGATCGCGGCCGGTGCCGCCGGTGTGCACTGGGAGGACCAGCTCGCCTCGGAGAAGAAGTGCGGCCACCTCGGTGGCAAGGTGCTCATCCCCACCTCGCAGCACATCCGCACCCTCACCTCGGCCCGCCTGGCCGCCGACGTGGCCAACGTGCCGTCGGTGATCATCGCCCGCACCGACGCCGAGGCCGCCACCCTCATCACCTCCGACGTGGACGAGCGCGACAAGCCGTTCATCACCGGCGAGCGCACCCCCGAGGGCTTCTACAACGTCAAGAACGGCATCGAGCCCTGCATCGAGCGTGCCAAGGCCTACGCCCCGTACGCCGACATGATCTGGATGGAGACCGGTACCCCGGATCTCGAGTACGCCAAGAAGTTCGCCGAGGGCGTCAAGGCCGAGTTCCCGGACCAGCTCCTGTCGTACAACTGCTCGCCCTCCTTCAACTGGAAGGCGAACCTGGACGACGACACCATCGCCAAGTTCCAGCGCGAGCTCGGCGCGATGGGCTTCAAGTTCCAGTTCATCACCCTGGCCGGCTTCCACTCGCTGAACTACGGCATGTTCGACTTGGCCTACGGCTACGCCCGCAACCAGATGACCGCGTTCGTCGATCTGCAGGAGCGCGAGTTCGCCGCGGCCAGGGAGCGTGGCTTCACCGCGGTCAAGCACCAGCGCGAGGTCGGCGCCGGCTACTTCGACCTCATCGCCACCACGGTCGACCCCAACACGTCCACCGCGGCGCTCAAGGGCTCGACCGAGGAGGGACAGTTCCACTGATCCCCTGATCGACCCGACCGGCAGGTCGGTGATCACTGTGATGTGAACACACCGGGGGCCGGGCCGTCTCCTCGAGGCGGCCCGGCCCCCGGTGGCGTTCCACCCCGACGGCGCAGCAGGTCCCGGCGCCCGGAACCGAAAGGCCCTTGCTCATGAGCAGCACCCCTGACGCCGCCGGTGGTCCGGGCCGGATCACGCGCGTCGGGATCGTCGGGGCCGGCCAGATGGGCGCCGGGATCGCGGAGGTGTGCGCCCGCGCGCACGTCGACGTCCTGGTGTGGGCGTCCACCCACGGGGCCGCCGACGCCGGCCTCGCGCGCATCCTCGACTCGCTCGACCGCGGGGTGTCCTCCGGCAAGATCACCGGACGCGAGCGCGAGCAGGCCGTCCTGCGGCTGCGGTTCACCACCGAACTCGGTGACCTCGTGGACCGCCAGCTCGTCGTGGAGGCGATCGTCGAGGACGAGACCGCCAAGACGGCCGTCTTCCGGGATCTCGACAGGATCGTCGAGGACCCCGACGCCGTCCTCGCCTCCAACACCTCCTCCATCCCGATCATCAAGCTGGGCACGGCCACCACGCGGCCGCACAGGGTGATCGGCATGCACTTCTTCAACCCGGTCCCCGTGCTGCCGCTCGTCGAGCTGGTGAGCACCCCGGAGACCGGGCACACCGTCCGGAGTCGGGCCGAACGCTTCGCCGAACAGGTGCTGGGCAAGCAGGTCGTCCACTCCACCGACCGTGCCGGGTTCGTCGTCAACGCCCTGCTCGTTCCCTACCTGCTCTCCGCGATCCGCATGGCCGAGTCCGGGGCCGCCAGCCCGGAGGACATCGACAAGGCGATGGTGCTCGGGTGCGCGCACCCGATGGGCCCGCTCGCTCTGGCCGACCTCGTGGGCCTGGACACGGTCAAGGCGATCGCTGACGCCATGTACGCCGAGTTCACAGAGCCGCTGTACTCGCCGCCGCCCCTGTTGCTGCGGATGGTCGAGGCAGGCCGGATCGGAGAAAAGGCAGGTCACGGCTTTTACCGGTACGACACTTCGCGTTCGGCGATGCGCTCGGTGCACTGAGTTGCAGCGCGAGCACACGGGCGCTCTGGAGCGGTACCGGAACGGCGGAGCCGGGACTGCGCGGCCTCGCCACCCCCGCGAGACGGAATCGACGGTCGATTGCCCGGGACGGGTGGCCGTCTAATAGACTAGGAACCATTCAGGCCCGGGCCGGACGGTCCGGGGTCGGCAGTGGACGAAAGAGGACCCGAACATGGCCGGTCAGACCCTCGAGCACACCGGTGCCGCCATCGTCGAGGAGTACTACCCCGAGTACGCCGAGACCAAGGCGCCCGTCTACCCGCTGTACTCCGACCTCGTCTACATCGGCTCGGCCGTCATCCTGCTGAGCATGGCCATGCTCGGCCTGCCCATCACCGCGCTCGGGTACGCCATCGACCCGATCGCCGAGGGCGTCTCCATGGGCCTGGCGATCTTCGCCGTCGTGGCCAACGTCGTCGTCTTCCTCGTGGGTCTCGGCCTCTGCATGGCGGGCTTCAAGCGGCACAAGCGGCCGGACGATCACCACTGACCCGGCCACCTGACGGGCCCGTGGTCCAGGCCGGCCAGGCGCCCGCGCTGCGGGCCGGAGACCCGGACACGGATGCCGAACGGAGGGTCGCCCTCCGGCGGATGAAGATTGTCGCGACGGGATTCCTCGTCGTCGCCGGCGTCGTCTACCTGATCGCCGAATACGCGCTCCACAGCGGCGCCGACCCGTGGGTTGGCTACGTCCGTGCTGCCGCGGAGGCCGGCATGGTCGGCGGTCTCGCCGACTGGTTCGCCGTCACCGCCCTGTTCCGCCACCCGCTGCGGATCCCCATCCCGCACACCGCGCTCATCCGCAGGAAGAAGGACCAGCTCGGGTCCTCCCTCGGGTCCTTCGTGGGCGAGAACTTCCTCGACCCGGAGATGGTGAGCGAGAAGGTCCGCAGCGCCCGGATCCCCGAGCGCGCGGGGGAGTGGCTGCAGGACGACGAGCACCGCCGTCTCGCCTCCGACCAGGCCGCCAAGGCGATCCGCTCCGTCCTCGCGGTGCTGCGGGACGAGGACGCCGTGGCGATCATCGAGCGCACCATCGTTGCACGCATCGCCGAGCCGCAGTGGGGGCCTCCCGCCGGGCGCATCCTCGACGAGCTCCTCGAGGAGGGGCGGCACCTGCCGCTGCTCGACCTCATGGCCGACCGCGCCCACCAGTGGGTCGAGGCCAACCCGGCCACCATCGACCGGTGGGTCACCGAGAAGGCCCCCACCTGGGCGCCGCAGTTCGTCAACGAACTCCTCTCCGACCGCGCCTACCGTGAGCTCAGCGAGTGGACGTGGCAGATCAAGGTCGACAAGCAGCACGCGGTGCGCCTCGCCCTGATCGGCTTCGTCCGCGACTTCGCCCGGGACCTCCAGGAGGACCCGGCCACCATGGCCAAGCTCGAGGTGTTCAAGCACGAGGTGATGAACCGCGAGGAGGTCCGGCGCGCCGCGGGCTCGGCATGGGCCGCGGCCAAGCGGATGATCGTCGAGGCCACGGAGGACTCCACGTCGACGCTGCGCGTGAAGATCGACGACCTGTTGCGCCGGCTGGCCGACATGCTCGTCGACGACGCGCGGTTCCGCGGTCGGCTCGAGGGCTACATGACGCGTACCGCCGCCTACGTCGCCGAGAACTACGCCGACGAGGTCACCTCGATCATCTCGGAGACCGTCGAGCGGTGGGACGCGGACGAGGCATCGGAGAAGATCGAGTTGCTCGCGGGGAAGGATCTGCAGTTCATCCGCATCAACGGCACGGTCGTGGGGGCGCTGGCGGGGCTCGCCATTCACTTCGTCACCACCCTCGTCTTCTGAGCCGCGCCGGTGTGACGGATCGCACGCCGGAGGCCGCCCCGGAGCGCTTGCTGGAGTTAGCACAGCTTGCTAGCGTTGAGGGCGGACGGTAACCGACGAGCACGAATCGGAGGTGGACGACATGGCCGACAGGAGCGACGAGGCCCGGAAACGGGGCGAGGCGCAGGCGGCCGGGGCCACCACCGAGCCGACGGCCGGCACCCTCGCGCGGCGGGGCAAGCCCACGGGCGACGTCCCCCGCCCGGGTGACGACCGGAAGCGCTCGCCCGAACCGCAGGACATCGGCTCGTTCATCCGCGCACAGCGGGAGGCGGCCGAGGTGTCCATCCGGCAGCTCGCCGAGCGTGCCGGTGTCTCGAACCCGTACCTGAGCCAGATCGAACGTGGACTGCGCAAGCCGTCCGCCGAGGTCCTGGGACAGATCGCCAAGGGACTGAGGTTGTCCGCGGAGGTGCTCTACGCTCGCGCGGGAATCCTCGAACTGAGGGAGGGGAGCCCGGTGAGGGACGCGATCCTCACCGCCCCGGACCTCACGGAACGGCAGAGGGAGGTGCTCGTGGAGATCTACGAGTCGTTCGTTCTCAACAACGCGACCGCCGCCGACACGGTCGTCGACGTCCCGCAGGGGCGCCGGCGGCGGCCCGGAAGGGCCACGCACCACTAGCGAGACAGAAGTAGCACAGCCAGACAGGACACGAGGAGTCATCATGGCCGCTCAGCAGAAGCCCACCGCCAAGAAGGCCGCCGCCAAGAAGCCGGCTGCCAAGAAGTCGCCCGCCAGGGCCGCCGCCAAGGCGCCCACCAAGGGCCAGGCCGCCAAGAAGGTCTCGGCGTCGGGTAAGACCACCCCGCGCAAGTCCGTGGCCAAGGACCCGGCGTTCGACGGCCGGTTCGGTCAGGCGTTCGCCGCCGTCCGCACCCCGGTCTACGCCTACATCGGTGTCAACGACCTCGCCGTCGAGGCCGTCTCCGGTCTCGTCGCCGACCTGCGTCGTCGCGCCGAGGAGGCCGTCGCCGAGGCGCAGAACCGCGTCACGGACGCGCAGAACAAGGTGAGCGAGACGGTCGCCGACGTGCAGCGTCAGGCCGCCGAGGTGCCCGAGCGCGTCCAGGCCCTCCCGGCCGAGCTCGAGGAGCTCGTCAACAAGTACCGCCCGGAGGAGCTGCGCAAGGTCGCGGAGGCGTACGTCGCCGTCGCGGCCGGCATCTACAACGGTCTCGCCGCCCGCGGCGAGGACGTGGTGACCCGGCTGCGCGAGGAGAACCCGCAGCTCGAGGCCGGCCTGCAGCGCGTCAACGAGCAGGTCAACCGCGCCGCCGGTGTGGTTGACGAGCAGGTCGAGCTCGGCGAGGAGGCCCTCGGCACCGTGGCCCGCCAGACCCGCTCGATCGGCGTCAAGGCCGCCGGCCGCGTCTCCAAGGCCGCCCGCAGGGCCGCCGAGGTGACCGGCGACGCCGCCAACCAGGCGGCCGACGCGGTCGATGAGGCCGCCTACGCCGTCTCGGACGAGATCCAGAGCGGCGCGGCCAAGGTCGAGGCCCGCACGGGCACCACCAAGGCCCCGGCCAAGAAGGCGCCCGCCAAGAAGGCTCCGGCCAAGAAGGCCGCCGCGAAGAAGGCCCCCGCCAAGAAGGCGGCTCCGGCCAAGCCGGCGTCCACGTCGACCTCGGCCACCAAGGCCGCCGACAAGCCGGCCTCGACCGGCACCACCGGCAGCCAGGCCGCGTCCGACGACAAGAAGTGACCGGCCGCGCCTGACCGCGCGCCACACGACGCCCCCGGCCCGCTTCTCGCGAAGCGGACCGGGGGCGTCGCCCGTCGACACCGAGGGGCTCTGAGGGTGGGGCCCGGCCGCGGGCGCCTACACTGACCCCTGTGATGGACTCGTTGCCCGGGGTGTGGAACCAGGTGCTCTCGGTGGTGCGCCTGGCACTGGTGACGTGGGCCCTGGTGGGCCTCGTCCTGGCCGTGCTGCCGCCGGCCTCCGCGTACACGATGGAGGGCAAGTGGCCCAAGCCGGCGTGGATCGCGATCTGCGCCGTCGCGGCCATCGCCTTCTGGCTGGCACCGCTGAGCATCCTCGGCCTCGTCGCCATGGTGGCAGTGGGCGTGTTCTTCGCGGACGTCCGGCCCGCGGTGGGTGGCCTACGCAGATGAGCCCCGGCGCTCCGGGGTGCGCCCCTTCCAGCGCGTCGAGGAACTGGCGGAGAGCGCCGGTTCCACGGTGCGTACCATCCGCGCCTACCAGGAGAAGGGCCTCCTCCCGCCGCCGATCCGGCGCGGCCGCACCGCGCTGTACGGCCCCGAGAACCGCTCTGCCGAGCGCGTAGGCGGCCGTCTGCAGGATCTTCCTCTCCGCCGTCGCCACGCTCCTCGCCGAGCGTCACGGCATCACGAGGCCCTGACCGGGCCGGCCCCGGCCGTGGTCGGGGGTCAGGTGAAGACGACGGTGCGGTCGTCGTGCACCAGGATGCGGTCCTCGAGGTGCCAGCGCAGCCCACGCGCCAGGACCAGCCGTTCGGCGTCGCGGCCCTGGCGAACCATGTCCCGCACGGTCGCGGTGTGGTCGACGCGGATGACATCCTGCTCGATGATCGGCCCCTGATCGAGGTCCGCGGTGACGTAGTGGCACGTCGCCCCGATGAGCTTGACGCCGCGGGTGTGCGCCTGGTGGTAGGGGCGCGCCCCCACGAAGCTCGGCAGGAAGCTGTGGTGGATGTTGATCGCCCGGCCGGCCCACCGGGTGCACAGGTGGTGGGGCAGGACCTGCATGAACCGCGCCAGGACGATCGCGTCCGGGTCGAGGTCGTCGACGAGCCCCGCGACCTCCTCGAAGGCCGGCCCGCGCTCGGACGGGTCCGCCGGGAAGGGCACGTGGTGGAAAGGCACGCCGTGGGCGTCGGAGATCCCGCGAAGGTCGTCGTGGTTGCCGATCACGGCGCGGATCCGGGCCGGGAAGTCGCCGCCCTGGACGCGACCGAGCAGGTCGTGCAGGCAGTGGCCCTCCCGGGACACGAGGATCACCACGTCCTTGGGCTCGCTCGAGTCGGCGATGTGCCAGTCCGTCTCCGGGCCCAGCTCGCCGGCGACGCGCTCGAACCGGCGGCGCAGTTCGTCGAGGTCCATGCCGATCGAGTCGGCGTCCACGGCCTGGCGGGTGAAGAACCAGCGGGAGTCCTCGTCCGCGTGGTAGGCGGCCTCGACGATGGTGCCGCCCAGCTCGGCGAGGAACGTGGCGAGGCGGGCGACGATGCCGATGCGGTCGGGACAACCCAGCGTGAGGACGAAGCGGCGTGACATGGCTGCCCATTCTGCCAGCAGCGGCCGGCGGGCCGTCCGGTTAGGCTGGCCCCATGGCACCCACCCCGCTCACCAGGTCCCGCGTGGCCGCGATGATCGACCACACCCTGCTCTCCCCGGACGCCTCCCGCGAGGACGTCGCGGCCCTCGTCGAGGAGGCGCGCGAGCTGGGCGTGGGCGCCGTGTGCGTGAGCCCCGCGATGCTGCCGGTGCCCGGCGAGGGGCTCACCGTGGCGACCGTCGCCGGTTTCCCGTCCGGCAAGCACCACGCCCTGGTCAAGGCCATGGAGGCCCGGCTCGCCGTGGACCAGGGGGCCGACGAGGTGGACATGGTGATCGACGTGGGCGCCGCGATCGCCGGGCTCGTCGACGAGGTGATGGCCGACGTCCTGACCGTCCGCGACGCCGTGCCGCCGCCCGTCCGGCTCAAGGTGATCCTCGAGACCGCCGCGATCCACCGCGCGCTCGGCGACGAGGCGGGTGACGAGCGCATCGAGGCCCTCTGCCACGCCGTGGCCCGCGCCGGGGCCGACTACGTCAAGACCTCCACCGGGTTCCACCCGGCCGGCGGGGCGAGCGTCCGCGCCGTCGAGGTCATGCACCGTGCGATCGGCGGCCAGGTGGGCATCAAGGCCTCCGGCGGCATCCGCGACGCCGACACCGCGCGCACCATGATCGACGCCGGCGCCACCCGCCTCGGCCTCTCCGGCAGCCGCGCGGTCCTCGAGGGCTTCGCGGACTGACCCGACCGGGCCGTCAGGCCGAGGGCTCGAGCACCACGTCGGTGCCGGCGACGTCCAGCACCAGCCCGCCCTCGACCACGCGGGCGCCGGTGATCTCCACGCCGTCGGGCAACTCCGCGAGCGTGGAGTCCATCATGGACACCGTGCCGCCGAGCAGCCCGTCCGGCAGCGGGAACCCCAGGACGGAGGCCTGCTCGGGGTCCATCTGGAGGCGCCCGCCGGGGGCGATGCGCGGCGTGACCGTGGCCTCGGCGAGCCCCAGGTCCACCCGGAGTGTGCCCGCCCCGGGGTCGGAGGTCACGGATTGGACCTGCACCAGTCCGCCGAGCAGCGTCTCGGAGGCCTCCTGCTGCGCGGCGGCCGTCATCATCTGGTCGGAGGCGAACACGGTCCCGGCGAGGGACTCCACGAGCGTGCGGTCGCCGGCCTCGCGCACGCCCTGGGCGGTGATGTCGATCGCGGGCGCCGGCGCACCCGACCCGGCCGGCGTCTGTCCGTCGGTGGTGATCCGGACCGAGCCGAGCGTGTCGTCGAAGACCGAGAGCAACATGGGACGCGGCCCGATGTCCACCTGGGCTGTCGAGCCCAGCGCCTCCGAGGCCTCCCGCTGCAGGCGCTCGCCGATGCTGTTCCGAAGCCCCAGCTCGACGCCGACCAGGCCCACCACCAGCAGGAGCACGAGCCCCGTTACGACGAGCGCGGCGGTGCGGCCCCGGCGGCGACCGGGGCCCCGGCCCGGTCGCGCGGGTTCGGGCGACGCTGCGGAGAAGTGCTCCGTGGGATGCTCGCCGTGCGGATCGGCGGGGTCGGTGAACGCGGGGAGTCGCTGGGTGTCGTGCGGCTGCATTGGACCGATTGTCGCCGATCGGCGACGGTTGCGCAGACGCGCAGGTCAGTGCGTCGAAGTCCAGCGGTTGAGGTGCTCGTACTCCTCCACGAAGAGCTTGCGAAGGTGGTCCACGACGAGCTTTTCCAGCTTGCCGCCGAGCAGCGGGACCGACACCTTGACCAGGCCCGAGACCGACTCGAGCGCCGTCTCGCCCTCGGGAACCGTCTCGCCGCCGCCGTCGATCACGCCGAGCCCGCCCACGGCCTCGGCGCGGGCGATGCCGGTGAAACGCTCGCCGTCGAACGCCGAGTAGCTGGTGGTGCGCGTGATGGTGAGCTGCCCGGGCAGCACCTTCTTGGCCAGGTCCGGGATGTCGGAGTCCGGGATGATCTGCGTGACCGACACCGTCACGCCGTCGCCGCTCGTCTCGAACTGGTCGAGCGTGTCCCCGGGGCTGCCGATCGAGGCCAGCCTGTCGGCCCAGTACGCCTCGTCGGAGTAGGACGCGTGGACGGTCTCGGGACGGGCCTGGATCGTGGCCTTGTGGGAGAAGCGGGTCGCCATGACCGAGACACTACTGAGCGGCGCGCGGCGGCGAGGCGACTACCCTTGCAAACGTGACCACGCTCCCTTCGGACCTGCCCGCGGCCCTTGCGGAGGTGCCCGACCTCGTCGTCGTCCCCGACTCCTCCCTCGCCGATCTCACCACGCTGCGAATCGGCGGCCGACCCCGCGCCCTGGTGGAGGGCCGGACCGCCGAGGCCGTGGCCGCGGCCGTGCGGATCCTCGACGATGCCGGTGTGCCCGTGCTCGTGCTGGGCGGCGGCTCCAACCTCGTGGTGGCCGAGGGCGGGCTCGACCTCGTGGTGGTGGCCGTGCGCAATCACGACGTGACCTTCGGCGAGGACATGGTGTGCTCCGGCGCCGGCGTGACCTGGGACGACCTCGTGGCCGAGTCCGTCGAGCGAGGTCTCGGCGGCCTCGAGTGTCTCTCCGGCATCCCCGGCTCCGTGGGCGCCACCCCCGTGCAGAACGTCGGCGCGTACGGCGTGGAGGTGGCGCAGCTGCTCGTCCGGGTACGGCTCTACGACCGCGCGAGCCGCGAGGACCGCTGGGTCGACCCCGTGGAACTGGGGCTGGACTACCGCACCTCCGTGCTCAAGAACACCGACCGCGCCGTGGTGCTCGAGGTGGAGTTCCGGCTCGACCCCGACGGGCTCAGCGAGCCGATCCGCTACGCCGAGCTCGCCGCGCGCCTCGACGTGGAGCCCGGCGAGCGAACCGACGCCGCCCAGGTCCGCGAGACCGTGCTGGCGCTGCGGCGCGGCAAGGGGATGGTGCTCGACGGCGAGGACCACGACACCTGGAGCGCGGGCTCGTTCTTCACCAACCCCGTCGTGCCGTCCGAGGAGATCGACGCCGTCCGCGAGCGGGTGGAGGCGCGCGTCGGCGCCGCCCAGGCCGGCCGGATGCCGCGGTTCGACGCCGACGGCGGCGTCAAGCTCTCCGCCGGTTGGCTCATCGAGCGCGCCGGCTTCGCCAAGGGCCACCCCGCCCCCGACGCGCCCGCGCGGCTGTCCACCAAGCACGCGCTCGCGATCACCAACCGGGGCTCCGCGACCGCCGACGACGTGATCGCGCTGGCCCGCGAGGTCCGCGACGGCGTCCGCGAGGCCTTCGGCGTGGAGCTACGCCCCGAACCCGTCTGGGTGGGCTGCGCGATCTAGCGGCCCACCCCGTCTGGCACGCTGGGAGCACGCCCGCGCTGTTTCCGGCCGCCCCGGCCCCGCCCGCGCCCGTCGACCCCTGGAGACCGATCCGTGGACCTCTTCGCCTATCCCGTGTCGTTCGTCATGAAGTTCTGGCACTGGATGCTGAGCTTCGTCGTGGACCCGGACTCCGGCATCGCCTGGGTCGGCTCGGTGATCCTGCTGGTGGTGACCGTGCGGCTCATCCTCCTGCGCTCCATGTGGCGGCAGCAGTACTCCATGCGCAAGATGGCGCAGCTCGCGCCCAAGATGAAGGAGCTGCAGAACAAGTACTCCGGCCGTAAGACGCCGGAGGACCGGCAGGAGCAGGCCAAGGAGATGCAGGCCCTGTACTCCGACGCCGGCGTCAACCCGGCCGCCGGCTGCCTGCCGCTGCTCGTGCAGATCCCCGTGTTCCTCGGCCTGTACCACGTACTGCTCAATTTCTCGCCGCCCGGCAAGACCCTCGAGGAGGCCTCCGCCGAGGGCAACGGCGCCTTCGGCCCCGAGCAGGTGGCCTCGTTCCTCAACGCCGAGATCTTCGGCGTTCCGCTGGCCTCGTACATCCGCATGCCGCAGGAGGTCATGGACTCGCTGCATCCGGGCCTCGTCCGCGGTGACATCCTCGCGCTGGCCGTGCCGCTGTTCGTGCTGGCCGGCATCGCGACCTTCATCAACATGTGGAACTCTTTCCGGCGCCAGAAGGCCGCCAAGGCCGCAGAGCAGAAGGCGCTCGCCGAGGCCGAGGCGGAGGAGCGCGCCGGTGGCCCGGTGGTCGACGGCGAGGTGGTGGAGATCGACGGCGAGGTCGTCGACGCCGGTTCCGGCCCCGCGGACCCCGGCGACACCGACCGGGCCCCCGCCCGGCCCGGCGAGCCCAAACCGGGCGAGAAGTCGCCGGATCTCGGGTCGATGGCCGAGCAGATGACCGAGTCGATGAACCAGTCGATGAAGATCATGATGTACCTGTTCCCGTTCTTCCCGATCGTGGGCGCGTACTTCTTCAACTTCCCCATCGCGATCGGCCTGTACTGGCTCACCAACAACATCTGGACCGCCGTGCAGTCGCACATCTTCATGGAGAAGCTCGAGAAGGAGCTGCCCATGTCCAGCAGGGAAGGCCTGCCACCGAGCGCGTTCATGTAGACGGCGGGGAAGGCTGCTCGCCGGGCAGCGTGTGTTGCTACTCGAACCGCAGGTCACGGGTGGTTCAGATCGGATCAGAGCACCGACCGGACGTCGGTGAGGGCGAAGTCCTCCCCCTTGAACAGCAGTGGCTTACCGAGCTTGACGGCGAGCGCGTAGGAGAAGCAGTCGCCGTAGTTCAGCTTCGCCGGGTGCCGGCCGCGACCGAAGCGGTCCCACGCGTGGACGGCGAGTCGGGCGATCTCCTCGTCCACCGGGAGGATGCGGATCCCGTTCTGGGCGACGATCATGTCGATCGAGGCGCGGGCCTCCTCGCCGTCGCGGTTGAGCGCGGCGATACCCACCTCGACGAATGTCGCCGCGGACATCACCGGCATGGTGGCTTCCGCGAGGGCATCGCGGAACAGGATCCGATCCTCCTCGTCGAGGACGATGGCCAGCAGTGCCGAAGAGTCGATGACCATCAGGTGGGCAGCCCGCGAGAGTCCCAGCCGAAGATCTCGTCCTCGGACGGCGGAGGGGGAGAGCCGGCGGATTCTCGGGCCTCGCGCCTCCGCCGAGCGTCCTCGGCGACGCGATCCATGAACGCCTTCCGGGCCTCGACATCCGCCTTCCTGAGCAGCTCCGCGAGCCGCGTTTCGAGGGCCGAGTGCACTGTCCGCGTGATGCTCTCACCGGACAGTTCGGCGACCCGCCGCGCGAGGGCGTCGGTGGCGGGATCCTTGATGTTCAGTGCCATGAGTTCAGGATAACGCGACGGAAGAATCGGCAGGAAGAATCTTCCACCGTTAGGAAGATGGACGCACTTCGGCCGAGTGAGGGCGAAGGTCCCACCCGAAGATGCTGCTGGGAATCGTGGCGGTCCTCGTCGTCGCCCTGGGGATTGCCGCGGTGCGCGTCGTCAACCACTACCGCTACCCCGAGCCGGAAGTCGAGTACCCCTGGCCGCGGGATACCGCGAGCTATCCCGCCGAGCTGCCGGGGTGACGGTGACGCCGATCGCCGACGGTCCCGTGCGCGGTTTCCACCTGCGGCCGGACGTGATCCGGCATCGCGGCGTTGTGCTCGTGTGGGGCGGGTCCGAAGGCGGGCCGGACTTCCCGCACGCCGAGTTGCTCGCGCGGGAGGGCCACGAGGTGCTCTCGTTGTTCTACTTCGGGCAGCCCGAACAGCCGGAGCAGCTCAACCGTGTTCCGGTGGAGACGGCGGCCGGTAGTCGCGTTGGTGCGCGCTTCGGTCTTCGGCTATCCGGTGCACCTGCGGCCTGTGTACGAGGCGATGCTGGCGGCGCCGACCGCGGGAGACAAGCGCATCGACCTAAAGCGCGTACCGGGGAGGTGCTGATCTTCGCGGGCGGCGACGACCAGCTGTGGCCCGCCGACGCGGCCGCGCGGAGGTTCGCCGTGGATCGGCCCGACGCCGAGGTGCACGTGTATCCCGGCGCCGGGCACGTGTTCGACGTGCCCGGCGACCACGCCGAGGGCATGCGGATGGGCGGTACGGCCGAGGCGAACGCGGCCGCGCGGGCCGACAGCGACCGGATCCTCACCGAGCGGTTGGCGAGCTGGCACCGCTGAGCCCCCGGGCGCCCGGCTCGACCGGCTCTCGGCCCACCCTCCCGGCCCTCGCCCGAAAATGCACAACCTCAGCTCGGCATCGCCCGAGTGGGGAGCGAGCTGAGGTTGTGCAAACGGCGTCAGGCCTCCGGCGTCGGAGGGGCGCCCCGGTCAGACCGCGCCGCCGGCCACCGCGGGCGGGGTGCCGGTGTTGGACGAGGAGTCGGTCTCGCGGGCGAGGAACTCCTCGATGCGGAACCAGTTGTCGTCGGCGCGCTGGGCGATCGTCACCAGCGTGTCCATATTGGCGACCTCCTCGACCTGCTCGCGGAGGAACCACAGCATGAACTGCTCGCCGAGCGGGTCGGACTCGTCGCGCGCGGCCTGGAAGAGCGCCTCGATCTGCTTGGTGACCGTCTTCTCCTGGTCCAGCGCCGACTCGAGGGCGGCCACGGGGCCGGGGAAGCTCGCCTGCGGGGCGGGCACGGCCGGGATGGTCACCGGGACGCCACGGTCCAGCATGTACTGGACCATCATCATCGCGTGGTTCCGCTCGCCGAGGCTGTGCTTGTAGAACCGTGCGGCGAGCTGCGGCATGTCCTGCGCGTCGGCCCACACGGCGATCGCCACGTACGCCTGGCTGGCGGCGAACTCGTGACCCACCTGCGCGGCGAGGAGCTCGTGGAAGGACTTGTGATGGTTCTTGGCCATGATCGTGCCACCTTCTTCTCGGGTCGCCTCGACGGTTGCCGAGGTCAGGCCCGGGGTCACGTCCGCCCGGGAGACACTCATACTAGGAGCCGAGCCCGCGTCGTACCAGGACAGTGAGCCTAACCTGACTCAGTCCGTGGTCCGGTGGGCGCGCATCGCCGAGTGCTGGTCGCGCGGCTTGACCACGATCTGGTCCAGGTTGACGTGCGAGGGCCGCGAGGCCACGAAGCCCACGATCTCCGCCACGTCCTCGGCCACCATCGGGGTGAGGCCGCGGTAGACTTTCTCGGCCTTGGCGGCGTCGCCGTCGAAGCGCACCAGCGAGAACTCGGTGTCCACCATCCCGGGCGCGATCTCGGTGAACCGCACGGGCTGCCCGAGGAACTCCCCGCGCATGGTCCTGTGCAGCACGGCCTGTGCGTGCTTGGCGGAGGTGTAGCCCGAGCCGTTGTCGTAGGCCTCGATCGCCGCAATGGAGGTGATGGTCACGACCAGCCCGTCGCCGGTCTCGACCAGCGTGGGCATGAGGCCTCGCACCATCCGTAGAGTGCCGAGGACGTTGGTCTCCCACATCCAGCGCCACTGCTCCTCGCTGGCGTCCATGACGCTGGTCGTGCCCTTGGCGCCGCCGGCGTTGTTCACCAGCACGTGCAGCCGCGGGATCGCCGCGCAGAACGCCGCGCACGAGACCTCGTCGGTCACGTCCAGCGGCAACGCGGTGCCGTCGATCTCCGCGGCCAGCGCGTCGAGGCGGTCCCGCCGACGGGCGCCCACCACCACGTGGAAGCCCAGCCGGGCGAGCTCGCGGGCGGTGGCCTCGCCGATCCCGGAGGACGCGCCGGTCACCACCGCGACGCGGGTGTCGGCGGGCAGGGCGGCAAGCCGCTCGCGGGCGGCGGTGTGATCGGCGGGGTGCGCGGTGCTCATGGTTACCAGGGTAGGACGCGGGGGCGCCGGAAACGACGACGACGAGGTCAGCGCCCCACGAACGGGATCATCCGCAGGGCCCCCCGCACGGCGCCGCGCGCCATGTCGGTCGTCGAGAAGTAGTCCTTCCAGCCGCAGACCAGGCCGTCGCGCACCTCGAGCCGCCCGCACACCCAGAAGTCCATCGCAAAGGGACCGAAGGCCAGCGTGTCGGTGCGCTCGGTGAGCACGATCGTCGGCGCGCCCGGGTCGGTGGGATCGGCCGGGGCGCCGACGGCGAGGTGGTGCACCACCACCCCGAAGCGGCAGCTGCGGTGCATCGTCCTGATCCCCCGCGCCACGGCCCGCTTGCCGACGAGCGTGGGCAGGCCCACGTTCTGCCAGTAGGCGTCGTCGGCGAGCAGGTCGGTGGCGGCCCGCGTGGAGCCCGCCACGAGGGCGTCGAAGAACGTGCGGACGACGACGTCCGGCTCGGTCAGGGTGCTGGAGGCCATCCCCGAACGGTAGCCGCTGCCGACCCGCCGCGGTGCCCGGTTCCCGGTGGCAGGATGGCGCGCATGAATTCCGACTCCTCCGCCGCCACCGTCTGCTCCGTCGTCTCCTCGGACGGCACCACCCTCGCCTTCCGCACCCTCGGCGACCCCGCCGCCCGCCCGCTCGTCCTGGTCCACGGCTGGGCACAGTCGAGCGCGTGCTGGGGGCCGGAGCTGCTGGCCGAACTCGGCCGGCGGTTCCGGGTCGTCGCCGTAGACCTCCGGGGCCACGGCCACTCGGACGTCGCGGAGTCCGGCTACGACTCCTCGGAGCAGTGGGCCGACGACCTCGCGGCCGTCCTCGACGCCGCCGGGGTGGGCGACGGCGCCGGCGCGGTCCTGCTGGGCTGGTCGTACGGCGGGATCGTGGTCTCCGACTACCTGGCGAGCCGCGGCGAGGGTCGAGTTGCCGGGATCGTCCTGTGCGGCGCCGTCACCGCCATCTCCCGCTCCGAGGGCGGGAAGGTCGGCCCGGCCATGACGGCGGCCGCGGACGGCGCGTTCGACGAGGACCCCCGCAAGGCCGTCGCCGCGCTCGCGAGCTTCGGCTCGGCCATGATGCGCGGCGGCGACGGCGCGAGCCGGCAGCGCACCTTCGGGCTCTCGCTGGCCACGCCGCCGGCGGTGCGGCTCAAGATGCTCTCCCGGCGCGTGGACCACGACGAGGACCTGCGCGGCCTCGCCGTCCCGGCCCTGGTGGTCCACGGCGAGCATGACGGCGTGGTCCTGCCCTCGGCCGGCCGGGCCAACGCCGAGATGATCCCGAACGCCCGCTACGTGAGCTTCACCGAGTCCGCGCACGCGCCGTTCGTCGAGGAGATGCCGCGCTTCCTCGACGAGCTCGACGCCTTCGTCGCGGATCTCTGACCCCACCGCGCAGCCCGCGGAGAGGGCGGCGCGGCGGCACCGTCAGGCGGCGTCGTTGATCTTGGCGACCTGCCGGGTCATGAGGTCGACGATCTGCTCCTCGGTCTCCGGGGCGAGACCGCTGTCGTCCGACGACAGTGCCCCCATGGCGCCGGCGACGACCTTCACTCCCCGGACCTCCGTGATGTAGGCGTAGGTCGTCATCGGCCCGCCCGCACCGGGTGCCGACTGGACGTCCACCGTGGTCGCGCGCCCGATCGTGTCCGGGGCCCCGTCGACCTCGAAACCGGGGATCGCGCGCGACGTGCCCGACATGCCGAGATTCTCGCTGGAGAAGGAGGCGTTCGTGCACATCTCCCAGTTCTCCTCGTAGGCGTCGAGGGGGACTGATGTCCGGAGCACCTGGACCGTGACCATCGTCTCGCCGTCGGCGCCGGTCCCGGCGAGAGCGGCGAGCCCTCCTTCGCTCATGTCTTCCTTGAGCGTCGCGTTGATGTCGGCGGCGTCGGCGCACTCGGGCGGGTCGGTCTGGATGTCGGAGCCGTCGGGGACCGCGATCCCCTCCGCCGCCTGCCCCGTCGCATCGGGACCGAGGTCCATGACCTCCCACGGCGCGACTTCCTCCGACGTGAGCAGGAGTTCCCCGACGGGCGCGTCCGTGGGCTCTGTGTCGGAGGCGCCGTCGCCGGAGGCCGAGTCTCCTGCCGAGCCGACGGCCGACGTCGCGCCGGAGGCCGCGTCGGCGGCCTGGTCAGTGGCGGTGTCGGAGGAAGAGCAGGCCGACGCGGCTATCGCCGCGCTGAGGACGAGGGCGCTGCCGAGGAGGCGAAATCGCATGTGGTCCTTTCGGGAAACCCCGACGGGGCGTCGGGGCATGGCAGTGAGCGGGACGATGCTATCGCGGGAAGGGGGAACCATGGGGTGCGCTACCCCGACCGCAACGTGCACCTCGTTGGCGTCGGGGGCACAATCGACCAGGTGACCGTGACGACACTCGACACCGGCCCCGGCGGCGAGCGCGACGCCGACAGGGGCGCCGACCTGCCGCTCCCGCGCCGCATCGCCGTTCTGTCGTTCCACACCTCGCCGCTCGACCAGCCCGGGCGGGGCGACGCCGGCGGGCTCAACGTGTACGTCCTGCAGACCGCGCGGCGGCTCGCGCGGCGCGGCGCCGAGGTGGAGATCTTCACCCGCGCCACCCATTCGTCGCAGCCGGCGGTGGAGGAGGCCGGCGACGGCGTCCTGGTGCGCAACATCGTGGCCGGGCCGTTCGAGGGCCTGCACAAGGAGGACCTGCCCACGCAGCTGTGCCCCTTCGTCGCCGGCGTGATGCGCGCCGAGGCCGGCCACGCGCCCGGATACTACGACCTCGTCCACTCCCACTACTGGCTCTCCGGGCAGGCCGGGCTCGTCGCGGCCCAGGCCTGGGGGGTGCCGCTCGTCCACACCGCGCACACGCTCGCGGCGGTCAAGAACTCGCTGCTCGCGGTGGGCGACGCGCCCGAGCCCGAGTCCCGACGGATCGGCGAGCAGCAGATCGTGGACGCGGCCGACCGTCTCGTCGTCAACACCTCCGGGGAACTCGACGAGCTCGTCACCTACTACGACGCCGACCCCGCCGACGTGGACATCGTCCCACCGGGCGCCGACCTCGAGCAGTACACGCCGGGCACGCAGCGCGGCACCGAGCGGGCCCGCCGGTCGCTGGGACTGGGGCAGCGCTCCGAGGTGATCGCGTTCGTGGGCCGCATCCAGCCGCTCAAGGCGCCCGACGTGCTGGTGTGCGCCCTCGCCGAGATGGCGCGCGCCGAGCCGTACCGCGACGTGCGGCTGCTCGTGGTGGGCGGCCCGAGCGGGTCGGGGCTGGACCGGCCGCGGGCGCTCATCGCGCTCGCCGAGGAGCTGGGCGTAGCCGACCGGGTGAGCTTCCTCGCTCCGCGCCCGCCGTCCGAGCTCGTGGACGTGTACCGGGCCGCCGACATCGTGGCCGTGCCGTCGTACAGCGAGTCGTTCGGTCTCGTGGCGCTCGAGGCCCAGGCGTGCGGCACTCCCGTCGTGGCGGCGCGGGTCGGCGGCCTCCCCACCGCGGTGGACCACGGCCGCACCGGGGTGATGGTCGACGGCCACGACCCGGCCCAGTGGGCGCGGGCCCTCACCGGACTGCTCGACGACGACGAGGTACGCCTGTCCATGTCGCGCGCCGCTCCCGTGCACGCCGCCGACTTCTCGTGGGACTCCACCGCCGGCGGGCTCATCGCCTCGTACGCCCGCACGATGGCCGAGTACCGGGAGCGGCGGGCCGCGGCCGCGAGCTGACCGGCGGCGGGCACGGCCGGGCCGTGGCAGGCTGGGCCCATGGACTTTGACCAGCCCGAGAACCCCGGCGCGGGCGCGTTCGACGACGCCCCGGCCGCCGCCGACGACCGCGTGGACGCCCCGACCGTCGCGCTGATCCGCGACTTCCTCGTCGAGCGAGAAATCGAGTCGTCGCTGGTCGACGGCCGCACCTTTGTGGTGCAGCTTCCGGGGGAGAAGCGGCTCAAGACGGCGTGCCACCTCACCGTGGCCCGGGAGAGCGTGCGCGTCGAGGCCTTTGTGTGCCGCAAGCCCGACGAGGACTTCGAGAAGGTCTACAAGTACCTCCTACGCCGCAACCGTCGGCTCTACCAGGTGGCGTACACGCTGGACAACAACGGCGACATATACCTCGTGGGCCGCATGCCGCTCGTCGCGGTGACCGAGGAGGAGCTCGACCGCGTCCTCGGCCAGGTCCTCGAGGCCGCCGACCACGACTTCAACGTCCTCATCGAGACCGGCTTCCACTCCTCGATCCGCCGCGAGTTCCAGTGGCGAGTCTCGCGCGGTGAGCCGCTGCGCAACCTCGAGGCGTTCCGGCACCTCACCGAGGACCTGCCCCAACCGGAGTAGTCGCCGCCCCGGCCTTCGCCGACCACGGGGCGGGTCTGGGATCAGTCGAGCTTCTCGGCGACCTTCTTGCGCAGCACCTTGCCCATGGGGTTGGTGGGCAGCTCGTCCATCTGGACGAACTCGCGGGGCACTTTGTAGCCGGTGAGCGAGGCCTTGCAGTGCGCGCGGAGGGCCTCGGGGTCGAGGGTCGCGCCGGGCTCGGGCACGATCGCGGCCACGACCTGTTCGGAGCCGTCGGGCGTGCGCCGGCCGACGACCGCGCAGTCGGCCACGCCGTCGGCCCGGCGGATCACGGCCTCGACCTCGGACGGGTACACGTTGAACCCGCCGGTGACGATCATCTCCTTGATGCGGTCCACCACGTGGAGGAAGCCGTCCTCGTCCTGGACCACCACGTCACCGGTGCGGAGCCAGCCCTGGTGGAAGGCGTCCTCGGTGGCCTGGTCGTTGCCCCAGTAGCCGGGGAACACCTGCGGGCCCTGGACGAGCAGCTCGCCGGGTTCGCCGGAGGGGACGAGTCGGGACGGGTCGTCCTTGTCCACCACGCGGATGTCGGTGTCCGGGAAGGGGATGCCGATGCTGCCGGCGCGGCGCTTGGTGGACATCGGGTTGCCGACGGTGATGGGCGAGGACTCGGTCATGCCGTAGCCCTCGACCAGCAGGCCGCCGGTGGCGGATTCCCACTTCTCGATGAGGTCGGCGGGCAGGCTCATGGCGCCGGAGAACGAGAACCGCACGCCCTGCAGGGAGATCCTGCGCTTGGCGGACTCCTCGAGGATGCGGGTGTAGATCGGCGGCACGGCGGGGATGAACGTGGGCAGGTTCTTGGCGAAGATCGGCATGACGAGGTCCATGTCGGGCGTCGGCACCAGTTGCAGTCGCGCGCCCTGGGCGATGCCGAACACCACGCACATCGTCACCCCGTAGGCGTGGAACATGGGCAGGGTCGCGAGGAAGCGCTCGCGGCCGGGCTCGAGCCCGGGGACCCAGGCGCGGCCCTGCGTGGCGTTGGCGACGAGATTGGCGTGGGTGAGCATGGCGCCCTTGGGCGTGCCCGTGGTGCCCGATGTGTAGAGGATCAGAGCCAGGTCCGAGGCCACCGGGTGCGGGTGGGAGACGGCGAGCTCGGCGCCGGACTCGAGCTCGGACCAGTCGAGCGTGCCGGGCGCAGGCCGGGACAGCTTGTTCCGCGCGGCCCGCAGCGACGGCAGGGGTAGGTACCTGAGCGCGAGGCGCTTGACGGCCGGCAGCGCGTCGAGGAGGTCCACGGCCACGATGTGCTCGATCGCAGTGCCCTCGCGGCCGGCCAGGTCCTGAACCGTGGGCGCGATGGCGCTCCACGTCACCACCACCCGTGCGCCGTGGTCGATGAAGGGCGACTCGAGCTCGTCGGCGGTGTAGAGCGGGTTGTGCTCCACAACGACGGCACCCAGGCGCAGCGCCGCGTAGAACACGACGATCCCCTGCGGGCAGTTGGGCAGCAGCACCGCCACGCGGTCGCCGCGGCCCACGCCGAGCCGGCGCAGCCCCTCGGCGGCGTGGCGGACCCGGCGGCCCAGTTCGGCGTAGGTGGTGAGGCGGCCGAAGAACTCGGTGGCGGGGCGGTCGGCGTAGGTCGTGACGGCCACGTCGAACTGGTCGACCAGCGTCGTCGTCCCGTAGTCGAGCCGGGACCCGGTACCGGGCGTGTAGTGGACCGTCCACGGCCGGTCGGAGGATTCAGGGGTGGTGCCGGCGTCTGTGGTCATGTCTGCACCGTACGTGGAGGACGTGGGGTCATAATGGGCTTATGGCTTACGGAACCCTTATTCTCCTGCGTCACGGTCAGTCCGAGTGGAACGCGTCCAACCAGTTCACCGGTTGGGTCGACGTCGACCTCACCGACAAGGGTCGCGAGGAGGCGGTCCGCGGCGGCGAGCTCCTGCTCGAGGCCGGTATCCTCCCCGACATCCTCTACACCTCGCTGCTGCGCCGGGCCATCACCACGGCCAACATCTCGCTCAACGCCTGCGACCGCCACTGGGTCCCGGTCGTACGCCACTGGAAGCTCAACGAGCGCCACTACGGCAAGCTCCAGGGCCTCAACAAGGCGGAGATCAAGGAGCAGTTCGGCGAGGACCAGTTCATGCAGTGGCGCCGCAGCTACGACACGCCGCCGCCGGCGATCGACCCGGACAACGAGTACTCGCAGTCCGGCGACGTCCGCTACGCCGACCTGTCGGAGGTCCCGCTGACGGAGTGCCTCAAGGACGTCGTGGACCGGTTCATCCCGTACTACACCGCCGAGATCGCCCCGCGGCTCGCGGCGGGCGAGACGGTCATGGTGGCCGCGCACGGAAACTCGCTGCGCGCGCTGGTCAAGCACCTCGACGAGATCTCCGACGAGGACATCGCCGGCCTCAACATCCCCACCGGGATCCCGCTGGTCTACACCTTCGACGAGACCGGCGCCGTGACAAACCCGGGAGGGACGTACCTCGATCCGGAGGCTGCGGCCGCCGGTGCCGCCGCGGTGGCCGCCCAGGGCACCCAGAGCCACTGAGCGCTGGGAGGGGCCGGGCACACCGGAACCTGCCGGACACGTCGGGGGACGCCGCGCGTGACCTGAGGTGACATCCGGATGAACGGCCCGTGAACCACTGTCCACCTGCGGATATTCCGCGGGGGGACAGGGGTTCTCCGTTGTTCCCTCCCCGATGCCGCACCGTAGTATCAGGCTCGTGCAGGTCAGTCTCGCGCTCGCGCTCGCGGCGGTCACCGCGGTGGTGGGGTTCGTCGTGGGTGGCTTCGTCGTCCCCGCGATGCGAGCCCGGCGGGAGCGCAGGATGGCCGAGCAGGCCGGCCCGAGCCGTCTCGAGGTCCTGCGCGGGGTGTACGAGCAGTCGCCCTTCGCGCTCGCCGTGGTGGACCGTCATCAGGACGTGGTCCTCTACAACCGTCGTGCCTCGGACCTGGGGATCGTCGACGACCGGCTCCTCGTCGAGCCGGTGTGGAACGCCGCCGAGGCGACCTTCACCGACGGCGACCCCTCGGCGTTCAACCTGCCCGCCAAGACCACCGTGGGCCGTCGCCGCATCCCGTCGGTGAGCGGCCGCAGCGAGATCCTCACCGGGCACGAGGGCCAGTTCGTCGTGGTCTTTGCCGACGACGACTCCGAGCACCGCCGCATGGAGGCCGCCCGCCGCGACTTCGTGGCCAACGTCTCCCACGAGCTCAAGACGCCGGTCGGGGCCATGGCCGTGCTCGCCGAGGCGCTCGTGGAATCCAAGGACGACCCCGACTCGGTCGAGTACTTCGGCGGCCGCGTCGTGAGCGAGACGCACCGGCTCGGCAAGATGGTCGCCGAACTCATCGAGCTCTCCCGCCTGCAGGGCGCGGAGCGGATCCGCGACCCGGAGCCCGTGGACGTCGACGAGGTCGTCGACGAGGCCGTCCGGCGGTCGGGCGGCGTGGCCGAGGCGGCCGGGATCGAGATCATCACCGACGCCGACTCCGGGCTCGAGGTGCTGGGGGACCGGATGCTGCTCGTCACCGCCGTCACCAACCTCATCTCCAACGCCGTCAACTACTCGCCCGAGCGGACTCCGGTGTCGGTGTCCCGGGCCGTCGACGGCGAGATGGTCTCGATCCGGGTCACCGACCGCGGCATCGGCATCGCCCCCGAGCACCAGGCCCGCGTCTTCGAGCGGTTCTTCCGCGTCGACAAGGCCCGGTCGCGCGCGACCGGCGGCACCGGGCTCGGCCTCGCGATCGTCAAACACGTCGCGCAGAACCACAACGGCGTCGTCACACTGTGGAGCCGACCCGGCACCGGGTCGACCTTCACCCTCGAACTCCCGGCCCACAGCGAGTCGGGTGACGTGGGGGCGGCGCCCCCCGTCGAATCGGTGGCCGGACACGAACTGGCCGAGAACGTCATACAACGAGAGGACCAGGTGTCGTGACCAGGGTGTTGATCGTGGAGGACGAGGAGTCGCTGGCCGACCCGTTGGCGTTTCTCCTCCGCAAGGAGGGGTTCGAGGTCATCGTGGCCGGTGACGGGCCCACCGCACTCGAGCGTTTCGAGGCCGACGGCGCCGACATCGTGTTGCTCGACCTCATGCTCCCGGGGATGTCGGGAACCGACGTGTGCAAGCGGCTGAGGGTCTCCTCGAGCGTGCCGGTGATCATGGTGACGGCGAGGGACAGCGAGATCGACAAGGTGGTCGGGCTGGAGCTGGGCGCCGACGACTACGTGACCAAGCCGTACTCGGCGCGCGAACTCATCGCCCGCATCCGCGCCGTCCTCCGGCGCGGCGCCGACAAGGAGGCCGAGCAGGTCGACGAGATCGGGGTGCTCGAGTCCGGGCCTGTGCGCATGGACGTCGAGCGGCACACCGTCACCGTCCGCGGCGAGGTGGTGACGCTGCCGCTCAAGGAGTTCGACCTGCTCGAGTACCTCTTGCGCAACTCTGGCCGGGTGCTCACGCGCGGGCAGCTCATCGACCGCGTGTGGGGCTCGGACTACGTGGGCGACACCAAGACGCTCGACGTGCACGTCAAGCGGCTGCGCTCCAAGGTCGAGCAGGATCCGGGCAAGCCGGTGCACCTGGTGACCGTCCGCGGGCTGGGCTACAAGTTCGAGGAGTGACCGGCTCGGTCGGCGCCGGTCAGGCGCGCTCGGTGGCGGGGTGCACGGCCACGATCCCGAGCTGTTCGCGCCGGCGGCACGCGGCCGCGAGCACCTCGTAGGCCTCGGCGCCGAGCAGCGCGATCAGCTCGTCGCGCAGCGAGACGTACACCGGCTCCGCGCCGACGTGCGCCTCGGGCGAGCCCGTGCAGTACCAGTCCAGGTCCAGGCCGCCGGGTCCCCAGCCGCGGCGGTCGTACTCGCCGATCCGCGTGTGCAGCACCTCGACCTCGTCGGCGCGGGTCTCCCACTCCTGGGTGCGGCGGATGGGCAGCTGCCAGCACACGTCGGGCTTGGCCTCGACGAGCGTGCGCCCCGTCCGGCCCGCCATGTGGTGCAGCGCGCAGCCGGAGCCGGCCGGGAAGCCGGGGTCGTTGAAGAAGACGCAACGGCCGTTGTGGCGCCGCGTGCGCAGGGCGGGTTCGGGTTCGCCGTCGTCGCCCGTCAGCTCGTCCTCCTCGAGCCACGGCTCCAGGTCGGGCTCCCGGCCGCCTGCCTCGGCGCGCGCGGCCTCGTCGGCGGCCCCCCGGTGCTGCCAGTCGTCCGGGCCCAACAGGGCGACGTTCTCCTTCAGGCGGTCGCGGTCCTCGTCGTCACACAGGAACGCCCCGTGCGTACAGCACCCCGACTCGGGCTGGGCGGCGTCGATGCCGTGGCAGGCCGGGGTGCCGAAGACGCACGACCACCGCGAGAGCAGCCACGTCATGTCCGCGGAGATGAGGTGCTCGTCGTTTCCGGGGTCGGGGAACGAGTACCACTCGCGCGGGAAGTCGAGCGGAACCTCGGGCAGGGGGGCACTCGGGGTGGTGGTGGGATCGGAGGGGCTCACAACACGCGACGGTAGACCGTCTACGGTGGACGCGTGAGATTAGGTGTCCTCGACGTCGGCAGCAACACGGTGCATTTCGTCGTCGTCGACGCCCATCGGGGCGGTCACCCGACCCCCATGAACGACTCCAAGACCCGCCTGCGGCTCATCGAGTACCTCGACGACGACGACTGCATCAACGACACCGGCGTGGCCCGGCTCGTGGACGCCGTCAACGAGGCCGCCTCCCTGGCCAAAGCCACGAAATGCGGCGAGGTCATGGCGCTGGCCACCTCCGCGGTCCGCGACGCCGCCAACTCCGACGACGTCCTGGCCACCGTCGAGAAGAAGACCGGGATCACGCTGCGCGTCCTCAGCGGCGAGGACGAGGCCCGCATGACGTTCCTCGCGTCCCGACGCTGGTTCGGCTGGAGCGCCGGCCGGATCGTCAACCTCGACATCGGTGGTGGGTCGCTCGAGCTGACCAGCGGAGAGGACGAGCTGCCCGAGCAGGCGTACAGCCTGCAGCTGGGCGCCGGCCGGCTGACCCACGACTGGTTCCAGACCGACCCGCCCGAGCGCAAGCGCATCAACCAGCTGCGTGACTACATCGACGCCGAACTCGAGGGGCCGGCCAAGGCGATCAAGGCCGCCGGCGAGCCCGACCTGGCCTGCGCCACCTCCAAGACGTTTCGCATGCTCGCCCGGCTGACCGGCGCCGCCCCCTCCTCCGCGGGGCCGCGCGTGGAGCGCACGCTCACCGCCGCCGGACTGCGCCAGGTGATCGCGTTTATCTCCCGCATGACCGCCGCCGACCGGGCCGAACTCGAGGGCATCAGCGCCGACCGGTCGCACCAGGTGGTGGCCGGTGCTTTGGTGGCGGAGGCGTCGATGCGCGCACTGGGACTCGAATCTGTGAAAATCTGTCCGTGGGCCCTGCGCGAGGGTCTGATCCTGCAGCGTCTCGACCGGGACGCGGGCGGCGACGGAAAGGGGAGCTGACATGGCCGAGGACCGGGACGGTCAGCAGATCACCGTGGCGGAGCTGCTCAAGCGCATGGGCGCAGAGCAGTCCACCGCCTCGACGGGCCGACGGCATCGCCGGGCCGCGGAGGGTGGCGTGAGCGTTTCCGAGCTCACCGGCGAGATCCCACGGATCACCGACGACACCCAGCTCAGCGGCCGCGCCGCCCGCCGACGTGCGCGGGAGGCCGAGGAGGAGGCCGCCGGCCGGACCGCCCCCGGCAGGCCCGGTGAGGACGCGCAGGCGACTACCTCGCCGGCTGCCGCGCCGACGGCCGAGCCCGCCGCGCCCGGGCCGAAGTCGGCTGCTGCCGCGCCCGCGGTGAAGCCTGCTTCTGGTGGGCCCGAGGCGAAGCCTGCTGCTGGTGGGCCCGCGGTGAAGCCGGCCGCCGGTGCGCCGAAGGCCGAGCCTGCCGCGCCGACCACCGCTACGCCGAAGCCCGCTGAGTCGAAGCCTGTCGCGCCTGAGACGACGACCGGGCAGGCCCCCGCTGCGGCCGGGGCCACGCCGACCGACGAGCAGCCGGCGCGCGCGCCCGCTCGCGGCGAGCCCGATGCGTCTTCGTCCGAGCCCAAGCGCGGACTCCGTGGCCTCTTCGGGCGCAAGCGTAAGGACTCCCCGGCAGAGGACGGCGGCGCTCGGCCCGGCCGCTCCGGCGGTCTCGGCGCGGCGGGAGTGGCCGCGGGTGCGGGTGCCGCGGGTGCGGGCCTGGCCGCCGCGAAGTCCGGCCCGTCCGGTCCCGCCGCGCCCGAGAAGCCCGCCCCGCCCGAGAAGCCGACGGTGCCGAAACCCGATGCCGCCGCGACGACTTCGGAGAAGGCCCCCGAGAAGCCTGCCGCTACGCAGGCGCCGCAGGCCCCGGAGCGTCCGGCCGACCGCGCTGATTCCGACCGCGCCGAGGGCGACACCGCGGCGTGGGGTATGCCGTCCGGCCGCGGCTCCAGCGCCCACCGGACGCCCGAAGCGGGCCCCGACGAGGCCGACGGGGCCGAGAAGACGGGCGGGGCCGGTAAGGCCGCCGTCGCCGGCACCACAGCCGCGGGTGTCGCCGCCGCAGCGAAGTCCGACGAAGCGATTAAGCGCACCGCCCCCGTGACGGACGAGCGCCGCGACGACGTGCGCGACGATCGGGAGCTGGAGCACCGCCGGGACGACGCCCCCGCCGAGCGCTCGTCGGCCACGCAGTGGGCGGTCCTCGTGGCGCAGGTGCTCGCCTCCGCCGTCGCGGGTGCCGCGCTGTTCATCGGCTTCCAGCTGCTGTGGAGGGACCTGCCGTGGGTGGCTATGGCGCTCTCCCTGGTCGTGATCGTGGGCCTGGTCGCCATGGTCCGTGTCCTGCGCCGCTCGAACGACTGGCTGAGCATCGTCCTGGCGGTGATGGTGGGCCTCGGCGTGACCTGCGGCCCGCTGCTGTTGCGACTCGTCACCTAGCCGACACCCGGCGACCGCCCGGCCCCCGCGCAGCCGCGCGCGAGATGGGCCGTGGCCCGTGTGGCACTGTGGTGGCCATGACGAGAATCGCAGTGGTCGGTGGCGGACGCATCGGTGAGGCCCTCATCGCGGGTCTGCGGGACGCGGGCACGGAACCGCAGGACATCGTGGTGATCGAGGCCGTCGAGGACCGCGCCGCCGAGCTCGCCAAGCGGTACAGCATCCTGTCCACGACGCTGGACATCGGGTGCGAGGGGGCGGACGTCATCGTCGTCGCCGTCAAACCCGGCGACGTTCCGGCCGTCGTCGACCGGATCGGCGACGCCATCTCCGACAGCGTCCACGAGTCGATCGTGGTGTCACTGGCCGCGGGCGTGCCGACCGCGGTGCTGGAGAACAAGCTCAGCGCCGGCTCGCCGGTCCTGCGCGTCATGCCCAACACCGCGATGCTCGTAGGCGAGGGCGTCTCGGCGGTGAGCAAGGGGCGGTTCGCGCGGGACGAACACCTCGAGCAGGTCGTGCGGATCATGGAGTCGGTCGGCTCCGTCGTCGTCGTCGACGAGTCCCAGATGGACGCCGTGACCGCCGTCTCGGGCTCCGGGCCGGCCTACTTCTTCCTCCTCGCCGAGGCGCTCGTGGAGGCGGCCGTGGAGCGTGGCCTGTCGCGGCCCGTGGCCATGGAGCTGGCGACGGGGACGGCGCGCGGCGCGGGCGCGATGCTCGCCGCCGGGCAGGACGGGCCCGCCGACCTCCGCGCGGCGGTGACGTCCCCGGGGGGCACCACGGCGGCGGCGGTGCGCCGGCTCGAGGCCGGAGGGTTGCGGTCGGCGGTCGCGGATGCGGTCGAGGCGGCCGCCACGAGGTCACGTCAGCTCGCCTCGGCGTCGGAGCGGGCTGACGGGGACGACGACGAGGACGACATCTGAGAACCCCGGACAGGTGAGATGTCAGCCACCCCTGCGGGGTGATTCCGTTAGCACATCCGCTGGTCAGAACAGGTGAGGCGCTGGAGACGCGGCGTGTCGACAAACTAATTTGCCCACGCCCGTCGCATTGATCACATGCTTCACGCTAGGCTCATCCCCAGCACGTGCGTGTCCGTACCGCAGGAGGGGAAGCCTGCGGCATGACGCGTGCCATGAAGGGTTGTGACAATGGCGTCTACCGACAAGACGGACAGCGGCGCGCAGGCGGCCGGTGGTTCGCAGTTCCTCACCGTCGCCGAGGTGGCCGCGCTCATGCGCGTTTCCAAGATGACGGTCTACCGGCTGGTCCACTCGGGCGAGCTGCCGGCGGTGCGGGTGGGGCGGTCGTTCCGCGTCCACTCCAAGGCGGTGCACGAGTACCTCGACACTTCGTATTACTCGGCGGGCTGACCGGCGCCGGGCCGCGGGGCCGTTTTCGTGACGCCCCCGCCCAGCAGGTAGTCTGGACGGGTTCCGTACCGGCTCCCGCGCCGGTGCGTCGATCGTCCAGACCAGTAGTCGACAGGTAGGTGGCCCCGATATGGGTTCTGTGATCAAGAAGCGCCGCAAGCGTATGTCCAAGAAGAAGCACCGCAAGATGCTGCGTCGGACCCGCGTGCAGCGTCGCAAGCTCGGTAAGTGAGTCCTGCGGCGCCCAGGTAGGCGCCCGGACTCACGCCTCTGGTGGATGCCCGTCACCTCGTGGAGGTGGCGGGCATCGGTGTCTCTGCGGCCAGGCCGCCTCGGTGCCGGAGGCCCACGGCTAGACTCGGTCGGGTGAACTCCGCAGCCCCCGCCCCCCGGCCCGCGCGTGCGGTCGCGGTCGTGGGGGGTAGTCGCTACCTCGGCGCCCATCTCGTCGGCTCCCTGCTCCGTCACGGGCACGTCGAGCGCGTGCTGGCGATCGACTCGGTCAAGCCGTCGCCGCAGCACCGCCGCCGGATGCGCGACGCCGAGTTCGTGCGCCTGGACCCGCAGTCCCCGCGTCTGCAGGGCATCCTCCGCGAGGCCGAGATCGACACGGTGGTCCACGCCGGCCTGCACCACACCGACTTCGCCCCCGGCGGCCGCGCGGCCGTCAAGGAGGCCAACATCATGGGCTCCATGCACGTCATCGCGGCGTGCGGCCGGGCCTCGACCGTCCAGCGATTCGTCCTCATCTCCTCGACCACCGTGTACGGCTCCTCCGGCGTGGACCCGGCCATGTTCACCGAGGACATGGCCGCGCGCCGGCAGCCGAGCGACGGCATCCCGCTCGACCACCTGTCCGTCGAGGGCTACGTGCGCGGCATGTCCCGCAAGCGACCGGACATCGACGTGACGATCCTGCGGATGCCGGCGATCCTCGGCCTGCCCGAGCCCACGGTGTTCGGCGAGCTGCTCGCGCCGTCGATCGCGCCGGTGCTCGCGGGCTACGACCCCCGGATCCAGCTGTTACACCCGCAGGACGCACTCGACGCGCTGGTGCGGGCTACCACCGGGGCGCCCCCCGGGACCTACAACGTCGCCGGCGAAGGCGTGCTCACCCTCTCGCAGGCCATCCGCCGCGCCGGTCACGTGCCGCTGCCGGTCCTGGCGCCCGCCTTCAAGCTCGCCTCGCGGCTGCTGTCGAGCGAGGGACTGCGCGATATCGGGTCGTCCCAGCTGCAGTACCTGCGCTTCGGCCGCGTCGTGGACACCACGCGCATGCGCACCGAGTTCGGGTTCACGCCGCAGTACAACACCGAAGAGGCGCTCCACGCCTACCTCGTGGACTCGGGCACCGAGCCGCTGGTCACCCGCAAGACCCTCGAACGCACCACCGCGAGGGTCGCCAAGCTCCTCCCGGCGCCGCTGGCGGAGATGCTCAAGGAGTCCATGGACCGGACGGTGGCGGAACTCGAGGCGCGGAGCGGAATGGCGGAACGAGCCGAGGAGGCGACGACGTGAGGGGCCCGGAGTTCGACCTGAGCCAGCCGCTCGGAGGGCCCCGCTGGGGCGAGGGGCGCCGCGATTCGCGCAGCGACCGCGTGGTGGGCGAGGGCTTCCTCGGCGCCACCACCCACAGCGACGCCGCCGCCACCGAGATCGGTCGGATCGTCGACCGGTTCCTCACCTCGATGCGGTCGGCGATCCGCCAGGTCATGGAGGTGCTGCCCATCGACCAGGAGATCCTCGCCCCGGTCAAGGAGGCGGCCAAGAACGTCGATGTGGCACTGGCGACCGGCGACGTGAGCCGCCTGTCGGGCCTCGTGGACGCCATCAACGTGGCCGGCGACGTCTTGGCCACGCGTATCACCGGCGGCTACGAGGTGGACGAGTTCGGGTTCGACCCGCACTTCCACAGCCACGTGTGGCTGCCGCTGTGGCGCCCGCTGTTCGAGCACTGGTTCCGCGTCGAGGTGATCGGCGCCGAGAACATTCCCGAGAACGGCGCCGGCCTCATCGTCTCCAACCACGCCGGAGTCCTGCCGCTGGACGGGCTCATGACCACCGTCGCGGTCCACGACCACGGCGGGCGCGCGCTGCGCCTGCTCGCTGCCGACCTGGCCATGACGCTACCCGTCTCCGCGCCGTTCGCCCGCCGCGCCGGGGCCACCCTCGCGTGCGCGGCCGACGCCGAACGGCTCCTCGAAGGCGGCCACGTGGTGGCCGTGTGGCCCGAGGGCTTCAAGGGGCTGGGCAAGCCGTTCGCCGACCGGTACCGGCTCCAGCGCTTCGGCCGCGGCGGCTTCGTCTCCACCGCCATTGCCGCCGGCGCCCCGATCATCCCCTGCTCCGTGGTGGGCTCCGAAGAGATTTACCCCAAGCTCGGCGAGATCCCCGCCCTCGCGCGGCTGCTCGGCGTGCCGTACCTGCCCATCACGCCCACGTTCCCGCTGCTCGGCGGGCTCGGCGGGATCCCGCTGCCCACCAAGTGGACCATGGAGTTCGGCGAGCCCATCGAGACCGCCCACCTCGGCGCCGAGGCGGCCGAGGACCCGATGGTCGTGTTCGAGCTCACCGACCAGGTGCGCGAGACCATCCAGAACACGCTGTTCCGCAACCTCGCCCGGCGCGGGAGCGTCTTCTTCGGCTGACGCAGCCGCGCCTGCGTCGGCCGAGGGGGTAGGCGCTGCCTAGAGCATGCGGCGGATGCTGCGGGTCGTCCGTACCCCCAGCGGCGAGCGCACGGCCGCCGTCGCGCCCGCGAGCCCGGCCACGCCGATCACGCCCGGGGCCGCCTTCTTGGCCGCCTTGCGCACCGTCCGGAAATCCTTGACGTCCCAGCCGTTGTCGCGCGCATACTGACGCAGCCGCGAGTCCGGGTTGATCGCCACGGGATTGCCCACGAGCGTGAGCATGGGCATGTCGTTGAAGCTGTCCGAGTAGGCGTAGCACTTGGACAGGTCGAAGCCCTTGGACTCGGCGAGCGCCGACACGGCGTGCGCCTTGCCGGGGCCGTGGAGGATGTCGCCCACGAGCCGGCCCGTGTAGACGCCGTCGATGCTCTCGGCGACGGTGCCCAGCGCCCCGGACAGGCCGAGTCGGGTGGCGATCACCTTGGCCAGCTCGACAGGAGTCGCGGTGACGAGCCAGACCTGCTGGCCCGCGTCGAGGTGCATCTGCACGAGCGCGCGGGTGCCGGGCCAGACGCGGTCGAGCATCGAGCCGTCCACGACCTCCTCGCTCAGCGCGATGATCTCCGAGACGTCGTGGCCCTTGACGAAGCTCAGGGCCTTCTCGCGGCCGGCGGCCACGTCGTCGGCGTTCTCCTTGCCGGAGACGCGGAACTTGAGCTGCGTCCACGCCATGTCGGCGATGTCGCCCACGGAGAAGAACTTGTGCTTGGCCAGCCCTCGGGCCAGCAGGAGGATCGAGGCGCCCTGGATCAGCGTGTTGTCCACGTCGAAGAACGCGGCCACCTCGGGGTCCGGGACGTACGGCTCCTCCGGGTGCGCGGCCTCCGCCTCGGCCCGGGCCTCCTCCCCGAGGTGGACGGCGTTCCTGGCCGACGCCTCACCGGCGACCCGTTGCGCACGGTGGTTGCGGCGGCGCCACACCAGGCGGCCGAAGGCGCTCATGACGTCGGCGCGGCCGGGGAGGCGGAACCGGTCGGCGCCGCCCTCGGCGTCGGGATCGGAGTCCTCGTCGTCGTCCCCGGACCCCGGCTCGGTCTCCACGGTGGGGTCGGCGTCCAACGCCGCTCCGGGGTCGAGGTCGGGCTCGTCGGCGAGGCGCGACTCCGCGTCCGGGGCGGGCACGGCCCCGGGCTCGTGCTCGGCGTCGTGCTCGCCGTGGTGGTCGCCGTCGTTCACCGGGGCCTCCTCGACTGGGCGGGACCCCAATACTAGGGCGGTTCCGCGCACTCGTGCACCATCAAGGCATGGTTCACAGGGTCACGCTGCTCGTTCGCGAGGGGTGCGGGAGCTGCGTCCGCGTCCACGGCCAGCTGGTTCCCGTGTGCGCCGAGGCGGGCGCGGTGCTGGAGGTGGTGGACGTGGACCACGCCGCGGACCCGGAGCTGCGGCTGGAGTACGGCGACCGGCTCCCGGTGGTGTTGCTCGACGGCGAGGAGCACTCGTGCTGGGAGGTCGACGACGAGGAACTGCGCACCGACCTCGCGCGCCCGGAGCCGTTCACCGGCTGAGGGGAGGGGCCCGATCACCGGGGCCGACACGGTGTCGGCGGGGCCCGCGGGGCATAGCATCCGGCCCGTCGACGGTTTTGTCCCGGGGTGTCGTGCGGGTTACGGTGGAGCGCGTTACCGGCCGCACGGGGGCATCCGCCCGCGTCGGCCCGGCAGGGTGTCTCACCTGGGATTCCCTGTCCTCTCCCCGTGCGCATCGACAGGAGACGACCGACCGTGGCCCAGCGTCCCGCGAGTGAGATCGGCGGCGCGCCGTCGTCACCGTACGCAGGGTCTCCCATTCTGGCACGGGCACATTTCCGGCTCGCGCGCAGGGGTCTGTCGCACAGGGGTCGCCCGTGAGCATCCTGCTCGTGGGGATCTCCCACCACAGCGCGCCCGTGGCGCTCCTGGAGTCGGTGGCGATCGCGGAATCCGACCGCGACCGGCTCACCGAGGAGCTCATCGCCGGCGACCGCGTCGACGAGGCCATGATCGTCACGACCTGTAACCGGGTCGAGGTCTACGCCGCCGTCGACGCCTTCCACCCCGCCCTCGACGACGTGGTGGCGCTGCTGTCCCGCCACTCCGGGCTGTCGGTGGACGAGCTGAGCCGGCACCTCTACATCCGCTACTCCGAGTCGGCGGCCGAGCACCTGTTCTCCGTGGCCTCCGGCCTGGATTCGATGGTGGTGGGCGAGCAGCAGATCATCGGCCAGATCCGCACCGCCTACCAGTCGGCGTCCGATATCGGGGCGGCCGGCACCACCCTGCACCGGCTCGCGCAGCAGGCGCTGCACGTGGGTAAGCGCGTCCACACCGAGACCGACATCGACTCGGCCGGTGCCTCCGTGGTGTCGGTCGCGCTGGACCGCGCCGCCGAGATCCTGGCGGAGGGCCGGGCCGCCGGAGCGGACGCGGACGCCCCGGCCGGGCGGCGCCTCGACGGCCGTCGCGCGGTGGTGCTCGGCGCCGGCGCGATGGGCGGCCTCGCCGTCGCCCACCTGGGACGCGGGGGCATCGCCCACATCGACGTCGCCAACCGGACTCCCGAGCGATCCGAGCGGCTCTCCGAGATCGCCCGCGACTCCGGCACCCCGGCCGCCGCCGTACCGGTGGAGCGGCTCGCCGAAGCCGTCGCCCGCGCCGACATCCTCTTCACCTGCACCGGCGCCGTGGGCACCGTGGTGAGCCTCGGCGATGTCCACACGGCGCTGGCCCGCCGCGAGGCCGGGCGGCCGCTGGTGATCTGCGACCTCGGCATGCCGCGCGACGTGGACCCCGCCGTGTCCGGGCTGCCCGGCGTCACCGTCCTGGGCATCGAGGCGCTCAAGGCCGACCCGGAGACCTCGTCGGCGGCCGCCGCCGACGCCGCCCGCACCATCGTCGACTCCGAGTTGGCCGCCTACACCCAGTCCGAGCGGCTCGCCGAGGTGGGCCCGCTCATCGGCAAGATGCGCGGCCGCGCCGGGCAGGTCGTGGCGGCCGAGATGCGCCGGCTGGAGTCCCGCCTGCCGGACCTGGACGACAAGGCCCGCGACGAGGTGGCCAACGCCGTGCGCCGCGTGGTGGACAAGCTGCTGCACCCGCCGACGGTGCGGTTCAAGCAGCTGGCCGCCCAGCCGGACGGCGAGAACTACGCGGAGGTCGTGCGTACCCTGTTCGACCTCGACGGCGCGACCACAGGGGAGGAGGCCTCGTGAGCGGTGGAGACGATCGGCGCGTGCTGCGGGTGGGAACCCGCGGCAGCACCCTGGCCACGACGCAGGCCGGGCACGTGCGCGACGCGCTCATCGCCGCCGGCTACCCGGCCGAGCTGGTGATCGTGCGGACCAAGGGCGACGTGGTGATGGCGCCCGTCGAGCGGATCGGCGTGGGCGTGTTCACGCTCGAGCTGCGGGCCGCCCTCGAGCGCGGCGACTGCGACGTGGCCGTCCACTCCTACAAGGACCTGCCCACCGCGCCGGACCCGCGGTTCGCGCCCATCGCCGTCCCGCCGCGCGTGGACCCCTCCGACGTCCTCGTGGCCCGCGACGGCCTGACCCTGGACACGCTGCCCGAGGGCGCGCGCGTCGGCACCTCGGCGCCCCGCCGGCGCTCGCAGCTCGCGGCCCTGCGCCCCGACCTCGACCTGTACCCCCTGCGCGGCAACATCGACACGCGCATGGGCTACGTGGACTCCGGCGACCTGGACGCCGTGGTCCTGGCGGCCGCAGGGCTGGACCGCACAGGCATCGGCGAGCGCGCCACCCAGCGCTTCGGCGTGGCGGACATGCTCCCCGCCCCGGCTCAGGGCGCCCTCGCCGTGGAGTGCCGGGCCGACGACGAGGAGGCCGTCACCGCCCTGACGACCGTCGACCACCTGCCCTCCCGCGTCCGCGTGGCCGCCGAACGTCGCCTGCTCGCCGACCTCGAGGCCGGCTGCACCGCGCCCGTCGGCGCGCGCGCCGAGCTCGCCGACGGCGAGCTCACCCTGTACGCCGTGGCCGCCGCCCACGACGGCACCACCGTCCTCCGCGCCGAGGGCAGTACGCGGACCGGCGAGCACTCCGACGGCCCGGTGGCCGCCGCCGACGCCCTGGGCCGTCGCCTGGCCGCCGACCTGCTCGAGCGCGGCGCCCGCGACCTCATGGCCGCCGAGCCCCCCGCCGACGACCGGGCGCCCCTCGTTCCGCGCGAGTCGACGACCGCGCCGCCCACGGTGGCGGAACCGGGCGGGCCGGGCGCGGAACCCGATCCGGCCGCCGAGCCGGGCCCGCCCGACGGCTAGCCGCGCCCCATTCGACCGGCAGCCCCACGAACTCCCTGCTCGCGCGCAGCCAGCGCGCGACACCCACCCCACGGAGAGACGAACTATGACACGAGCACGCACCACCCGACCCGGCACCGTCCGCTTTGTCGGCGGCGGCCCCGGCAACGCGGGGATGCTCACCCTGCGCGCCCGCGAGGTCCTCGCCGGCACCGCGCTGGTCTTCGCCGACGCAGACGTCTCCACCGAGGTACTCGACCTGGTGGCCACCGAGGTGCCGGTGCCGCAGGAGCTGCTCGACGCGCGTCAGGCCGAGATGGACGCCGCCGTCGCCGCCGAGGACAAGGCCAAGGTCAAGCGGCTCAAGGCGCTGCCCGCCCCCACCGCCGCCGACATCCGGCCCGTCCTGGGGGAGCCCGCCGCCGTGGCCAAGCAGCTCACCGCCGAGGCCAAGAAGGGCCGCGACGTCGTGCGCCTCGTGGCCGGCGACCCCATGACGACCGACGCGACCGTCACCGAGATCGCCGCCGTCGGCCGCACCGTGGTGCCGTTCGAGGTCGTACCCGGCGTCGCCGAGGCCACCGCCGTCCCCGCGTTCGCCGGCATCGCGCTCGGCTCCGGCTACGTCTTCGCCGACAGCCGCGGCAAGGTCGACTGGGCGGCGCTCGTCGGCGCCCGTGGCCCGATCGTCCTGCGCACCACCGGTCGGCACCTCGCCGAGGCCGCGTCCGAGCTCGCCGAGCAGGGCCTGGCCGCCGGCACGCCTGTCACCGTGACGTGCTCCGGTTCCCTGTGCGCGCAGAAGTCCGCCGACGGCACGCTCGCCACCATGGCCGAGCTGGGCCGAGACATGGAGGGGGATCTGGTCGTGACCATCGGCAAGTCCGCCGGCGAGCGGCACCGCCACCAGTGGTGGGAGTCCCGCGCGATGTTCGGTTGGAACGTCCTCGTGCCCCGCACCAAGGCGCAGTCCGCCGAGATGAGCGAGCGGATCTCCGAGCACGGCGCCGTGCCCGTCGAGGTCCCGACGATCGCCGTCGAGCCGCCCCGCAGCCCTGCGCAGATGGAGCGGGCCGTCAAGGGCCTCGTCGACGGCCGCTACCAGTGGGTCGTGTTCACCTCCACCAACGCCGTGCGCGCCGTGTGGGAGAAGTTCTGCGAGTTCGGGCTCGACGCCCGCGCGTTCTCCGGCGTCAAGATCGCCTGCGTCGGCGAGAGCACCGCGGCCCGCGTCCGCGAGCTCGGCATCCAGCCCGAGCTGCTGCCCACCGGCGAGCAGTCCAGCCTGGGCCTGCTCGAGGTGTTCCCGCCGTACGACGACGTCCTGGACCCCGTCAACCGGGTCCTGTTGCCGCGTGCCGACATCGCCACCGAGACCCTCGCCGAGGGTCTCACCAACCAGGGCTGGGAGATCGAGGACGTCACCGCCTACCGCACCGTTCGCGCCGCGCCGCCGGCCGCCGAGATCCGCGAGATGATCAAGACCGGCGGCTTCGACGCCGTCTGCTTCACCTCCTCCTCGACGGTCCGCAACCTCGTGGGGATCGCCGGCAAGCCGCACGCCCGCACACTCATCGCGTGCATCGGCCCGCGGACCGCCGAGACCGCCGCCGAGTTCGGTCTGCGCGTGGACGTGCAGCCCGAGAACGCCTCGGTGCTCGAGCTGGTGGACTCCCTCGCCGCGCACGCCGAGGCGCTGCGGGCGGCCGGCGAGCTGCCCCCGCCGCGCCGCCGGGCCCGCCGCCGCTGAGCGGACGCCTCGCCGGGCACGGCGGGGCCGGACGCGTCGCGCCCGAACGCCACCGGCGGGGCCCGGCTACCCTGAGATTCGTGAGTTCCCCGATCGGCCCGACCGTCCGCCCCCGTCGTCTGCGCTCCACCCCGGCGATGCGCCGCCTCGTCGGCGAGACCACGCTCGAGGCGCGACAGTTGGTCCTGCCGGCCTTCGTGGCAGACGGGATCGACGCCCCGAGGGCGATCTCCTCGCTGCCCGGAGTCAGCCAACATACGCTCGACTCCCTGCGCCGCGAGGCCGCCGCCGCCGCGGCCGCCGGTCTCGGCGGGATCATGCTGTTCGGCGTCCCGCGCGAGGAGGACAAGGACGCCGCCGGCAGCTGCGGCGCCGCCGACGACGGCATCCTCAACCGCGCCCTCACCGCCGTGCGGGAGGTAGTGGGCGACGACCTCGTGGTGATGGCCGACACCTGCCTCGACGAGTTCACCGACCACGGGCACTGCGGCGTCCTCGGCACCGATCCGCGCGGCGAGCAGATCGTGGACAACGACGCCACCCTCGTCGCCTACCGCGAGCTCGCCGTGGCGCAGGCCGACGCCGGCGCCCATGTGGTGGGGCCGAGCGGGATGATGGACGGCCAGATCGCCGCCATCCGCGAGGCCCTCGACGCCGCCGGCCACCTCGACGTGGCCGTGCTCGCGTACAGCGCCAAGTACGCCAGCGCCTTCTACGGGCCGTTCCGCGAGGCCGTCGGCTCCTCGCTGCGGGGTGACCGGCGCACCTACCAGCAGGACCCCGCCAACCTGCGGGAGTCGCTGCGCGAGGTGCGGCTCGACCTGGACGAGGGCGCCGACATGGTGATGGTCAAGCCCGCCATGTCCTATCTCGACGTGCTCCGCCAGACCGCCGAGCTGTGCGATGTCCCCGTGGCCGCCTATCAGGTGTCCGGCGAGTACGCGATGATCTCCGCCGCCGCGGAGCGCGGCTGGATCGACCACGACCCGGCCGTCATGGAGTCGCTCCTGTCCATCCGCCGGGCGGGCGCCGACATCGTCCTCACCTACTGGGCCCTGCACGCCGCCGACCTCCTCGCCGCGGGCGGGGGCCGCCGATGACCGGGCCCTGGGGCGGGGGCGAGCGCGAACTGCCGGTCCCCGACGGCGAGCCCGGCGGGCCCCGCGGACTGCAGCCGCCCGGGCCGGATGCCGAGCCCGGCGACCGGCTCCCCGGCCCCTACGGCGGGCCGCCGCACGACGGCGGGATCCCCGAGGGCGAGCCGGGCGCACCCGCCGGGCCGCCGGCCCCCGGCTCCGACGGCCGGCCCGGCGACCGACGCGACCGCGCGACGACCGGCGGCGATGGCGGTGCCGGCGGCGGTGGCGGTACCGGCGACGGGGGCCGCGGGACGGGCCCCTGGCGGCCGCCCGCCCGGACCGACGAGGAGCCCACCCCCGAGCCGCCGGAGCACGTGCGCACCGCGTGGGTGCTGTGGCTCGCCGCCACCGGATTCGCCCTGGTGGGGGCGCTGGTCAATGCCCTGACCTCCCGGCTGGCGGACCTGCCGTCCTCCACGCGCGACATGTTTACCGACGCCGCGGAGCAGGCCGGCGACGCCGCCTCGGTCGAGGCGCTCTTCCGGGGGGCGACCGGCCTTGCCGCCGTCGTGGCGATCCTCGCGGCGGCGGTGACGGTCTGGCTGGCGTTCCGTCTCCGGGCCGGCAAGGGCTGGGCGCGGATGCTACTCAACATCGTGGGGGTCTTCCTCGTGGTGGACGCCGTCGCCGTGCTGGTGGGCGTGTTCTCCGGATCGCTCGAGGCCGGCTCGCGGGGGGAGGCCGCGACCTTCCTCGTCCTCTCGCTGCAGATCCTCGCCGGCCTCTGCGCGGCCACCGCCGTCTGGCGCCAACACAGCGAGGACGAGACCACGTTCCTCGCCGGGAGCGCACGTGGACGGGACTGAGCGGTTCCGTTACCGGGAGGACGGGTGGAGCTGGGCCTGGATCCTCGCCGCGCCGTTGTTCTGCCTGGCCGCTGGCCTGTTCGAGTGGGCGACCGAGGCGCCCGTGCACTGGCTCATGCTCACCGTGTGCGCGATCGCCTCGGCCCTGTGCCACGCCGTGATGATCGGCGCCACCCGCGTCCACGGGCGGGTGCGGCTCACCGACACCACCTACACCCAGGGGACGGAGGACTTGGACGTGGACCGCATCGCCGAGGTGCTGCCCCCGCCGCCCGCGCCCACCGGCCGCTTCGGCGGCCCGGCGCGGCCCGAGGCCTCCTGGGAGTCCGCGCGCACCCTCGGCGAACTCCGGGACGTCCCGCGCCGCCGGGAGGCCGTGGGCTTGCGCCTGGACAACGGCGCCGAGGTCCGCGCCTGGGCGCGCGACGCGGCGGCCCTGCGCGCCGCCCTCGAGTCGGTGGTGGTGGAGTCCGGCGCCGGCCGGGATCTCGGGGACGGCCCCGCCGCGGAGTCCGGGGTGGAGACGCCGTGACCGCACGCCGACCGGCGCTCCGTCCGGCTCTGGTGGCAGTGGTGGCCGGCGTGCTCGCGGCAGTGTTGTGGTGGCTCGCGCAAGACCTCGTCGTCGTGGCCCCTCCGGCCCGCGCCACCGACGTCTCGGGCGGCGACGTCGCGCGCACCGTCGTGGACCCGCGGCTCCTCCTCGCGGCCGCGCTCGCGGCGGCCGTCGCGCTGGTCGCGGCCACTGTCGCCGTGCTCCGTGCCATCGCCCGCCCGTCCCGGTGAAAGTGCAGGTACCACAGCGTGTTCCGGCGGTGTGCCGGCGAGAGCGGTAACGATCGTGTGACGGTTCCCTGAGTGTTCCGGGGTGGATTACCCACAGGGCGTGTCGCGGGTTACATTTGGTGCCGCTCGGTCGCCGACGGCGCCCGGGCTCGGGGGGTGCGGGGAGTCGCGCCCCGCGGAGTTCATCATCAGTACAGGGAATCGGGGATCGGTGCAGCCGTCTAGCAACTTCGTTGGCGTCACCGCGGTCGTGGGAGCGGCCGCACTTCTGGGGTCGGGGATGGCCGTGGCCGCCCCCGTGCAGTGGCAGGACTGCACCGAGATGCTCGGGATCGAGGCGGAGTACGTCCCCGCCGGGCTCGAGTGCGGGACCGTCGAGGTCCCGGTCGACCACTCCCAGCCCGACGCCGACAAGACCACCGTCGCCCTCACCCGCATGAAGGCCACCTCGGGGAACGCGCGGTCCACCGTGTTCGGCAACCCCGGCGGCCCCGGGAACTACGCACTCAACTTCTGGCAGCCGCGGGACAACGCGCCCGCCCCGGCCGGCCTGTACGAGAACCACGACCTCGTGGCCGTGCAGCCCCGCGGGCTCTACGGGTCCAACCCGCTCACCTGCGACATCCGGGCCGCCGGCCCCGTCAGCGTCAACCAGCTGCACGACGCCTGCTACGGCACCGACCCCGCCTACATGGCCTCGTTCACCACCGAGAACGCCGCCCGCGACATGGACGCCGTGCGCGAGGCGCTCGGCCTGGCGACGATCGACTACGTGGGCGTGTCCTACGGCACCGCGATCGGCACCGACTACGCGACCCTGTTCCCGGAGCGCACCGGCCGGTTCGTGCTCGACTCCAACACCCACCCCGACTGGCGCTGGTCCGAGCAGGCCGCCCAGGGCGCGCACGCCCAGGAGGAGCGCGTCAACGACATCTTCCGGTGGATCGCCGACCGCGACGACTACTACGGCCTCGGCGACACCCCGCTGAAGGTCTACTACAACTGGAAGTGGATCACCGACCAGGAGGTCGGTGGCGCGGCGAACCTCACCCCGCCGCCCGCCGAGTCCCGTGACCTGCCCGTCGAGCTGCGCGACACCCAGTTCGAGCAGCCGGCGCTCGACGTGATCAACGGGACCGCCCCCGCCCGCGCCCGCGGCGAGGGCCTGTTCCGCGCACTCACGCTGCAGGACCTCACCAACAACGCCGCCACCGGCCTGTTCGACGCCACCGTCGGCGCCACCTACTCCGAGCAGGCCTGGCCGATGCTCGCGCACATCCTCAAGTACTACAACGACGGCGGCCGCATCGCCCGCGTCGACTACCCGACCGCGGCGAAGATCATCCAGGCCAAGGAGGGGCGCGCCCAGGTCATGCGCTCCGACGTGGTGATGAACGAGATCGTCACCTGCAACGAGACCGCCGCGCCCGCGGACGTCCTCGGCGTGGTGGGCGCCAAGCTCGACCAGTACACGGGCGGCAACAAGCTCGCGGCCCGGGCTGCCGTCGAGCGCGCCGGCGACGACTGCGTGGGCTGGAATCCCGTCGCCCAGACCATCCACCCGAACGGCGACCGCCTCGAGCAGAAGCCGCTCGTCCTGCACTCCGAGAAGGACGCGGTCACCCCGATCGCCGGCGGGCACCGGGTCGCCGAGCTGCTCGGCGGCACGCTCGTCACCGTGGGCGGCGGCGAACACGGCACCTTCCGCACCGGCAACACCGCCGTCGACGACGTGGTGATGCAGTTCCTCGAGCAGGGCACCGTCGAGACGGACCACGTGCCCGGCAAGCCGTCCCCGGATCCGCTGCCCAAGTGGGACCTCGCCGACCGCGAGGCGGCCGCGCAGCAGGGCATGGCGGCGCAGCAGCAGGGCCCGGCCGCGACGCCGCCCGCCGCGCCGCAGCCCGCGGCTCCCGTGGCCGGTGCCGACGACTGGTACGGCGTCCACCGCGACGCCGGCGCCGCGCAGCAGCAGGTGCAGGAGCAGGTCCAGCAGGTCCAGCAGCAGCTCGACGACGCCCGGGACCGGGCCGAGACGGCCGTGCAGGACGTGGTGGGTCAGGTCGAGGCGGCGGCCACGTCGCTCGTCGCCCCGCAGGCGGCCGCGCAGGGGGCTGAGCAGGCCGCCCCGCAGGCCTGAGCGGCCCGCGCCGGGAGTCTTTGACACACTGGACCCGTGACGTCTGCGAGTGATCCCGCCCCGACCCCGTCCGGCACCGCCGGCACCACCCGCTCGGCGGAGTTGTTCGCCGACGCCCGCGACCTGATCCCCGGCGGGGTGAACTCGCCGGTGCGGGCGTTCGCCAGCGTCGGCGGCACGCCCCGCTTCATGCGCGAGGCGAAGGGCTCGCGCATGACGGACGTCGATGGCAACACCTACATCGACCTCGTGTGCTCGTGGGGGCCGATGATCCACGGGCACGCCCACCCGGAGATCGTCGAGGCGGTCCGCGAGACGGCCTCGCGCGGCCTGAGCTTCGGCACCCCCACCGAGGGTGAGGTCGAGCTGGCCCGCGAGATCGTCGCCCGCACCTCCGTCGAGGAGGTGCGCCTGGTCAACTCGGGCACCGAGGCCACCATGAGCGCGGTGCGCCTGGCGCGCGGGTTCACCGGCCGCAGCAAGGTGGTCAAGTTCTCCGGCTGCTACCACGGCCACGTGGACGCCCTGCTCGCGGATGCCGGCTCGGGTGTCGCGACGTTCGCGCTGCCGGACTCGCCCGGCGTCACCGGCGCCACGGCCCACGACACGATCGTGCTGCCGTACAACGACGTCGAGGCCGTGCGCCTGACGTTCGCGAACCACGGCGCCGACATCGCGTGCGTCATCACCGAGGCCGCCGCCGGCAACATGGGCACCGTCCCGCCGCTGCCGGGCTTCAACGAGGAACTGCGCCGCCTGTGCACCGAGAACGGCGCGCTGCTCGTCATGGACGAGGTCATGACCGGCTTCCGCGCCGGCGACCGCGGCTGGTGGGGCATCGACGGCGTGGCGGGCGACCTCACCACGTTCGGCAAGGTGATGTCCGGCGGCCTGCCCGCCGCCGCGTTCGGCGGGCGCGCCGACGTGATGAGCGCCCTCGCCCCTGCCGGCCCCGTCTACCAGGCCGGGACGCTGTCCGGGAACCCCGTCGCCGTGGCCGCGGGCCTGACCTCGCTGCGCCTGGCCGACCACTCCTGCTACTACACGCTGCAGACCAACGCGGACCGCCTCGAGGAGCTGTTCCGCAACGCGCTCACCGCGGCGGGTGTCGCACACACCATCCAGCGGGCGGGCACGATGCTCAGCGTCTTCTTCAGCGAGAACCCCGTCACCGACTACGCCGGCGCCAAGGCCGCGGAGACGTACCGTTTCGCCCCGTTCTTCACCACGCTGCTCGACCGCGGCGTGTACGGCCCGCCGAGCGCATTCGAGACCTGGTTCGTCTCCACCGCGCTGACCGATGACGACTTCCAGCACATCGCCGACGCCCTGCCCGCCGCGGCGGAGGCGGCCGCGGCGGCCACCCCTCCGGAGCAGGATTGATGAACGCACGACGCCGAGGGCTGCGCGGCCGGCTCTCCGTACCGACCGCCGGACCGACCTCCCTGCCGATCCCGTTGCGGGGCGAGCACCCGGCACCCGCCGCGGCGCCGCCCTCACTGGGCGCACCCGACCCGGCGGGCGGGCCCGCGGGCCCGGCGACCGACACCGGCGCGGCTCCGGCCGACGGGTCCGAGGCGTACGGGGCCGAGCCCGGGACGATCGCCGCGCCGGGTGAGCCGCGCGCCTCGTCGTCGACCGGTGCCGGAGCCCCCCGCGGGCACTCGGCCCGGGAGCCGGAGACGCAGACGATCGTGCACCTGGTGCGCCACGGCGAGGTCCACAACCCCGACGGCGTGCTCTACGGGCGCCTGCCGGGCTTCCGCCTCTCCGAACTGGGGCGCAGCCAGGCCGAGACGGTCGCCCGGGTGCTCGGGCAGGGGCACGACATCGTGTCGATCGTGGCCTCGCCGCTGCAGCGCGCGCAGGAGACCGCCGCGCCGCTGGCCGAGGTGCTGGGGCTGCCGGTGGGGATCGACGAGGACATCATCGAGGCCGACAACCGCTTCGAGGGCAACAAGGTCGGTGGCCCAGGGGGCGCCCTGCGCGACCCGAAGTACTGGCCGATCCTGCTCAACCCGCTGCGCCCGTCCTGGGGCGAGCCGTACCTGCAGATCGCGCACCGGATGATCGGCGCCGTGTACTCGACGCTCGACTCCGCTCGCGGCCACGAGGCGGTGCTGGTGAGTCACCAGCTGCCCGTGTACACCACCCGGCGCTTCCTCGAGGGGCGGCGACTGTGGCACGATCCGCGGTCGCGGCAGTGCTCGCTCGCCTCGGTGACCTCGTTGGTGTTCGAGGGCACCACGCTGCGCGACATCGTGTACTCCGAGCCTGCAGGGGCCTCCGACCCGTCGCAGACGGGGGCCTGAACCGTGCGCGTCAAGCCCGCCCTCGCGGCCGTGTTCCTGTCGGGGGCCCTCGCCACCGGTGCCTGCGCGACCGGATCCGACGCGGTGGTGACGGGGCCGGAGACGTTCGAGTTCGTGAGCCCCGATGGCAAGACCGAGATCCGCTACGACCCGCCGTCCGAGCGCAAGCCGGTGGCCCCGATCACAGGCCCAGACCTGCAGGACCCGGACCGGACCCTGAACGTCCAGGAAGACTTCGCGGGAGAGGTCGTGGTCCTCAACCTGTGGGGGCAGTGGTGCGGGCCGTGCCGGGCCGAGTCGGATGACCTGCAGCGCCTGCAGGAGGAGTTCGAGCCGCAGGGCGCCACGGTGTTCGGGATCAACCTGCGTGACCCCAACCGGCAGAAGCCGGTCGACTTCGTGGCCGACAACGGCATCACCTTTCCGTCCATCTGGGATCCCAGCAACGCGGCCGTGGCCGCGCTGCGGGGCTTCCCGACGTCGGTGGTCCCGGCGACGCTGATCCTGGACAAGGAGCATCGTGTGGCCGCCGTGTACTTGGCGGAGATCACCGACGACAAGCTGCGCGACACGGTGGCCGCCCTGATCGCGGAGGAGGACGACACGGCGTGAGCGCCGACGTGATCCTCCTGGCACAGAGTGTGGGCGAGACCTTCCAGCAGACGGTGTCCAGCGGGCCGATCCTGCTCGCACTCGGCGCCTGCATCCTTGCCGGCCTCGTGTCGTTCGCCTCTCCATGCGTGATCCCTCTCGTGCCCGGTTACCTGGCGTACCTGGCGAGCGTGGTGGGGGCTGAGCGCCCCCCGTCGACTGTGGAGGCGGCCGAGGAGCGGCGCGCCGCGACCGCCACCCTGACGGTGGAGGAACGACGGACGCACCGGGCCTCGCGCTGGCGAATCGTGGGCGCTTCGCTGCTGTTTGTGGCCGGCTTCACGGTGGTGTTCGTCCTGCTCAGCGCCATGGTGCTGGGGGTCGTGGAGTACTTGGCGCCGCAGGAGGAGCTCCTGCAGCGCCTCGGCGGCGTGGTGACGATCCTCATGGGGATGGTCTTTATCGGCCTCGTCCCCGCACTGCAGCGGGACACCAGGATCCAGCCCAAGGCCGTGTCCACATGGGTGGGCGCGCCGCTGTTGGGTGCCGTGTTTGCCCTGGGTTGGACCCCGTGCCTGGGGCCGACGCTGGGTGCCGCGCTGTCCGTGGCAGCCGGGACCGGCGTCGACGCGGCGCGCGGCGTGCTGCTCATCGTGGGGTACTGCTTCGGCCTCGGGCTGCCATTCGTGTTGGTGGCCTTCGGCTCGACGTGGGCGATGCGCACGGTGGGGTGGCTACAGCGACACACCCGCACGATCCAGATCGTGGGTGGCGTGATGCTCATCGTGGTGGGCCTCCTGCTGCTCTCGGGGGTGTGGGCGAACTTCGTCTACTGGCTCCGTGACTTCGCGATCTCGGACACGACGCTGCCGATCTGACACACCGGCACTCCCGTTCCATCACGCGGCCGCGTCCCGGCGCGCGGCGAGGGCCCGTTCGAGGTCGGCGAGAAGCGCGAACGGCAGTACGGGCGCCTCGAGCGGCAGGAGCGGTGGCGGCCCGGGCTTGGGCGGTGGTGGGTCGGCGGATCGCGGCGTGCCGCGCGGCGGAATCCACTTCACCCCCTGGGGTGCGGTCGGGTCGGGGACGGTGCTCCATCCGGTGTCGTGGATCATGGCGTGGCAGTCGCGGCTGGCCAGGGCGAGTTCGTCGATGTTGGTGAGCCCTCCCGCCGACCAGGGGCTGTCCGCGTGGTGCACCTCGCTGTGCCGGGCGTCCTGGTCGCAGTCCGGGTGTGTGCAGCCGCCGTAGGTCGCGAACAGAGCGAGTCGCTGGTAGTAGGAGGCGGTGCGCCGAGTGCGGAACAGCCGCAGGTTCTTCTCCTGGTCGGTCAGCGCGAGGAACCAGTGGTTGCCGCGGGCCATGTCCAGCGCCTGCTCGACGGTGACGTGGATGCCACCGTCGGTCTCGCCGCACCCCGCGAGAGTAGCCAGCTGGTCCAGGTCCATGCGGATCACGATCGACGCGGGTGCGCCGGAGCGGCTCTCGTCCGCCGACAGGGCCAGGTGGAGGGCATGGACCAGCGCGTCGTGCATCCGCTGGCCGTCGGTGCGGCTGTCCGGGGTGTCCGGGTCGCCCCACAGCCTGCCGGGCTGTGCCCAGCGCGCGTGCACCTCGCGCATGAGGGCCGCGAGTTGCGGGTCCATGGTCATGCTGGCGCGCGCCATGAGGTCGAGCCCCTGGCCGCCTGCTGTGACCGATCGGCGCCGGGCTCGCTCCTCGGCGCCGCGTTCGACCCGGCCCGGGTCGAGGGCGTCCAGGATCCGCCGGGCGTGCTCCTGCAGCCGGCGGGTGGTGGCGTGTTCGGCGGCCTCGAGGAGCTGCGTCTCCACGGTGGCGCGCACCTCGTCGTCGACCTCGTCCGGCAGGGCGTCCAACGCCGCACCGATGATCCTGAGGTGCCCCGCCGACACCTTCCCCTCGGCACTCGCGCGCATGCGCGGGGTGTCGGAGATGGCGGCGTCGTCGAGCCGCTGCCGTGCCTCGCCGGGGGAGAGGCCGAGTCCGCCGGTGAGCATCTGGCGGTCGCTGACGAACCCCATCTCGCGTCCCGTTCCCGCCTCGCGCGCGGCAGCGAGGACCCGCGCCTGCGTGGCCCGGATCCTGCGCTGCACCTGCTCGAGAGCCGTGAGCTCAGCGTGCAACTGAGCCGCCGACGCCTCTTCCCAGTCGCGCCGGAGGTGGTCCTCCAGCGCCCCGAGGATGCTCGTCAGCTCCGCGCCGCACGCGACTGAACCCCTTGTCTCGCTCATGTGTTCGATTAGATCATGGGGGTACGACATTGTTCGTCGTCGCAGGTGGCGAGGAGTTTCCGCGATAAGGGGCAGAGCTTTGCCGAGCGTCGGATACTGGGGCGGCGAGAAGGGCGCCGGAACCTCGACCGTCGTCCACTCCGGCTCCCGCCCCGGAGACCACCGCCGCCCAGGCCCCTGACCCGGTGACGGAGGGTGCGATGTGCAGTCCGTGGGGCGCCGTGGCCGCTTTCGCCGACGACGCGACCGCCTACTGCGCGCGCCTGCGGAACGCAGACGGTTCGGCGTGGTCCCGCGATCCGTCGCTCGCCCCCAATCCCGCCGTGGAGTCTGCACTGCAGCAGGCCGGCCCGCAGATCGGTGACCGGTGCCACGGCTACCAGATCGGCCTGACCGCGGTGGACTCCCGCGGCGACGCGATCGTGTGCGACAACTACCAGTGGATCCTCGACGTGGGGCAGGAGTCGCGGCGCCCGTGGGTGGAGGACCAGCTCACGTGGACGGAGTGTCTCGAGACGCGCGCCGAGCAGGAGTGTCGGGACGCCGGCGTCTGACACCCGGTACCGAGGGCGTGGGGAAATCGGGGAACCGTGCGGGCAGTCGGGCCGTCAGTAGGGGTGTGAGGATGATTGGTGCGATGGCGACGGCCCTGGTCGCGGCGGTGGTGACGGCCGGGTGTGCGTCGGGTGACGGGCAGGATCCGGTGACGACGACGAGCACGCCCGTCGCCGAGGCCGCCGGCAATCCCTGGGATCTGCCGTTGGAGGAACGCCCGCCGCTGTTCGACCCCTGTGCGGAGATCCCGATCGAGGCGGTGTCCAAGGGGGCAGGTAAGCCGGTGGAGCACGTTGAGAAGTTGACCCAGAGGAAGCCGGGCGAGCTTGACACCTGCGGTTGGAAGAATGACGAGATTTCGGTCAGTGCATTGGCAACGTGGAAATCACATGAGCAGTACGAGGCTGATCCCGAGAGCATCCTGCATCCGCAGCCGGTCCGAGTCGGCGGACGAGAAGCGATACAGATGACCGAGAGGGCGGATAGATCGGAGAACGGTTGCCATCATGTGTTTTTCACTGAAGTGGGGACCGTGATTCTATCCGTTGATCTGATCCACGGTTTGAATCAGTTCCGCGGCGAGAGCTTTGCGAAAAGCTGCGAGGTGCTTGGCGTGATTAGCGATGCGCTAGTGGGGTTTGTTCCCGAGGGGGATTTTCGATGACTATCCATCTTGAGTTCGGGTCCGCGGAAGCATGTGTGGCGACATGCAACTCCTACATTGATGCACTAAATGAGCACAGGCGGTTCGATTGGCAAGGTTCACAGAGCACTGAAGCCGCCTTCGACACCGCCCGCCAGATCGGTACCGTCTACGACCTCTTCACGGGCACCGATCTGCGGACGCTGCTCAACGATCACATCGATCAGGCCAAAGCGATGGCGACCCTGTTCGCGGTGGCCGGCGGGCTGCTTGACGCCCAGGACGAACAGGCGGCCGCGGTGTTGGCGAAGGCCGCCGAGGAGCCGATCGGGCTGCAGTCGCTGGGGTTGATGGAGTCGCTCGGGGGCGCCGCGGCGGGGTCACTGGCGGGGGCCGCCTTCGGCACGGGCAACGTGCCCGTGGGGAACTACGACTACGTCGGGCCCGAGGAGGTTTCGGCCGCGCCGCTGTCGCGTCTGGTCTCGGGGGCGCAGGCGCTGGACCCTGCGCAATACGTGGCGGTCGGAACGGGCATGCGAGAGGTCGCGGGGACGCTGCGTGAGGCCGCGGCCGGGCTCCGGGACGGACTGACCACCGTGCTCGGTGGCCCGTGGCAGGGCGAGTTCGCCAGTAGCGCGACCACGCCGATGAAGGGCCTGGTCACCACCACCAACGCGCTGGCCGACTCTCTCGACACGGTGGCCGCGAAGGCCGACCTCCTGCAGCACGGCTTCGCGACCACGCGGGAGCGGATCGCCACCCAGGCCGCGGAGGTAGAGCTCTCCGACGGCGGCGGCTTCTCCGGGTCGATGGGCGGCGGCGCGATCGCCGGCGGCACCACCCGGATGCTGGCTCGCCAGGCCGCAACCGAACAGGCCAGAGCGATCATCAACACCGCGTATAGCCCGGCGGTGATGGACGCCAACCTCACCGACGTCGACTTCCCGCGCGCCTACCGGGTCGCGTCCGGTACGGCGATCGGGCCGGACGGCATCGACCTCACGCGGGCCTGGAACGGCGACGGCGTGATCCGGCCTGCCCGGCCCGCGGACCCGAGCGCCGCCGCGATCGCCGCCGCCGGTGGCGTCGGAGCCGGGGCTGGCATCGCGGGGGTTGGCGCCCCGGGTGTGACGACGACGAGCTCAGCCACCGCGCCGGTGGATGCGACCACCGAGCAGGCCCTTCTGGCGTCCCGTTCGGAGGCGGGGGCCGGGGCGGTGGCGGGGCCCGCCGGGACGGGCACGACAGTGGGCGGCGCGGGAGCCGGCGCGGGCGGCCCCGCGGCGGGCGTCAACGCGGCCACGACCGCGGCCGCAGCTCCGATGTTCGCGGGCCCGGCGGCGGCAGGCCAGGGCGCCTCGGGCAGGCTGCGCGGGGGTGCGCCCGGCGGGATCATCGGTCGTGGCGCCAGGCCGGGGGACCGTGGTGCCGGTAGGGACGGCGAGCGCGGTTTCGGCAGTGCCGGCGGGCTGCTCGGCGGAGGCGGTGCGGGCGCCGCGGGTGCAGGCGCGGCGGCGGCACGGATGGGCGGCGCGGGCACCCTGGCCGGGCTGGGCTCCGGCGCGGGTGGCGTGTCGGCGGGGCCCGTGACGGGATCGGCTCCGGCGGGGGCGTTCTCGTCGTCGTCACCAGGCGGGGCGACCGGAGCGGCGGGCTCCCGGCCGGGCATGGTGCCGATGGGCATGATGGGCGCCGCCGGGGCGGGTCAGGGGGACCGGCGGACGGGGCACACGCCGGCCGGCTACCTGGTCAACGCCACCAACACCAGCGAAATCGTGGGGGAGCCGCCCAAGGCCGCCCCGGCGGTCCTGGGCCGAACCGAGGCTCCGCGGGCCGATCCCGGCCCGGGAACGGGGCAGGTCAGCGCACGCGACGGCTCGGCGCAGGCGGAGCCCGGGCCCGGGGCGACCGCGGCGCCGGTGCCGGCGACGACGGTGATCGGCTCCGCCCGCGCGGGAGCGGCCCGAGGAGGGTGAGGACGCCCGACGGACCGGGACCGAGCCCTGCCAGGAACCGCTCAGGAAGGCCCGTCTAGCCTGGGGGAAACCGGCGCCGCGACCGTCCGGAGCGCCGCGAACCCCGATGGACCCGATGCCAGAGCACACTCCCGCCACCGCGCAGAAGCCCGCCACCGCAGCACGGCCGGCGCGGCAGCCCCGCCGCACGAGCGCCGTCACCTCCTTTCTCCGGAACGCGTGGCGGACCCTCACCGCGATGCGTACGGCGCTCATCCTGCTGTTCCTGCTGGCGATCGCGGCGGTCCCGGGGGCGCTCCTGCCGCAGCGCAGCCTCAACGAGGGCCGGACCCTCGAGTACATCGAGGACCACGGCACACTCGGCGAGATCTACGACCGGCTGCAGCTGTTCGACGTGTTCTCCAGCTGGTGGTTCACCGCCATCTACGTGCTGCTGTTCATCTCGCTCGTCGGATGCCTCACGCCGCGCACGATCGAATTGGTCAAGCAGCTGCGCACGCCGCCGCCGCTCGCGCCCCGCAACCTGTCGCGCCTGCCGCACCACGCCGCGTACCGCACCACCGCCACCCCCGAGGCGGCGGCGGACGAGGTGCAGCGCAGGCTCAAGGGCTGGAAGGTCCGGCGCAGCGACGGCGACGGCCGGGTCGCCGGCGCCGTGGAGCTCTCCTCCGAGCGCGGCTACCTGCGCGAGGTCGGTAACATCGTCTTCCACTTCGGGCTGCTCGCACTGCTCGTCATGTTCGCCGCCGGCAAGTTCGTGTACGCCGAGGGCATGCGGGTGATCATCGCCAACGACGAATCGCCGGCCTTCTGCAACACCACGCCGAGCGCCTACGACGCGTTCCGGGCCGGGCTCCTCGTGGACGGGACGGACCTGAGCCCGTTCTGCATCAAGGTCGAGGACTTCACTGCCGACTACCTACCCAACGGCCAGGCCGAGATGTTCACCTCGACCGTGCGCTACAGCGAGGAGGTCACCACCACCGACCCGGGCACATGGGAGCCCTACCGCCTGCAGGTCAACCACCCGCTGCGGATCAACGGCACCCGTGTCTACCTGCAGGGCCACGGCTACGCGCCGCGGTTCACGGTGACCTTCCCCAACGGGGAGACGCGCACGGACACGCAGCAGTGGCAGCCCAACGAGCTCCAGACGTTCCTGTCCTCCGGCATCATGCGCTTCGACCCGCCGGCCGGCATGTACCCCGACCTCGCGGAGCGCCGCGAGCAGCAGATCGCCGTCCAGGGCCTGTTCGCGCCCACCGCCCACTTCGACGGCACCATCCTCAGCTCCAGCTACCCGGCGATGCAGGACCCGGCGGTCGCGATCGACGTCTACCAGGGTGACGCCGGGCTCGACACCGGCCGCCCGCAGTCGATCTTCTCCCTCGACCCGGACCTCATCGAGTCCGGGGCGCTGGAGAAGCGGGCGCGCGTCAACCTCAAGCCGGGCGAGTCCACCACGCTGCCGGACGGCACCGAGGTTCGCTTCGACGGCGCCGACGAGTTCGTCAACCTCCAGATCTCCGACGACCCCACGCAGCTCTGGGTGGGTGTGGCGTCGGTGGCCATGATGGCGGGGCTGGTGCTCTCGCTCATGATCCCGCGGCGTCGGATCTGGGCCCGGGTGACAAGTGACGACGACGGGGTCACCCGCGTCGACCTGGGCGGGCTCGCCCGGACGGACCGGTCCGGCTGGGGCCGGGAGTTCGACGAGCTCCGTGACGCCCTGGTGGCGTCGGCCGTCACCGCTCAGGACGGGGGTTCCGACGCCCGCATGTTGCCCGGAGACGCGGCGAAGGACGACAATTCAGCCAAGGGCGATCCGGCACGCCGTGCCGGCGTCGATGCACCTCGGAAGGACGACACCCGGTGATCAACCAGATCGTGGCGCAGGGGATGGGCCTGCCCGTCGACGAGACCCTCGCGGACTTCAGCGACATGGCCTACAAGACCGGGTTCGGTCTGTACGTGCTGGCACTGATCGCCGCGGTGATCTACTACGCCGGGTACCAGGTGGCCAAGACCTCGCAGCGTGAGCTGGTCGCGGCCGGCGGCTCCGGCCTGACGGAGTCGACGTCGATCACCGACACCGGCGACGAGGACACCTCCTCGGCCCGCGGTACCCGCTGGGCCCGACTGACCCTGTTGTTCGTGGGCCTCGGCCTGGTGTTCCACGCGGCGTCGCTGGTGCTCCGCGCGCTGGCGATCGGTCGCTTCCCGTGGGGCAACATGTACGAGTTCATCTCGGTGACGTGCGCCCTCGCGGTGGCGGCGGCGCTGGCGTTACTCCGCAAGCCGGCCCTGCAGGTGGCGTGGCCGTACGTGCTGGTCCCGGTCCTGGCCCTGCTGTTCTTCGGCGGCACCAAGCTGTACGCGGAGGCCGCGCCGGTCGTGCCGGCTCTACAGTCGTTCTGGTTCCCGATCCACGTGTCGATCATCTCGCTGGGGTCGGGTATCTTCCTGGTCTCCGGCGTGGCCTCGGTGCTCTACCTGCTGCGGGTGTGGCAGCCCCAGGGCACCGAGCGCGGCAGGGCCGCCGCCATCGTCCGGCCGCTCCCGCACGCGGACACCCTGGACCGGCTCTCGTACCGGTCGGCCGTCATCGCGTTCCCGATCTTCAGCATGGGCATCATCCTCGGCGCCGTCTGGGCCGAGTCCGCGTGGGGCCGCTTCTGGGGGTGGGACCCCAAGGAGACCGTCTCCTTTATCTCCTGGGTCCTCTACGCGGTGTTCCTCCACGCCCGCGCGACCAGCGGCTGGGGCCCTAAGAAGGCGGCGTGGTTCAACATCGCCGGCTTCCTGGTGCTCATCTTCAACCTGTTCTTCATCAACATCGTCATCTCCGGCCTGCACTCCTACGCCGGCGTGTAGGAGCCCCGCCGGCGGCAGCTGCTGCCGCCTCCGCGGTGGCATCTGCTCCGGCTGCTGCCGCAGCGCGGGAGGCCCGCCCCTGTTCGCGCTCATCTGCTCCGGCGCGAGCCGGTGCGGCTGTACGCCAAGGGGTGCGGCCATCGCCCTCACGCGTGGGTGCGGGCCCGATCCTCGTCGGTGCGCTGCTCGTGACCGGCGCCGTGCTCACCATCGGTGCCCTGCTCGTGACCAGGCGCTGCCTCCTCGGCGGGCGGCGTCGCCTGCGCGTCGTCGCGAGCGGCCCTGGTGCGGCGCCAGGCGCGGGTGCCCAGGACGAGCGTGAGCACCCCGATGGCGATCTGCAGGAGGGTGATCACCGTCCGGTCGATCTCCATGGACTGCGACATGCGCAGGAGGTTGAGAACGACGAGCAGGCCGCCGACGAACGTCCCCAGGACGACGGCGTTGACGCGGGAGACCAGCCAGGCGGCGAACGGGGCCGCGATCACGCCGCCGGCCAGGAGGCCGAGGACGATGACGCCCATCTCCCGCAGTTGGTCGCCCATGCCGAAGAGGAAGCCGATCGAGGCGGCGAGCGAGACGAGGAACTCCGATGCGGACACCGAGCCGATGACGCGACGCGGGGTGGTCTTGCCGGCGGTCATCAAGGTGGTGACGGTCAGCGGCCCCCAGCCGCCGCCACCGGTGGCGGAGAGAAAGCCGCCGAAGGTCCCGACGGGTGCGAGGAATCCGGCCGAGTGCTGCCGCTCCTCGTTCACGTTGAGCACCGGTGGGGTGCCCAGGCCCAGCCCGAATCGCAGGAGCAGGTAGAAGCCGAGGACGACCAGGATCGTGGTCATGAGCGGCTGCGCGGCCTCCGTCGAGATGTTGGACAGCAGGGTGGCGCCGACGAACGCCCCCAGCATGCCCGGGAGGCCGAGCTTGGCGACGGTCTTGACGTCGACGTTGCCGAACTTCCAATGGCTGGCCCCGGAAGCGAGGGTCGTGCCGACCTGCGCCAGGTTGACCGCGAAGCTCGCCTGCGCCGCCGTGGCGCCGGCGAGCAACGCCATCGTCGTCGCCGTGATCCCGTAGGCCATGCCCAGGGACCCGTCGACGAGCTGGGCGCCGAAGCCGACCAGGAGGAAAACGATCAACGTGCGCATGGGGTGGGTCTCCGTCCTCGCGTAGACAGGTCTGTCTGTCTACCGTACGAGGTTGGACCACCGACGTGACAACCGCCCTGGTGGGGCGCCCGCGATCGCTTACCGAGGCGCGGAGCGCCGCGAGCAGGTCGCCGACCTCGTCGTCGTCATCCTCGTCGTCGTCCCGAGTGGAGGGCAGGTCGTGGACGTCGCCACCCTCGGCTTTGGCCGCGACCAGCTCGGCGAGTTGCTCCTGGTGGGTGTCGGAGCAGGCGTCAGGGGCGACGTCACCGGTCATCGTGTCCACCAGCGAGGACGCCATCGTGCGCTCCTGCGGCCGGACCTTGGCGTCCTTGTCGAGTGAGGGGAGCTGGGCGCCGCCGACGGACCGCGAGGTCGGCCGCCTGACGGCTTCCGTGTGGGCGTTCGAGCTGAAGTGGGACGGCTACCGGGCACTGGTCGGCGTGGTGGGCGGCGAGGTGCGGATCATCAGCCGGGGCGTGCACGATCTCACCGACCGCGTCCCGGGTCTGGAGGCGCTACCCGGGGGGCTGGGTGTGGACGCGGTCCTGGACGCCGAGCTCGTGGCGCTGGGCGAGGACGGGCGCGCGCCACGGCTGCGGCGGCTGGACCCGGTGGTCGTTCCGGATCCTCTCGAGGCGGACTCGGGCGCGGAGGCGCTTGGCCTGGCGTGAGAGCAGGGTGCCGAGGAAGTGGTGGCCAAGAAGCGCGACTCGAGCTACCGGCCCGGCCGGTCCGGCTCGCGTGGGCCGGGACGTCACCCGCGATGCCCGCTGGGTGCTGCCGCGGATCGTGGTGGAGGTGCGGCACCACGGACTCACCGACCACGGCCACCTGAGGCACCCGAGCCTGCGCGGGATCCGGCGGGACACGCTTCCTGGTGACCTCACACCCGGGTCGTGACTCCGCTCGGGGCACAGGGGGGGTGAAACACAAAGGTGTCTCGTGTAACACTTCGGCCCCGGCGCGCAATGAATGGGGTGCGCCCCCGCTCCTGCGGGGTGGGGGTCGCCAGTGCCGCCGCCGGGGGTGGACCCCCATCCGGCCCGGCCTCGTAGTGCGGCGCCGACGGTGATGGGCATGTCCAGCACCACCGTCAGGGCCCCGGTCGAGGCGCGAGCCCTGGCCGGGGCCCGGCCGTCGACGCCGCCGGCACACCCTGTGTCATGTCACGATTCGGCGACACCGTGTCGCTGACACTTGTCGAACTGGTGTGGCGATCCTATATTGGAGCGCAGTCGGTCGGAACATGACTTCCCCCTCATGTTGTTGCCGGCTCCGCCGAGGGGCGGTGCGCGGAAGGAGAGACCGCGCAGCCGCACCCCGCGATACGGATCGCCGGCGGCCGCACCCCCCCAGCGGCCGCCGGCGTCCTCGTCCCTGCGGGGCCCGGGCCAGGGTGGTATCGGTATCCGACGGCGAGGAACGCGACAATCTCGAGGTGCCCTTGCCGGCCGTCGGGATGCGTCCGCGAGCCCGTCCATCACCGGGCGCGCGGCCTCGATCAGGCGGTGGGAGCGGGCGGGCCGCGGGTCGGGCGACCCCGGGCGGGCGCTGTGCGGGGTCAGGCCGCTCAGCTCGGACCGGCGCCACGCCAGGTCCAGCGGGTTCGCATCGAGCGCGGGGGATGGGTGGGCGGTCCGGGGCACGGTCACCTCCGATAGGTCAAGCAGTGTGATCCACACCATACGGACGTGGCGGCGATCGCGCCGGTGAGCTGTGCCGCACAGGAAGCTCCCAGCGAATCCGCCGGGGACTCGCGGGAACAGCCGCCATACTGAGAGCCGTGAACACCGCCCCGATGCCCCGCCCTACTGCCGGTCCAGATGCCGCCGGAGCCGCCGCCCCGGAGGCCCGGGTGCTGGTGGTCGACGACGAGGAGAACATCGTCGAGCTGCTCTCGGTCTCCCTGAAGTTCCAGGGATTCGAGGTGGCGACGGCCCGCACGGGTGCGGAAGCGATCGACAGGGCCCGCACCTTCCGTCCGGATGCGGTGATCCTCGACGTGATGATGCCGGTCATGGACGGGTTCGACGCGGTGAAGCGACTGCGGGCGGACGGCTGCGACGCCCCGGTGCTGTTCCTGACGGCCCGGGACGCGGTCGAGGACCGGGTCGCGGGTCTGACGCTGGGTGCCGACGACTACGTGACCAAGCCGTTCAGCCTCGAGGAGGTGGTGGCCAGGCTGCGCACGATTCTGCGGCGTGCCGGCACCCTGTCCGCGGCTGAGCGTAGTGCGCGTCTGACCTTCGCTGATCTGGAGCTGGACGAGGACACCCACGAGGTCTACAAGGCCGGCCAGCTGGTGGCGCTCTCGCCTACCGAGTTCGCTCTGCTGCGCTACCTCATGCTCAACGCGGGGACCGTGCTGTCCAAGGCGCGGATCCTCGACCACGTGTGGGACTACGATTTCGGCGGTGACGGCGGGGTGGTTGAGTCCTACGTCTCCTACCTGCGCAAGAAGATCGACTCCGGAGAGCCGCGACTGATCCACACGATCCGGGGCGTGGGGTACGTCCTGCGCCAACCGCGCTGATGCCGGCCGATCAGCTCGCGGCGCGGACGCTCGGCGTGCGCCGCTTGCCTCTGCGGGTGAGCCTGGTCCTGCTCGCGGTGGCGCTCACCGCGCTGGCGTTGGTGGGGTCGGGAGTGGCGGTGACCCGGGCACTCGACGCATCGATGCTCGACCGCACCGACGCCGCGCTGCAGGAGGCCGAGCGCGGCTGGGCCCGGCCCTCGGGAAAGCTGCCCGCGAACCCGCCGCCGCCGGCGCGGGCGCCCGGCCTGCAAAGCCCGCCGAGCCGCTTCTACGTGCAGGTCCGCGATGCCGACGGCGCGGAGGTGGTGGAGATCAACGACGAGGACTCCGCCCCCGTGGTCGACGGTCTCGAAGTCGGCGAGCCGGCCACCGTGCCGTCCGAGGAGGACGGCTCGGCGCCGTGGCGGGCTCTTCGGTTCGACGGGCCCGAGGGCGAGACGGTGACGGTGGCGACCCCGCTGACGGAGAACCACGCGGTGGTGCAGCGGCTCGTGCGCTTGCAGGTGGGTATCGGGGCGGCGATCCTGGTGGCGCTCGCGCTGGCCGCCTATCTCACGGTCCGCAGGAGTCTGCGGCCGCTGCGTCAGGTGGAACACACGGCGGCGGCGATCGCGGGCGGCGACCTCTCCCGCCGGGTACCCGAGGGCGATCCGCGCACCGAGGTCGGCACGCTCGCGGTGGCGGTCAACGAAATGCTGGCGCGCATCCAGACCTCGATGGCCGACGCCGCCCGAGCCGAGGACGCGGCACGCGACTCCGCGGCCGCCGCGCGGCAGTCGGAGGCGGCCATGCGGCGCTTCGTCGCCGACGCCGGCCACGACCTGAGGACTCCGCTCACCACGATCCGCGGGTTCGCCGAGCTGCACCGGCAGGGCGCGGCCGACGACACCGACCGTCTCATGCGGCGGATCGAGTCCGAGGCCCGCCGGATGGGCGTGCTGGTCGAGGACCTGCTCACCCTCGCTCGGATGGATGAGCAGCGCCCGATCGCTCGGGACCGGGTGGACCTGCTGTCGCTGGCGGCGGACGCCGTCCATGACGCCCGCGTGCTGTCCCCCGACAGGACGATCGGACTGGAGGTCATCGACGGCCCCGGCACGCCGGAGGTCCTGGGCGACGAGGTGCGGCTGCGTCAGGTGCTGGGAAACCTCGTGGACAACGCTCTGCGCCATACCCCGGCGGGCGTCCCGGTGACCGTGCGGGTGGGCACCGAGGCGGGCGACGCGCTGCTCGAGGTGGCCGACTCGGGGCCGGGGATGGCTGCGGAGGAGGCGGCGCGGGCGTTCGAGCGGTTCTACCGAGCGGACGCCTCACGGACCAGCGCGACCGGCGGCAGCGGGCTCGGGCTGGCGATCGTGCAAGCTCTCGTCGAGGCGCACCACGGGACGGTGGGGGTCGACACCAGCCCGGGGCGGGGTGCGACATTCCGGGTGCGGCTGCCGCGCGCCCGGGACTGACGCGGCGGCGACCACCGACACAAGCTGCCAGGAAACTGCCAGCTTCACCGGAGAGTCCCCGACAGTTCACCCGCTGTACTGACTTCACAGTCAGACAGAGTCCGTCTGCGCCGGCGGGATCCACCGCCGGCGCGGGGGACGGGAGAGGAGTCGCCGCCCATGGCCCATGCCTTCAACCGGTACGAGATCAAGTACCTCATCGATGAGAAGGACGTGCCAGCCCTCCGCGAGGAGCTGGCCGCCCGAATGGACACCGACCCGTACTCGCCGCACGGCGGGTACCCGGTCACCTCGCTCTACTACGACACCGCCGACCTGCGGTTCTACTGGGAGAAGATCGAGGGCCTGCGGTTCCGGCGCAAGCTGCGGATGCGACTCTACGGCGAGCCCGCGGCGTGTACCGATGACTCGACCGTGCACGTGGAGATCAAGCAGCGCGTCAACCGCGTCACCCAGAAGCGGCGGGCCAGCCTGCCCTACGGTGAGGCCCGGAGGTGGCTGGACGAGCTGCACCGGCCGGATCTGCCGGACGAGCACCGCGGGTTCGTGGCCGAGGTGACCGGTCTCGTCGCCGCTCTGGACCTGCGGCCGGTGGCGACCACCGGGTACCTGCGGGAGGCCTTCGTCGGCCGCGGGGCGGACGCCGGGTTGCGGGTCACCATCGACCATCGTGTCCACGGCCGCGACCGAGACCTTCATTTCGCGTCCGGGGCCGAGAACCGGTTCATCATTCCGCCCAAGCTGGCGATCGTCGAGCTCAAGGCCGACGAGCGGGTCCCGTACTGGGCCACCGACCTGGCCGCCCGGCTGGACCTCGCCGTGGTGCGCATCTCCAAGTACTGCCGCTCCGTGGAAACCGTGGGGCTGGCTCCGCGGTCCGTCCTGGGCGGCTCCCACCTCATCGAACAGGAAGCATCATGAACTTCGACCTCCAAGACCTCAGCGGGACCTTCACCGCCTTTGACGTGGCCGTGGCCCTGGCCCTGTCCTTCGTGTTGTCCTCGCTCATCGGCTGGGTCTACCGCTATACCCACCGCAACGTCTCCTACAGCCAGTCGTATGTTCAGACACTGGTGATCGTGGGCATGGTGATCGCCCTGATCATGCTGGTGGTGGGCTCCAATATCGCCCGCGCGTTCGCCCTCGTGGGAGCGTTGTCGGTGGTGCGGTTCCGCAACGCCATCAAGGAGACCCGTGACGTCGGGTTCATCTTCCTGGTGATGGCCGTCGGCATGGCCGCAGGCACCCGCTTCTACCTGCTCGCCGCCGCCGCGGCCGTGGCGATCTGCGTGGTGATCGTTCTCATGTCCCGCTTCAACTGGTTCAGGCTCGACGTCCAGCGTCAGGTGGTCAAGGTGCAGGTCCCGCCCGGGCCGGAGTACCACGCGCTCGTCGAGGACGCCCTGGTCGCCCACTGCTCCGAGTTCGAGCTGGTCTCCACAGACTCCGCCCGCGGCGGGGCGCTCGTGGAGATGAGCTTCACCGCGCAGCTCACAGGAAGGGCAGCAGTTCGGCCGACCTCATCGCCGCGCTCAACCAGGTCAACTCCGGACAGCGGGTCACCGTCCTGACCGGGTACGACCAGACCGACCTGTGATGGCCGCCGACCCCGCCGACTCCGGCGTCCCCGCCGGCGCGCCCCGTCGTCGGCTGCGGCACCGCGTGCCCCTGTCCGTCCGGCAACACTGGAAGCTGCTGGTGGGTGCCGTGGCTGCGATCCTCGTCGTCGTCGTGATCTTCGGTGACACCCGAGTGCGGCCGTACATCACCGGGGACACCAGCGTGATCGCCTCGGCGGTCACGCAGAACATCACGGGCACGGTGGACCTGTTCGACGACACGGTGGCGCACGAACTGCACCTGGAGATCGACGACGCCGAGTACGCGCGGATGATCGATGCGTTCGAGCGCAACGGCGACAAGGACTGGGTGACCGCGGACCTGACGATCGACGGCGAGTTCGTCAACGACGTGGCCGTGCGGCTCAAGGGCAACTCGACGCTGCAGGGGCTGCGCGGCGAGGGCGCCGGGCCCGGCGGCGGCGAGGGTCGCGGCCCGGGCGGTGGGGACGGCGCGCCTCAGGACGGTGAGCGGCCCGTGCCTCCGGAGGGAGTCGAGCAGCAGGAGGGAGTCGAACCGCAGCAGGGGGTCGAGCAGCCGGCGGGATTCGCGCGACACGGGATGGGCTCGGGCATCTCGGCCGACGATCCGGCGTCGCTGCCCCTGCTCATCAGCTTCGACAAGAACTACGAGGGCCGCGCCTACCAGGGGATGACCGAACTGTCGGTGCGCCCGGGTACGCCGGTGCTCAACGAGGCGGTGGCGCTGGAACTCACCGAGGCCACCGGGCAGGCTACGCAGAGGTACGCGTACGGCGAGTACTCGGTCAACGACGGCGACACCACCACGCGCCCCGTGCTGGAGCACCCCGACGACGGGTACACGTCCTCGGCGTTCGACGGCCCCGGCTACCTGTACAAGGCGGACGCGAACTCGCGGTTCGAGTACGTGGGAGAGGACCAGTCGGACTACTCCGACCAGTTCACTCAGGTCAACGCCGAGGGCGACGGCACCATGCAGCCGATCATCGACCTCCTGCGGTGGGTGGATTCGGCGAGCGACGAGGAGTTCGCCGCCGAACTCGACCAGTGGATCGACGTGGAGTCGTTCGCCGAGTACGTGGCCACACAGAATCTGCTGTCGAACTCCGACGACATGTCCGGCCCCGGCCAGAACTATTACCTCTGGTACGACCTCACCGCCGAGAAGTTCACCGTCGTGTCCTGGGATCTCAACCTGGCGATGAGCGGGGATGCGACCGCCGGCCCGCACGACACCGTGTCCATGGGCGGGCGCGGTGGTACGGGTGGCCTCTCCGGCGCCGAGCCTCCTGCCGGGATGGAGCTGCCGGATGGCGTGGAACCGCCGGACGGAATGGAGCCTCCCGCCGGGATGGAGCCCCCGGCCGGCATGCCGATGGGTGGGCCGCCCGGTGGCGGCGGGAACGCAGGCGGCCAGGCCGGTGAGAACCAGTCAGGCGAGAACCCGGACGGGGAGCGCGGCGGCCGCGGTGGCCCGTCGATGGATCACCCGCTCAAGACGCGGTTCCTCGAGTCCGACGCGTTCACCGAACTCTACGAGCAGACCTACTGGCGGTTGTACGACCAGATCTACGGCAGCGGCCTGGCGGCACAGACGCTCGATCGGGTCCGGCAGCAGTTCCCGCTGAGCGACGAGGTCGACAGCGCCACGCTCGAGGCAGACGCGGCGACGCTCCGCACCTGGATCGACCAGCGGACGGCGGCGCTGGCGGAGAAGCAGACCGTGTAGATGTCGCACGCGGGGCGGGCGCTCGCTACGCGCCCGCCCCGGAGCCGCTCGGCCGCTACAGATCGCCGGGTAGCTTGTCGCGGCGGATGTCGCGCCAGGAGGGTTGGCGCATGTGGCCGTCGTCGGTGAAGCCCTGGTGGCGGACCTCCACGACGATTTTGGGCAGGACCCAGTTGGCGTCGCGGCGGGCGTCGGCGGGCAATTGCTCGACAAAGGGGCTGGTCTTGCGCGCCAGTGGTTCGAGTTCGTCCAGGAGCGCGCGGGCCTGCTTGTCGGTGAACCCGGTGCCGACGCGGCCGATGTAGGCGAGCCCCGTCTCGTCGGGCAGGCCTAGCAGGAGGGAGCCCAGCGAGCCGGAGCGGCCGCCCTTGCCGGGCCGCCAGCCGCCGACGACCGCCTCGGTGGTGGTGAGTAGCTTCTGTTTGAGCCACGCCTTTGACCGCCGGCCCGACTCGTACGTCGAGTCGCGGCGCTTGGCGACGATGCCCTCCCAGCCGTATTCCTCGGCTTCGGCCAGGGCGCGGTCGCCGGGGCCGTCGAGCACCTCGGGCACATGCACGCGGTCGATCGAGCGCAAGGCCGGCGCGAGCAGGTCCAGCACCTCCCGGCGACGCTCCCACGGCTGCGACTGCAGGTCCACGCCGTCGACCTCCAGCACGTCAAAGATGAACAGCTCTACCGGCGGGAGAGATGAGTCCTTGCCCTCAGCGGCGGCCTGCCTGGCCAGCGAGGCGAAGTCGGGGACGCCCGCGGGGTCCAGCGCCACCAACTCGGCGTCGACCACCGCGGGCTTGTCGAGCGCATCGGCCAGCCCGGGGAACCCGTCGGTCAGCCAGTCCATGGATTTACCGTTGCGGCTGACCAGACGCGCCTGCCCGCCAGAGCCGCTGGTCGCCACGGTCACGCGGTAGCCGTCCCACTTTCCCTCGAACGCCCACGTGTCGTCGGGGAGTCCGGTGACCTCCGCGGCCGTGGGGATCGTCGGCAGTGGGGGAGCGTCGGGGCGCGGAGCGCTGGCGGAGTCGCGGGATTCCCGCGCCCGCGTGTCGCCCTCGGGGTACCGCGACTTCGGGTTGTCGCGACCGCCGTAGAAGGAGTCCGGGGACTGGTCCTTCATGTACTGCACGATCCACTGGTTCTTCTCGGCACTGGTGCGCACCAGGACGTACCGGCCGGAGATCTTCTCACCGTCGAACCACACGATGATCTCGTCCTCGCGCCACTTCTCGCACTCGTAGGTGCCGCGGTCCCAGACGGTCACGTGCCCGGCGCCGTACTCGCCCTTGGGAATCGTGCCCTCGAACGTCTCGTAGCCGAGCGGGTGGTCCTCGGTGTTCACCGCGAGGCGCCGGTCCTTGGGCTCTGTGGGCAGGTTCTTGGGCACGGCCCACGACACCAGCACCCCGTGATGTTCGAGCCGCAGGTCGTAGTGCAGGCGGCGGGCGTGGTGTTCCTGGATCACGAAGATGGGCCCGTCGCCCCCTGAGCGATCGGTCTCGACCTCACCTTCGAACGGCTCGGGCGTCTTGCGGCGGTCCCGCTTGCGGCGGTACTCCTCGAGGCTGGTGACCACGGCGTCGGCGCTGGCGGGCTCGGGGTCCTCGGCATCCGACGACGACGAGCTCTTCTTGCCGCCGCCCGATTTCTTGGCCCGGGATGCCGAACCGGCAGAGGTGGGCTTTTTCTTGGCCTTCTTGGCCGAGTCGCCGCTCTTGGCCGTGCCTTCGAGCCCGTCGAGGAGGTCGCCGTCGGAGTCCAGTCGCTTCAGCACCTCGTCCCAGTGCAGGTGCGCCAGGCCGCCGTCGCCGAGCTCCTCCCACGATCGGGGAGCGGCGACCCACGGTTCGGCCCGTCCGCGCAGGGAGTAGGGCGCAACGGTGGTCTTGGCGCCACTGTTCTGGCTCCAGTCGACGAACACCTTGCCGTCGCGGATGGAGCGCTTCATGGTGGCCGTGACCAGGTCGGGGGTCTGCTTGGCCAGCGACTGCGCGACCTGCTTGGCCACCTTGGAGGCGCTGGCGGCGGTGACCGCCTTGTCCAGACGGGCGTAGAGATGGATGCCCTTGGAGCCGGAGGTCACGGGGAAGGAGTCGAGCCCCGCCTCGGAAAGGAGATCCCGGACGCGCAGGGCCACCTTCGCGGTCGTATCCAGATCCACGTCCTCGCCCGGATCGAGGTCGATCACGATCCGGCGGGTCCGGCCCGGCTCGCCGTTCTCCAGGGTCCACTGCGGCACGTGCAGCTCGAGCGCGGCCTGCTGCGCGAACCAGGCGAGCGTGGCGGGGGAGTCGAGCACCGGGTAGCGGACGGTGCGCGAGGAGTGCTCGATCGCTACGCTCGGCACCCAGTCAGGGGCGTGGGAGGGCAGGTTCTTCTCGAAGAACGAGTCCTCGCCGGTGCCTTCGGGCCAGCGCTTGCGCGTCACCGGCCGCCGACCCGCGTACGTCAGGAGCAGCGGCGCGACGGCCGTGTAGTACTCCAGCACGTCGGCCTTGGTGGTGCCGGTGACCTCGTAGAGCACCTTGTCGGGGTGGGTGAACCGGATGGTGCGCCCGTCGACCTCGACCGACTCCTTCTTCCCCCTGGTCGCCATGGGTCCACTCTGGCACCTGGGTCGGACATCGGCGACCGGCTCGGTTCTACGGGCCCGCGTCCGGCTGCCACCGCCCCACATCTATCGCATACTTCCTCTATGCGATCCATCTGGAAGGGCGAAGTCTCGTTCGGTCTGGTCAACGTGCCGGTCAAGGTGTACGCGGCGACGGAGGACCACGACCTGCACGCGCGGCAGGTGGACAAGAAGGACGGCGTCCGCATCCGCTACAAGAAGGTGCGGGACGACAACGGCGAGGAGGTCGAGTTCGCCGACATAGCCAAGGCGTACGAGTCCGACGAGGGCGAGATGGTCATACTGACCAAGGAGGACCTGGCCAGCCTGCCGGTGGAGCAGAACCACGAGATCGAGGTGACGGAGTTCGTCCCGGCGGATCAGGTGGATCCGGTGGCGTTCGACAACGCGTATTTCCTGGAGCCGGCGTCGCGTTCCAACCGGGCGTACGTGCTCATGCGGGAGGCTCTGCAGCAGACGGACCGCCTCGCGATCTGCACGTTCACGCTGCGCAATCGCACTCGCCTCTGCGCGCTCAGGGTGTACAAGGACGTGCTCATGCTGCAGACGTTGCTCTGGCCCGATGAGATCCGCCCGGCGATCCTGGATGGGCTGGACAAGGAGGCGAAGGTCCGGCCGCAGGAGATCAAGATGGCGGCGTCGCTCATCGAGACGATGGCGGCGGACTTCGAGCCGGAGAAGTACGAGGACGACTACCAAAATCAGCTCAAGGAGTTGATCGAGGCCAAGGCGGCCGGCGGTGAGGCGTTCACGGTGGAGGAGAAGGACACCTCGAGCGACGATGACGGCGACGACGAGGTGGCCGATCTCCTCGCGGCTCTACGAGCGAGTGTGAAGGACCGGGGCGGTAAGGCGGACGACGCCGACGACCAGGACGACGGCGAAGACTCCGGCTCCGCCAAGAAGACCGCCGGCAAGAAGAGCGGGAATACCTCGGCGAGGAAGGCCCCGGCGAAGAAGACTGCGGCGAAGAAGGCGCCCGCCAAAAAGGCTGCGGCTAAGAAGTCGACGGCCAAGAAGTCGGCCTGACCCGACGGCCGTGACGGGGCAGGCGCCGGTCGGCGTACGGTCGGGAGCGTCCCGGGCCGAGCGAGCTGCGGCCCTCGTCATCGAACCCTGTCGAACTCTGGAGGCCCGCCGTGACCAACTCGCCCGACCCCGCGCAGCCGACCGACGAACCCACCGCCGAGGCGACGCTCGTGGATCCCACGACCAAGTACGAGGTCGAGATCCCGGTGCAGTCGCAGCCCGTGCCGGGGCTCGCGTCCGAGATGGTGCCGCCCGCGGACCACGGCGAGACGACGTACGTCGGGCACGGGCGGCTGCGGGGGCGGCGGGCGCTGATCACCGGCGGCGACTCCGGGATCGGGCGCGCCGTGGCGATCGCGTACGCGCGCGAGGGCGCCGACGTGGCGATCGGTTACCTGCCCGAGGAGCAGTCTGACGCCGACGAGGTGGCGCAGCTCGTCCGGGACGCGGGCCGCCTGTGCATCCAGCTGCCCGGCGATGTGGGTGACGAAGAGGTGGCGCGGTCGCTGGTCCGCGACGCCGTGGCGGGGCTGGGCGGCCTGGACGTCCTCGTGCTCAACGCCGCGCGGCAGCGCAAGGTCGAGAAGCTGGAGGACCTCACGTCCGAGCAGTGGGCGGAGACGATGAACGTCAACGTCAACGCGCCGTTCTGGATGATGCAGGAGGCGCTCGGGCACCTGCAGCCGGGATCCAGCGTGATCTTCACATCGTCGGTCCAGGCGTACACGCCCTCGCCGGGCCTGGTGGATTACGCGGCGTCGCGGGCGGCGGTCAACACGATGTCGAAGTGCCTGGCGCAGCAGCTGGCGCCGCGGGGTATCCGCGTCAACGCCGTCGCTCCCGGGCCCTTCTGGACCGCTCTACAGGTGTCGGGCGGGCAGCTGCCGGACGCTCTGCCGACGTTCGGGCACAAGAACCCGCTCGGCCGGCCCGGCCAGCCCGTCGAGATGGCCGGCGCCTACGTGTACCTGGCCTCGGAGGAGGCCTCCTACACCACCGGCAACACCCTCTCGGTGACGGGCGGCGCGCCGACGCCGTAGGGCGGGGTGGCCTCGGCGGTGAGGGGCTACCTTCGCGTGCCGATCTCCCTCCCCTCGCGGGGAGGGCGGTTGCGCGGCCGCCGTGAGGCGACCGGTGTGTGCCCCGCCGCGAGGCGCGTACGGTCGGGGACCCGACCCCTTGAGAAGTCAGGATGTGATCACCACATGAGCACGTACCGGACCCACAACCCCTCCACCGGCGAGACCGTCGCCGAGTACGACGGCCTGGCGGACGGCGACATCGACGCCGTCCTCACCCGCGTCACCGAGGGCTACCGCAGCTGGAGTGAGGTCGATCCGCGGGAGCGCGCCCGGATCCTCGACGCGATCGCTGACGCGTTCCGGGAGCACAGTGACGAGCTCGCGGCGGCCATCTCCGAGGAGATGGGCAAGCCGACCGAGGAGGCGGCCGGAGAGGTCGAGCTGGCCGCCTCCATCTACGCCTGGTACGCCGAGCACGGACCGGATCTGCTGCAGCCGGAGTCGCTGGACGTCGCCGGTGCGCGCGAGAACACGGTGACCGTGGAGCCCGTCGGCCCGCTGGTGGGCGTGATGCCGTGGAACTACCCCTACTACCAGGTCGCCCGGTTCGCCGCCCCCAACCTCATGGCGGGCAACACCGTGGTGCTCAAGCACGCCTCGATCTGCGCCAAGAGTTCCGCGCTCATCGAGCAAGTCCAGCGGGAGGCGGGCCTGCCGGAGGACGCCTACGTCAACGTGTTCGCCTCCTCCGACCAGGTCGCGCAGATGATCGCCGACCCACGCGTCCAGGGGGTCTCCCTCACGGGCAGCGAGGTCGCCGGCGCCGCCGTGGCCGAGGTCGCGGGAAAGAACCTCACCAAGAGCGTGTTGGAGCTCGGCGGCTCGGATCCGCTCGTCGTCCTCGACAGCGACGACGTCGACGCGCTCGTCGACACCGTCGGGCGGGCGCGGCTCTCGAACTCCGGTCAGGCGTGTAACTCGCCCAAACGGATGTTCGTGCCGGACGGGATCTACGACGACTTCGTCTCTGCGCTCACAGACCTCTACGGCCGTATCGCCGTCGGGCCGTCCGACGAGGACGGCACGGAGATGGGGCCGCTCTCGAGCGAGGACGCGCGGGACACCGTGGTCGAGCAGGTCCGCACCGCCGTCGAGCAGGGCGCCACGCTGCACGTCGGCGGTGAGGCCCTCGACCGGCCCGGCGCCTACATGGCGCCCGCGGTGCTCACGGACATCACCGAGGAGATGGACGTCTACCATGACGAGGTGTTCGGGCCCGTCGCGATGATCTACCGGTACACCGATCTCGACGACGCCCTGCGGATCGCCAACGACACGCGGTTCGGCCTGTCCGGATCCGTGTGGGGCACCGACCCGGAGGAGGCGGCCCGCGTTGCGGACCGGCTCGACGCCGGCATGGTCTACGTCAACGAGCACGGCACCACGCGTGCTGGCCTCCCCTTCGGCGGCGTCCGCGCCTCCGGCTACGGCCGGGAGCTGGGCCGATGGGGGATGGGCGAGTTCGTCAACACCAAGCTGCGGCGCGTGCACTGAGGCCGACGGCGGGTGGCCGCGGCACCCCGCGACACGCCTCGGTGGCGGCCGCACCCTCTGCGGCCCTCGCCGGTCAGCGCCGGACCGGCGGCGGTGATCGCGACGACGGAGCCGGCGCAGTAGGGGCTACGACGCCTTCGAGCGGGACGACTCCTTCGCGGCGGCCTTCTTGGCGGGCTACTTTTTCGCCGCGGATTTCATTGACGCGCGCCGCCCAGGGGTGGGGCGGCGCGCGTCGTGGGAGGGGACGCTGACCAAGCTCTCCGCGCGCTATCCGGCCTGACCGTTGTCGTCGTCGTTCCCGGTAGCGGTGACGTCCCCACCCGCGGCGGGGTAACAGGCGGTCTGGCCGCCGTAGGTGAAGCCCGCCCCCTCGACGTTGGCGATGCTGACCGTGTCTCCGCGCTCGTTGGCGATCCGCAGCACGTGGTGGGCGCTACCGGACATCGGGACCTCGGAGCCGTCGGTGTAGCCGTGGGCCTCGACGATCTCGCGGATCCGCGGCCAGGCCCGCCCCCACTGGTCGGCGTCCACCACCGTGGTGACGCTCAGCTGGGGCGCGTTGTAGACGTACAGGTCCACGTCGCACGCGGTGACCGCGCCGCTGGACGGGTTCTGCTGCCACCCGTCCGGGCCGAGGGTCTGCTCGACCACCACGCGGACCTCCTCGAGTGTCGCGTCCAGGTCGCGCCGTGGCTCGTCGATGGTCAGGGCGTCGTTCACGGGCTGCTCCTCGGTGGTCGTAGGGTCATCGACGGTCTGGCTGTCGGTGCATCCGGCCGCGACGGCCAGGACGCCCGCGCCCAGCGCCGCGGCCAGGGCGCGGCGGAGGACGGCGTGGCGGAGGGTGGAGGGATGGGTTGTGACTGTTCGCATGCCGGTCACCTCGCCAGAAGGTCGAGTCGGTCCGCAGCGATGGCGGCGAGATTGTGCAGGGAGACGGTTTCGTTCGTCGTGTAGATGCTGTGCACGCCGACGTCCTCGCCGGTGGTCCGATTGTAGTCGTGGTGGCCGTAGCGGGTGTCGTGGGCGACCGGCTCGCCGGTCTCGGGGTGGGTCCGCACCACCACGTCGGTGGTCTCCATAGACAGTTCCTCGAGTCCCACTGCCGCGGCGGGCCGCCCAGGCAGATGGCGGGGGCGTACGTGTACCCGGCCTCGGAGGAGTCCTCGTACACCACCGGCAACATGCTCTCGGTGACCGACGGGGCGCCGACGCCGTAGGGGTGAACCGCTTACCCGCCCGCATGCACACGCGCCAGCATCATCCACATGGGACTTTTCGTGTGTAAATGACTCTGAAGCGTGTGGATAGGCCCAGGAGGTCGCCTCGACGTCCGGGGGCTTTCGCAATCTAAGCGTCGCTGGCCTGTAGCAGCTTTCGCGAGAGCGTACGGTGGGTGATGAATCACACAATTGCGGCCGTCGCGGAAGCGCCGACGTGCTCGTACCGCGTGAGGCCGCCTCTGTCGAAGGAGGACACATGTCGGGTCGGCTCGAAGGCAAGGTCGCGTTCATCACGGGCGCAGCACGAGGACAGGGACGGAGCCACGCGCTCCGGTTGGCGCGCGACGGCGCGGACATCATCGCCGTCGACCTCTGCGGGCAGGTCGGTTCGCTGGAGGGGTTCTACGACCTACCCGGGAAGGACGAACTCGACGAGACTGTCCGCCAGGTCGAGGCGCTCGATCGCCGGATCGTGGCCCGTCAGGCGGATGTTCGGGATCTCGCCGCGCTCAAGACCGCGGTCGCCGAGGGGGTCGCCGAACTCGGGGGCGTCGACATCATCGTGGCCAACGCAGGCATCTTCACCTTTGGTCAGGACACGCACAAGATCGAGGAGCAGTCCTGGAACGACATCCAGGACATCAACCTCACCGGTGTCTGGCACACCTACGCGGCGGCGGCGGAGCACCTCATCGCGCGCGGTGCCGGAGGGTCCGTGATCATCATCTCCTCGCTCGCCGGCTTCAAGGGACTGGCCAACGTTGCCGCCTACACCACGGCCAAGCACGGCATCGTGGGGCTGATGAAGGTCCTGGCCAATGAACTCGGCCCGCACGGGATCCGCGTCAACTCGATCCACCCCAACTCGATCGACACCCCGATGGTCAAGAACGTCAAGACCTACGGGCTCTTCCGGTCAGACCTCGACGACCCACAGGCCGAGGACGCCGAGCCCGCGTTCGCCGGCCTCAATCCGTTCGGCAAGGCGTGGATCGAGCCCGAGCACGTGTCCAACGCCGTCGCGTGGCTGGCGTGCGACGAGTCGTACTACGTGTCGGGTGCCCAGATCCCGGTCGACGGCGCGGCCTCCGTCCACTGAGCGACGCATCGGGGCCAGCGGAGGTGGACTCCGCCATGGTCCCCCGGGGACCCGGTCATACCCCGCCCGCGCGGCGGCTGCCGGCGCGGGCGGGTCGCCGGTCAGCTGCCCGCGCTGCCGGTCAGCGAGCCGAGACTGCCGGCGCCGCCCGTACCGCCGCCGCCCCCGTTGCCGAGCAGCGAGCCCAGGTCGAGGCTGCCGCCGCCCCCGGTCGCGGGCGGTGTCGGCGGATGCGGGTCGTCGATGACGACCTCGGTCGGCGTCACGGTGACCACGGTGGCCTCGTCGGTCTCGGACGGGGCGAGCACCTCGTCGGCCGTCCGGGTGCCCGAGTACTCGGCGGTGATCCGGTGCTCGCCGGTCTCGGCGAAGCGGTGGACGAACACCGCGCGGGCCTCGCCGGTCGCCGGATCGATCGTCACCGGGGCCGAGCCGATGGCGTCGGCGCCGTCGAAGAACCACACCGATCCCATCTCCGCGGCCTCGTCCGCGGTGAGCGGGGTGCCGTCGGCGCGGGAGACATGGGCGGTCATGGTCACCTCGTCACCCGCCGTGACCTCGGTGGTCACGTCGATGACCGTGCGCGTGTCCACCCCGGGTAGTGGCTGCACCGTCACCGTGGTGGGCGCGGACGTCACGGGCAGGTAGGTCACGCCCCTGACGGTCGCCCCGTCGAAGTGGGCGACGATCGTCTTCTCGCCGGCGGTGCGGAACTCGTGGCCGGTGAGGACCGCCGTGCCCGCGGCGTCGGTCGTGGCGGTGCCGACGTCGCGGCCGTTGACGCGGAACGTCACCTCGGTCCCGGCGGGCAGCGCCTCGCCGTCGTGGGTGAGCGTCGCCGAGAAGTCGGCGGTGCGGCCCACGAGCAGGGTTGTCGGCTCCGCGGCGACGGTGAGGTCGGGCGTGTACTCGGGGGCGACGGTGATCTCGACCGCGTTGCTCGGTTCCGAGGCGCGGTAGATCGTGTCGTACGTCTCGTTCTCGAGAAGGGTGGCCGTGTAGGTGTAGGTGACGGCCTCGTCCACGTCCGTCGGGACCAAGTCGGTGTAGGACGCCGTGATGCCGTGCACCGGCACCGTGGTGATCACCTCGCCGTCACGCCGGATCTCCACCTTCGAGCCGACGGGCAGGTCGAGGCCGTCGCTGGTCTCGATCTCCATCGTGAGCTCGACGGGCAGCCGCCCGTCCTCCACCCGGCCGCGCTCGGCGGTGAGCGCCACCGTGCTGGTCACCACCGCCTTGGGGCCGGGGTTGACGGTCGCGGTGGTCGCGGAGTCTTCGGACTGCTCGAACTTGTTCGCCACGCCGAGGTACCGGGCGGTGACGTTGTACGTGACCGGCTCGCGGTCGTCGAGTGGCGGGAACGTGTGCGTGGTGGTGGCGACGCCGTCCTGTACCGGCTGGCGGCCGATGGAGACGCCGTTGACGAAGAACTCCACCTCGCCCTCGTCGATCGGCGACGGCTGCGCGGCGTTGGACGTAACTCGGGCGGTGAGCTCGGTGTCCACGGTGCCGGTCTCGATCTCCAGGTTCGTGGTGGTGAGCTGTGTGACCGGCGTGCCGATCACACGCGTCGAGGTGAGGGACGACGTGTTGGCCGGTGTGGTGCACCAGTAGTCGTCGTTGTTGAAGTTGTCGAGACCTCCAATACCGTCGCGCTTGTCGAGGGCGAACGAGAGCGCGTTGTTCACGCCGTTCCGCTCGGGTCCGGCACCGGCGCCGCGCAGCCCGACCGCGATCTGCTCCCCGGCGGTGGTCGGGGCCGTGAGGTCGATCCGCACGCGGGGGAAGCGGAAGGTGCCGTTGCGGACCGAGTACACGCCACCCTTGGGGGTGTTGGTGTCCTCGTTACCGCCGTTGTTGACGCTCGCCCCGCCCCAGATGCGCACGAACTGGCCGCTCGCGTTGGGGTTGCCGTCGCTGCCCACCCGCTCCACCTTGGGCTGCGGGTTACCGCTGGTCCAGCCGCTGCCGCCGCCGACGTTGGCGACGCCGCGGACAGTGGCGTTGGCCGGCAGTGCGATGTCGAACTTCGCGCGGCCCATCTCCTCGCCGCTGGCGGTCCACGTGCCGGGCTGCACGTACACGGAGAACTGCCCGCCCGGGGCGATCTCGCGTGGATAGGTGACGGTCGTCTGCCGTCCGGCGGTGGTGTTGATCATGCCCGCGACCGGCTGGCCGTCGTTGTACGTCGGTGTGGTCGGAAAGGTGGCGATCGACTCCCACTCGATCCCCTGGCACGTGTAGCCGTGGTTGATGTTCTGCGTGACCGGCGTCGTGTTCGGCGCGGCCGCCGTGGTCGGGGAGACCGCGACCAGCGCGGCGGCCACGACGCCGCCGACGACAGAGGTGGTGGTGAGTCTGCGAACGGTGCGCATCATGATGAGTTCAGTCCTTCGGGGGGGATCAGCCGACGCTGCCGGACAGGGAACCGGAGAGTGAGGCGAGGGAACCGCCATCGCCCGGGAGGGAGCCGAGATCGAGGGAGCCGGTTCCGCCGCCGACCGGGGGATCGACGATCACGTCGTCGTCACCACCCGGGCCGTTCACGGTGACCGTGACGGTCTCGGAGACGCGCTCCGTGCCGTCGGGGGAGTGGTAGGTAAAGGTGAGGACCTTCTCCCGCGGGTAGCCGGTGGTCCACAGCATGGTGAGGTTGGCGACGCCGTCCACGACCGGGATGCGGACGGGCTCGCCGTTGCGCTCGACCGGCTCGCCGTTGCTGGTGACGGTGAGGTAGCCGTCGAGGCCGGCCGGCGAGAGGCCGGGGTCGGCCGGGGCGAGTCGGATGCGCAGCGGCACCCGCTGGCCGGCGTCGACCTCGCCGTCGGGGCCCGTGACGTCCATGACGAGCGTGTCCTCGTTGATCCCGCCGGCCGTCACCCGCACGGTGGTGGTGGAGACGGACGGCTGGTGGAGCCGGGGGTCGGCGGGCGTGAACTCGATGGTCACCTCGCGGTCCGCGGCCGCCGCGGGCGGGAACGTGAGCTGGACATCCGCCTCGCCGTCGATCACCGGGACGTCCGTCGCGACCACGCGGCCGTCGATCCGGATCGTGGCGGTCCCGTTCGCCCCGGACGGAGTCATGACGACGAGGTAGTCGGTCGGGGTCGAGGGCCGGGCCACGGCCGGGCCGACGAGCTCCGCCGACGTGGCGCCCGCGTCGAGGATCCGCAGCGTACCGGAGTCCGAGGCGCGGGTCTGGCCCGTGCCGGCGGCGGGGTGGTAGGCGGCGGTCACCTCGACGGCGCCCTCGCGGCTGAAGGTGAACTCGGCGACGGCGAGGCCGTCCACGACCTCCGCGGTGACCCGCTGGCTCCCGGCGACGAACTCGACCGTGCCGCCGGTGTCCGTGGTGCCCTCGGCGGGGTTGACGCGCGCCTCGAGGCGGACGGGCTCGGCGACGTGACCGACCTCGTCGAGCCCGGAGAGGACGAGCGTGGTGTCGCGGGACTCCTCGACCGTGACGGTGCGCTCCGCCGTGGTCGGGGCGTATGGCGAGGTCGCCGACGGGGTGTACGCCGCGGTGATCGTGGCCTCGCCGATCTCGTTAAAGGTGAAGCTCGTGGCGGCCCTGCCGTCGGTGCCCACGGTGGCCACCCGCTCGACGTCGCCGGAGGTGAAGGCGACGGTGCCGCGCGCGTCCGCCGGGAGTACGGCGGTGACCGTGGTGCGGGTCCGGGCGGGCGTGGTGTCCGGGGCCTCGAGCGTCATGGTGGTGGGGATCGGCTCGACCGCGATCGTGAGGCTCGCCGACGAGCTCTGGTACTGCGGGCTGGCCGGGTAGAAGGTCGCCGTCACGGGGTCGGTCGGCGGCGAGTTGAAGGTGAGCGATGCGGTCGCGGTGCCGGTGGTCGTGTCGACCGGAACCGTGACGCGCTGGCTGCCGGAGACGAAGGTGACCTCGCCGGCGACCCGCGGATCGACGGTGGCTGTGAACTCGGCGGGCTGGCGCAGGAACACCGTGTCCGGGCCGGAGAGGGTTGTGGCGGTGGTGACGCCGACGATCTCGGTCGAGTTCATGGCCACCGCCCGCTGGTCGATCGGGGCGGTGGCGGAGCTGCGCGGGCTGCACTTGGCCGGGACCCACTGGGTGCCGAGCGCGCTCGCGGAGGCGAGGAGGGTGAGGAAGTTCGCCGTGTTGTTGTAGCTGCCGGCGGCCCCGGCGGTGCGGGCCCCGATCGTGGCGTCGCCGGGGCGGTCGGCCCGGAAGGTCAGCGTGACGACGGGGAACCGGAGATCGAGAGCGGTGGCCCCCGACAGGTTCATGCCCAGTCCGGCGTGGCTACCCGTCGAGGCGGTGCCGCCGTTGCCGATCGTGTGGTGACCCGTGTCCGTCAGGCGAAGCACGGTGCCGTTCGGGTCGGGGCTGCCCTGTTCGTTGACCGTGATGATCTGGGCGCGGGAGACGTCGATGTTGCCGCCGCTGAAGTCGTAGCCGGTGAGCGTCGTTCCGGACGGGCGGGCGAGGTCAAGCTTGAGACGCGAGGCGCGCTGGAGTTTCACCACACCCGGCAGGTTGTCGAGTGAGACGTTGATCGGGTCGATCTCGAAGCGGACCTGATAGGTGTCGCCGACCTCGACCGAGTCCGGGGCCGTGACGCGGACCCCTACCGGGTTCTGGGGCGTGATGTCCATGGGGCCCACGACGCTCGGCGCGTCGATTCGGCAGGTGGTCTGGAACGTCGTGGTGGTGGTGGTCTGCTGTGCGGTCGCGGAGGGGACGGTGGCGACACCGACGGCGACGGCTACGGCGGAGACCCAGGTGAGGATGCGGCGCATGAGGGGACCTCGGGATGAGTGGGATTCGGTTATGAGGAGGCGACGAGGAGCCTGAAGCCATACTGAGCCACCGGCCGGGAATCCGGTAGGGCTCTCGGGTTAAAGATGAGTGAAACTTCCTCTGTCGGCCGGGGTGTCCCCGTCCGGATTTCAGGGCGACATGGGCCGCAGTCGTGCCGGCGGGGGAGGGGCCGCCGGGGTGATGGCACCGAGCCGGGCCGTGACGTCCGCGGCGGCACCGGTCACCGCCTCGATCGTGCGGATCACCGCTCGGCCGGTCATCCGGCGGCCGGGCGTCGCCGCGATCGAGCCCACGGCCACCCCGCCGGGCCCGAGCACGGGGGCGGAGACGGAGAACACGGCGAGGTCCGACCTCTCCGTGAGTTCGGCGTCCAGGACGTCGATCGCACTGAGCTCGGCGAACAGCTCGGACACGCGGTCTCGGACGAGCGGCCCCACCCCGGAGCTCTCGAGCGCGTCGGCCATGCGCAGCAGTTCGCGGCGCGCGGGCGTGAGCCGGTCGACCGACCACCCGCGCCGAGTGACCTGCGGCAACACCACCTCGAGGCGGGCGCGCGCGGCCTCGGGTAGCGCGCCGTCCCCGAGCCACTGCTCGCGGCGCGCGGCGGGGAGCCGCGCCGCGACGTCGCGCACGAAGGGGGCCCGGAGGGGGATTGTGTGCCCGGTCGGCATGGCGGAGGAGGACGACGAGGTGCGCACGCCGCCGCGGACCACGTCCACCACCTCGACGACGTCCCCGCGGAGCTGGAGGGCGGCGGCTGCGACCCCGGTGCGGTCGACCACCGTGTCGAGCGCCGGGCGGGCGTTCCGCGCGAGGTCGGGCTCCGCGCCGAGCGCGCGCGCGAGCGTGCGAAGGGCCGTCCCGGCGATCCAGCCGTCGGCCGCCTTCTCCGCCCACCCGCGGGCGTGGAGTTCGGAGACCACGGCGTGCAGGGTGGTCCGGCTTGCGCCGAGGGTGCGGGCCAGCGCCGTCGTGGACACCGGTTCCCGCGCGACGGCGAGGATTTCCACGACTTCGGTCACCCGGCGGGTGGGCTCGTGTCGCATATCCGACAGGGTACGTCGGGTATCCGACATATGGGCATCCGGGCGGCCGGCCGATGTGGCACAGGGGTGCCCGCGGGCGCACGATGGACCACCGAAGTCGCAAATAGACTGATCGGTCTGTTCGCGGTGGCCTGTCACACGAGCGATGGAGGTCGCATGACGCCCAGGACGGCGGTGACGCTCTCGCACCTCGACGCACTCGAGGCCGAGTCCGTCCACATCTTCCGCGAGGTCGCGGCGCAGTTCGAGAGGCCGGGGATGCTCTTCTCCGGCGGCAAGGACTCCGTGGTGATGTTCCACATCGCCCGCAAGGCGTTCTGGCCCGCGCCCATGCCGTTCCCGCTCATGCACGTGGACACCGGGCACAACTTCGACGAGGTCATCGAGTACCGGGACCGGGTGGTCGCCGAGACGGGCGTCCGGCTCGTCGTCTCCCACGTCCAGGACGACATCGACGCCGGGCGTGTGGTCGAGGACACCGGCCCCGGCGCCTCGCGCAACCGCCTCCAGACCACGGCCCTGCTGCGCGGCATCCAGGAGAACCGCTTCGACGCCGTCTTCGGCGGCGCCCGCCGCGACGAGGAGAAGGCCCGCGCCAAGGAGCGCGTCTTCTCCTTCCGCGACTCCTTCGGCGCCTGGGACCCCCGCGCCCAGCGCCCCGAGCTGTGGAAGCTCTACAACGGACGGCACCGCAAGGGCGAGCACATCCGCGTGTTCCCGCTGAGCAACTGGACCGAGCTCGACATCTGGCAGTACATCGAGCGCGAGGACATCGCCCTGCCGCCCATCTACTACGCGCACCGGCGCGAGGTGATCGAGCGCGACGGGATGCTGCTGGCCAAGACCCGCTACCTCGAGACCCTGCCCCACGAGGAGGCGCGCACCGAGCTCGTGCGTTTCCGCACCGTCGGCGACGCCACCTGCACCGGGTGCGTGGAGTCCGACGCCGCCGACAACGCCGCCGTCGTCGCGGAGGTGGCCGCCACCCGCGTCACCGAGCGCGGCGCCACCCGCGCCGACGACCGCATCTCCGAGGCCGGCATGGAAGACCGCAAGAAGGAGGGGTACTTCTGATGGAGACCGCCACCCGCACCGACCTCGACGCCACCACCCACACCGGGCCGACCGTCGACACCGGTCTCGCCATGAGCGAGCACGCCCAGCTGCTGCGCATCGCCACCGCCGGCTCGGTCGACGACGGCAAGTCCACGCTCATCGGCCGCCTGCTCTTCGACTCCAAGGGGATCTTCGAGGACCAGCTCGCCTCCATCGAGGCCACGTCCAAGGGGCGCGGCGACGAGTACACCGACCTCGCACTGCTCACCGACGGCCTGCGCTCCGAGCGTGAGCAGGGCATCACGATCGACGTCGCCTACCGCTACTTCTCCACGCCCCGGCGCAAGTTCATCATCGCCGACACCCCCGGCCACGTGCAGTACACGCGCAACATGGTCACGGGCGCCTCGACGGCCGACGTCGCGATCATTCTCGTGGACGCCCGCAAGGGCGTGCTCGAGCAGACCCGCAGGCACGCCTTCCTCTCGGCGCTGCTCGGCATCCCACGCCTGGTCGTGGCCGTCAACAAGATGGACCTCGTGGACTACGACGAGGCCACCTTCGACGCCATCCGCACCGAGTTCACCGACTTCGCCGCCAAGCTCGAGGTGCACGACGTGACCTTTGTGCCGCTCTCCGCGCTCAAGGGCGACAACGTGGTGGACCGCTCGGACGCCATGCCTTGGTACACCGGCCCGGCGCTGCTCGACCACCTCGAGAACGTGCACATCGCCTCCGATCGCAACCTCACCGACGTGCGGTTCCCGGTCCAGTACGTGATCCGCCCCCAGCGCGCCGACGGGCTCGACCACCGGTCGTTCGCCGGGACCGTCGCCGGCGGCATCATCAAGGTCGGTGACGACGTCGTCGTCATGCCCTCCGGCCGGGCCTCCACCGTCAAGGCCATCTGGGGCCCCGGCGGCGCCGAGCTCGAGGAGGCGGCCTCGCCCGCAGCGGTGACCATCGCCCTGAACGACGAGATCGACATCATCCGAGGCGAGATGCTCGCCCGCCCGGGCAACCGGCCCCACCAGGGCACCGAGCTCGAGGCGATGGTCTGCTGGTTCGCCGACGACAGCACGCTCACCCCCGGCACGCGGTACCTCGTCAAGCACACCACCCGCGACTCCAAGGCCGTGGTCACCGGCCTCGAGTACCGGCTCGACGTCAACACGCTGCACCGCGACCAGGCGGCCACCTCCCTCGAGCTCAACGAGATCGGGCGGATCGGGCTGCGGACCCAGACGCCGCTCATGTACGACCCGTACCGCCGCAACCGCGACACCGGCGCGTTCATCCTCGTGGACGAGGCGACCGGCAACACGGTGGGTGCGGGAATGATCATCGGTCCGGCGGCCAAGGGGTCCAACGTGGTCTGGCACGCCGGCGCCGTCCAGCGCGCCGACCGCGGCCAGGGCCGCACCCTGTGGCTGACCGGCCTGTCGGGCTCCGGCAAGTCCTCCATCGCGACAGAAGTAGAGCGGCTGCTCATCGAGGCCGGGCGGCCCGCCTACATCCTCGACGGCGACAACCTGCGCCACGGGCTCAACGCCGACCTCGGCTTCTCCGCCGAGGACCGCGCCGAGAACATCCGGCGCACCGCCGAGGTGGCCGCGCTGTTCGCCGACGCCGGCGTCGTGGTGATCTGCTCGCTCATCTCGCCGATGCGCGCGGACCGCGACAAGGCGCGCTCCGTGCACGCGGCCGCCGAACTGCCCTTCACCGAGGTGTTCGTGGACACCCCGCTCGCCGAGTGCGAGGCCCGCGACCCCAAGGGCCTCTACGCCAGGGCGCGGGCCGGCGAGATCCCGGAGTTCACCGGCGTCTCGGCCCCCTATGAGCCGCCGCTCACTCCCGACCTGCACATCCGGCCGGAGGACGGGACCGCGGCCGAGGTCGCGCAGCGGATCGTCTCCGCCATCCTGGGCGTCTGAGCGCGTGCCCGAGGCACTGCTCACGACCGACGCGCTCGGTCTGCTGGTCGTCAGCGCCGTCATCGGCGTGGTGATCGGCCTGACGGGGATGGGCGGCGGTGCGCTCATGACGCCCGCGCTCATCCTCGTGGGGATCCCGCCCACCGCAGCCGTGGCCAACGACCTCGTGGTCAACGCGGTCAACAAGGTCGTCGGCGCCGGCGTGCACTGGCGGCACGGCAAACCCAACCTCAAGATCGCGTTCTGGCTGATCGTCGGCTCGGTGCCGACGGCGTATCTCGGCGCGTGGCTCGTGCACGCGATCGGTGCCGAGGACGTGCAGGGGATGCTCAAAGGCCATCGGCGCGACTCTCATCGTGGCGTCGACGGCGTACTTCCTGCGGGCGTTCTTCGAGATGTCCGGGCGCATCCGCACCGGTGACGATCCCGACCCGCCGGTCAAGCCGGTGCTCACGCTGCTCGTCGGTGTGATCGGCGGACTGATGGTGGGCATCACCTCGGTGGGCTCGGGCACTGTCATCATGATGTGCATCATGCTGCTGTACCCCACGCTGGCCGCGCTGCGGTTGGTGGGCACCGACCTGGTCCAGGCGGTCCCGCTCGTGATCGCGGCGGCCATCGGCCACGTGATGGTCACCGGGGTCGACTGGGGCCTGCTGGTCCCGCTGCTGATCGGGGGTGCGGTGGGCACGTTCTTCGGTTCGAAGTTCGCCAGCCGCGTCCCCCAGGGGCTGATCCGTCGAGGGATCACGATCGTGCTGGCCGTGACGGCCTCGGCCATGCTCGGCGCCTCGCCGTTGCTGACCGGAACCATCGCACTGGTGCTGGTCACGGTGGGTCCGCTGGTGTGGAGGATCCTCGTGCGCCGGTTCTCGGTGCACCGGGACGAGCCCGCGGAGCAGGCGGCCGCCCGAGCCTGACGCGGTCCGGTGGCGCGTCGACCCCGCGCGGGGCCACACTCCTGCGGTGGCTAATACCGACCTCATGTACGCGGTTATCGGGGCGGCGTTACTGGTCGGCTCACTCCTTTCGCGACTACTCCGCGAGCGTGCCTTGTCCGCGCCGATCGTCGTGGTGTGCGTGGGCATGCTCATCGGCTGGCTCATGCCCAACGAGTCGCAGCTCGTCGACGTCATCGAGCACGCGGAGCTCGCCGAGCGGATGGCGGAGATCACCGTCATCGTCGCGCTCTTCGGCGTCGGCCTGGCGCTCGACCGTCCGCTCACCTTCCGGGGGTGGAGCACCACCTGGCGTCTGCTCGCCATCGGGATGCCGCTGTCGATCGCAGGCGTCGCGGTGCTCGGGTGGTGGACACTCGGCATGACCCCGGCGGTCGCGGTCCTGCTCGGGGCCGTACTCGCCCCGACCGACCCGGTGCTGGCCTCCGACGTGCAGGTGGAGGGCCCCGGCCACGGCGAGGGGGAGAAGGTCGACGACGAGCACGACGAGGCGCGCTTCGCCCTCACCTCGGAGGCAGGCCTCAACGACGCGCTGGCGTTCCCGTTCGTCTACCTCGCGATTTTTCTGGCCACCAAGGGGCCGCCCTTGGAGTGGGCCTGGACCTGGCTGGCCTGGGACCTGGTGGGCAAGACGGTCATCGGGGCCGTGGCCGGGTGGGTCATCGGCCGGCTGGTGGGGGCGGCCCTGTACCGGGTCCGCATCGGCGAGCACCGCCTCGTCGGTTATGCCGAACCCGCGGCCGCGGTGGCGACGCTGCTCCTGGCCTACGGTGTCGGCGAACTGGTGGGCGGGTGGGGATTCCTGGCGGTGTTCTGCGCGGCGCTGGGTGTCCGCGCGGCGGAGCGTCACGACGAGAAGCACGCCCGGGCCCACGAGTTCATCGAGTTCACCGAGCACCTGTTCACGCTTCTGGTCCTGCTTGTGATCGGGGCGTCGTTCATCTCGGACGCGGTCTTCCGGCTGGAGTGGTCGCACGCCGTGGTGGCGGCCGGGGTCCTGTTCGTGATCAGGCCGCTCACCGCCTGGATCGCACTACTGGGCGATCGCACACTGCGGCGCCCCGAGCGGCTCTTCGTCGCTGCTTTCGGTGTCCGCGGCGTCGGGTCACTGTTCTATCTCTGCTACGCGATGGGCTACTTCTCCAAGGACGACGGCTGGTCACTCTGGCCCGCGGTGTCGCTGGTGATCGTCGCGTCGATCGCCATTCACGGTGCGGCGGCGTCCCCGGCGATGAGAGCGCTCGAGCGCTACCGTCAGCGTTAGCGGGCCTCCCAGGCGTCCGTGTCGAGGGTCAGTGCGTGGACCTCGCCCGGGAGGTTCCCGGCCGCGAGATCGGCGAGCGTGACCGAGTCCATCACCCTGCGCAGCGCAGCCCTCGACGCGATCCACACGTGCTGCAGGACCTCGGCCCGCTCGTTGTACGCCACGGCCTCCGGGCGCACGTCGTACACGCTGACCAGCGGGCCGTCGACAGCGCGGAGCACGTCCGCCACCGAGACCGAGGCCGGATCCCGGGCGAGCACCCACCCGCCGGACTTGCCGCGCCGGCTTGCGACGATTCCGGCGCGGCGCAGGTCCGAGAGGATCGCCTGGAGGAATCCGTGCGGGATGTCCTGCAGGCGTCCGAGCTCCTCGGCGCTCATCGGCGCGCTCGCGGGCTCATGGTTCGAAGAGTCTGCGGCCGTCGCGAGTTCGAGCAGCGAACGCAGCGCGTAGTCCGACTTCGCGGTGACCCTCATGAGGACAGTCTCTCAGAGTGGGCACACCCGGATACCAGACCTCCGGGACGTAGCCGCCCCCGGCGGGGGACTCCGGCGCGACTTGCGGTACGCACGAGAGTTCCTCGCCAGGGGCGGCATGTGTCGTTGTTGCTGTGGCGGCGCCAGCGGGAGGGGATGCTCAGGCTGTGGTGGTGGGCAGAGGCGCGTCCGCGGAGGATCGGCGGGTCTCGTCGTCGTCGTCACCCGGGCCGGAGTCACCCTGACCGGAGCCGTCCGCGTCGGAGCCGTGCAGAGCGCGGGAGGAGCGCTCGGCCCGCACCGCCCAGACGATCAGCGAGATCCACACCGCGACCAGACCGAGCAGGATCGGCGTGACGAACGCGGAGGGCACGTCGGCCCACAACAGCAGGGTGCGGGAGTTGGTCACCACGATGAGGCCGCCGGCGGCGGTGCCGAGCACACGCGCGGGCAGGTGCTTGACCAGCCACGCGGCGAACGGCGCCACGATCACTCCGCCGATGAGCAGGGCGGCGGCGTAGCCCCAGTTGATGCCGGCCGCGCCGAGGCCCACGAGGAAGCCCAGCGAGCCACCGGCGGCCACCACGAACTCGGAGGTGTCGATCGAACCGACCACCTTGCGGGGCTCGACGCGGCCCGAGGAGAGCAGCGACGTGGTGCCGACGGGCCCCCAGCCGCCACCGCCGAGCGAATCGAGCGTGCCGCCGACCAGCCCGAGCGGCACCAGGAACGCGGTACGGACGTGACCGGTGAACTGCGGGCGCCGGCCACCGAGGCGCAGGAACCGGTAGAGCACGTAGAAGCCGAGCGCGAGCAGGATGCCCGCCACGACCGGCTTCGCGACGTCGGCCGGCAGATTCGTGAGGATCGTCGCACCGGCGAACGCCCCGATCGCACCCGGGATGGCGAGGGTCCGGACGATCCGCCAGTCGACGTTGCCGAGTTTGTGGTGCGAGATGCCTGAGGCGAGCGTGGTGCCGAGCTCGGCGAAGTGTACGGACGCCGACGCGGCGGACGGCGCGATGCCGGCGGCCACGAGCAGCGTCGTGGACGTGACGCCATAGGCCATGCCCAGTGAACCGTCGATCAGCTGCGCGATTGCGCCGACGAGGCCGAGCACGATGAGAGTCCTCATGGTCACCCCTTTGAGGTAGTGGTTTGATTAAGTCAAGTGAAACAGTAGACATAAGAGTGCGGTCTTGTCTAGACCGATCTGTCTATGCGCGGCCCGCCCTCCGCGTGCGCGAGTCCGGACGCGGTGGGCGCAGGGGTCCCGGGCTCGCCGGCGGTGATCCTCCTAGGCTGGAGCCCATGACCTCCACCACGCGCATCCCGGACCAGCAGCTCGCCGTCGACCTCGCCGCGGACGCGGGGCGTCTCCTCGTGGAGTTGCGGACCTCGGGGCCGACGGGTCGCGAACTGGGCGCCCTCGGCGACCGCCGGGCCAACGCTCTGCTGCTGGAGAGGCTGGGGGCCGAGCGGCCCGAGGATTCTGTGCTCTCCGAGGAGTCCCGCGACGACCTCGCGCGCGTCGACGCGGACCGCGTGTGGATCATCGACCCCGTCGACGGCACCCGCGAATACGGCCTCGGCGACCGTCCCGACTGGGCCGTCCACGTTGCGCTGTGGGAACGCGACGGCGACCCGGCCCGGGCGCGGCTCACCGCGTCCGCGGTGGCGCTACCCGCGCTGGGGGTGGTGCTGGGGACCGACGACGACGAGGTCTACGCCGCTCCGACCGGCAATCACGGAGTGAGCGGCGGGGGCCTCCTCGAGCCGCGGAGCGGCTCACGGCCGAGGATCGTGCTCTCGGCCTCGCGGCCGCCCGCGTTCGCTGACGCGGTGGCGGAGGCGGTGGGGGGCGACCTCACGCCGCTGGGCTCCGCGGGCGCCAAGACCGCGGCCGTGGTGCGCGGCGAGGCGGACGCCTACATCCACGCCGGGGGGCAGTACCAGTGGGACTCGGCGGCACCGGCCGGGGTCGCTCTGGCCCGGGGGTTCGTGGCGCTGCGCGTGGACGGCTCGCCGCTGGAGTACAACGTGGCCGACACGTACCTGCCCGACGTGGTGGTGTGCCGGCCCGACCTCGCCGACGACATTCTGGGCGCTATCGCACCAGAGCTGTGAGGTGGGGCTGATCACTCCTCGGTGCCGCGGTTGGGCCGCTCGGCCATCTCGGCGTCCAAGCGCAGCAGCCCCGGACCGTCGTCGCCGGTGTGATCGAGGCGGCCCAGGATCTCGTCGATCGTCGACTCCTCCTCGATCTGCTCGGAGAGGAACCAGTTGAGCAGCGGGTTCGAGTCGATGTCGCCGGCTTGGTCGCACGCACGGTAGAGGTCGCGGATGGACTCCGAGACCTTCTGCTCGTGCTCGAGGGCGATCTCGAAGGCCTTCTTGGGGTCGTCGGCCCCGTCGAGCCCGCCCACGGCGATGTCGCCGATCCGCGGGTGGTTTCCGCGGGCATCGAGGTGATCGATGAACTTGTTGGCGTGGACGATCTCCTCGTCCGCCTGCCGCCGCAGCCACGTGGCCATCCCGGGCAGGTCGATGAGATCCATCTCGATCGCCAACTGGCGGTACACCAGGCTGGCTTCGAACTCGAGGGTGATCTGCGCGTTGAACTTCGCTTCCAGTTCCTCGGTGAGCTTCATGGACCCGAGAGTAGGCGCGTCATGGGCGGAGTCAACCGTTGCCGGGCGCGGGCGGCGGCCGTCGCCGGATGCGGAGTGCACCGGGTGGTGGGAGTATCGCGGGATATGACGACGAGTACATCGAACACCCACGACGACGATCGCGACATCACCGACAAGCCCAGCCCGGCTGCCGACCCGGACGCGGGTAAGCCGTCTTCGCCGACGGACCTGCGGGGCAAGGCGTGGAAAATCGGTCTCAAGCGGGCCGTCGGAGAGTTCAGCCGCGACCAGTGCACCGACCTGGCCGCGTCCCTGACCTACTTCGCCGTCCTCTCGCTGTTCCCCGCGCTGCTCGCCGTGGTGTCGCTGCTCGGCGTGTTCGGCCAGGGGCAGGCCACCGTGGACGCGGTGATGGAACTGCTCGAGGGCGCCGCCCCCGAGGAGACGCTCGCCGCGGTGCGCGGCCCCATCGACGGGCTGGTCAACACCCCCGCCGCGGGCCTCGCCCTGGTCACCGGTCTGCTCGGCGCACTCTGGTCGGCCTCCGGTTACGTCGGCGCGTTCGGCCGCGCCATGAACCGCATCTACGAGGTCGAGGAGGGGCGGCCGGTGTGGAAGCTCAAGCCCGCGATGCTCACCCTGACCGCCGTGCTTCTGCTCCTGGTCTGCCTCGCGGGCCTCATGCTGGTCATCAGCGGACCGATCGCCCAGTTGGCCGGGGACCTCATCGGGCTGGGCTCGGCCGCGGTCACCGTCTGGGGCATCGCCAAGTGGCCCGCGCTGGTCCTCGTCGTCGTCGTCATCCTCGCCGTCCTCTACGGTTTCGCCCCCAACGTCAAGCAACCCAACTTCCGGTGGATCTCGCTCGGCGCCGTGGTCGCCCTGCTCGTGTGGGCGCTCGCCACCGCTGCCTTCGGGTTCTACGTGGCCAACTTCTCCAGTTACAACGCGACCTACGGCTCGCTCGCCGGGATCATCGTGTTCCTGCTGTGGCTGTGGATCACCAATAACGCGTTCCTCTTCGGCGCCGAGGTCGACGCCGAGGTCGAGCGCGCCCGCGAACTACAGGCCGGCATGGAGGCCGAGGAGACCATCCAGTTGCCGCCCCGCGACACCGCCGCCAGCGACAAGGCCGAGGAGAAGCGGCGCCGGACCATCGACGACGCCGCCGACATCCGTCGGGACGCCCAGGCGGAACAGGCCCGGGACCGAGGTTGATCCTGGGCCCGCGGGCCTCGCCGTCACAACCCGCTCCGGGGGTCACAATCCGGTTATGAGCACAGAGGGCGAGCCGCCGAACCGAGAAGCCGGCGTGCCCCGTGAGTCCAGTACGCAGCGGGCGCCCACTGCGCGGCGGCGGCTGCACACGGTGCGGTTGGTACTCGTGCGTTCGGTGGTCGAGTTCCTCCGCGACCGCGGGCCCGACCTCGCCGGCTCGCTCGCGTTCTACGGCGTGCTCTCGCTCTTCCCGGCGATCCTCGTGGTGGTCTCGCTGCTCGGCGTGCTCGGGCAGGGGCAGGTGACCGTCGACGCCGTAATGGGCATGCTCGCGGACGTCGCCCCTCCCGCGATCCTCGACCCGGTCCGGGACCCCGTCGAGGCCCTGGTCACCACGCAGGCGGCCGGTTTCGCGCTCGTGGTGGGCGTGGCCGTGGCGCTGTGGACCTCCTCGCGCTACGTGCGGGCGCTCGGCCGCGCGATCAATGCGATCTTCGGGGTGGAGGAGGGGCGCCCGCTGTGGCGACTGCTTCCGTCGGGACTGCTGCTCACTGCCCTGCTCGTGGTCCTGGTGACCCTCGGCGGGCTGGCGCTGGTGTTCACCGGACCGGTCGCCGTGCGGGTCGGGGACTGGATCGGACTCGGCGAGACCGCTCTCGCCGTGTGGGGCGTGGTCAAGTGGCCGGGCGCGCTGCTGTCGGCGATCCTCGCGCTGGCGATCCTCTACCGGTTCACGCCCAACGTCTCCGGCCGTGGCTTCCACTGGCTCTCGCTCGGCGCGGCGGCGGCGCTCGCGGTGATCGCCGTGGCCACTGCCGGGTTCGGCTTCTTCGTCACCAACTTCGGCAGCTTCAACCGCACGTACGGCTCGCTCGCCGGCATCATCGTCTTCCTGTTCTGGCTGTGGCTGGTCAACATCGGGGTCCTCTACGGGGCGAGGCTCGACGCCGAGGTCCTGCGCGTGCGCCAGCTCCGCGCCGGTATCCCGGCCGAGGAACAGATCTTCGTCATCCCCCGCGACACCTCCGCCACCGACGCGCAGTCCCGCCGCCGAGCCGCCATGCTCGACAAGTACCGAGGGCTGTGGGGGGAGCGGTCGGACGACCTCGAGGACTGAGCTCTCTCGCCCCCGGCGTCTGCTCGCCCCCGGCATCTGCCCGCCCCCGGCATCTGCTCTAGCAACCGCCGTACCGGTGGGGCATGTGCTGGTGCGGATGCCGTGCCATCGGATCCTCGCCCCTGTACGCGTTCGTCTGCACTGGCGCGAGCCGTGGCGGATTTGCGTGTAAGGGGGCGGATGCTCGCACAGGGCATGGCGGGACAGCCGAGGGCGGCCCGCATCGACGTCCGGTGGCGATCAGACGCGGGAGCTCGAATCCGAGGAGCCCCCGCCCGCCAGAAGTGGAGGCCGACGCTCTCCACAAGGCCGGGCGTCTCCACAGGTTCGGCCGCGCACGCGCTCTCGCTGGCGGTTCGGCAACTCGGGCGCGCGATGATCCGGGACATGAGCAGCAACGGCACCGCACCCCGCCTCGTCTCCTCCGCCGAACTCGTCGAACGCGGCGTGACCCGCCGCCGGCTCGAGTCCCTTATCCGCACAGGTGAACTGGTCCGCGTCCGTCGCGGCCTCTACGTCGCGGGGGCGGATGTCCCGACCGGCGTGTTCGCCACGGAGGACCGGATCGCCCTGCGCGCCAGGGCCGCGGCGTCCGGGCATCGCGACGGCACGGTCATCTCCCATGTCTCGGCGCTGGCGGTACACGGTCTGCCGGTGCACGACCTGGATGCGAGGAGGGTGACGACGACGCGACAACGGCCGGGTAGTGGAACCCGCGCGAGCGACTTCGCGATCTGCCACAGCGCCGACCTCGACGGTGCGGTCACCGAGGTGGACGGCATGCCGGTGACCTCGGTGGCCCGCACGGTGGTGGACGTAGCTCGGCAGCGGCGCTTCGCCGGTGCACTGTGCGCGGCGGACGCCGCCATGAAGACCGGGAAGTGCACTCTCGCCGACCTGCGGGCGGAACTCGACGCCGCGGCCGGCCGCTCCGGGATCGCACATGCTCGCTCGGTGATCGGGTTCGCGGACGGCAGGGCCGAATCGGTCTTGGAATCGATCAGCAGGCTGGCGATCCACCGACTCCGACTCCCCGCGCCAGAGTTGCAGGTGGAGCTCCGGCTGTCGTCTGGTCGGGTCGTGCGGGTGGACATGTTCTGGGAGGAGTACAACCTCGTCGGCGAGTGTGACGGCGTGACCAAGTACGGGGCGGAGCGTGGGGTGGAGCATGTTCGGGCTGTCCTCGACGAGGAGAAGGTGAGGCAGATCGAGATCGAGGCCGACGGTTTCCGGGTGTCCCGCTGGTTGATGAAGCACGCGACCGATTCTGCGCGGCTCGGCCGCATCCTCACGACCGTCATGGAGCAGCAGCAGGCGCAGGAATTCCGCAGGCCCCTGCGGTCGTGATCGGAGCGTGCTCTGCGGTTGCCCGCGGGGGCCCGATTGCGTCACCGCCACCCTTCGCGCTCGTCTGCCACGGCTGGCGCCATCGCAGACGAGCGCGAACAGGGGCGAGGATGCGCGGCCCCGGTAGCTGCCGGAGCAGATGCCATCGGAACCGGACAGCTGCCGGAGCAGATGCCATCGGAACCGGACAGCTGCCGGAGCAGATGCCGCCGGGCCGGGAGCGACGCGGCCGGTAGTGTTGCAGCCATGCGCCTCGTCGTCACCGGGGGAGCCGGGTTCATCGGCGCCAACTTCGTTCACACCGTGATCCGCGATCGTCCGGACGCGCAGGTCACGGTGCTGGATTCGATGACGTACGCCGCCAACCGCGCGAGCCTGGACGGGCTGCCGGGCGACCGGGTGGAGCTGGTAGAGGCGGACTGCGCGGACGCCGCCGTCACCGATCGCCTGGTCGCCGAACTCACGGGACCCGACGACGCGGTAGTGCACTTCGCGGCCGAGAGTCACAACGACAACTCGCTGGCCACGCCGTGGCCGTTCGTGCACTCCAACATCGTGGGCACGTACACCGTGCTCGAGGCCTGCCGCCGCCACGGTGCCCGCCTGCACCACGTCTCGACCGACGAGGTGTACGGCGACCTGGAACTCGACGACCCCGCCAAGTTCACCCCGGAGACGGCGTACAACCCGTCGAGCCCGTACTCGGCGACCAAGGCGGGCGCGGACATGCTGGTCCGGGCGTGGGTGCGCAGCTTCGGGGTGCGCGCCACGCTGAGCAACTGCTCCAACAACTACGGCCCGCGGCAGCACGTGGAGAAGTTCATCCCGCGGCAGATCACCAACATCCTCGACGGCCGCCGCCCGCGCCTCTACGGCAGTGGTGCCAACGTCCGGGACTGGATCCACGTCGACGACCACAACGCTGCGGTCCTGCGCGTCCTCGACGCGGGCCGGGACGGCCGGACGTACCTCATCGGGGCCGACGGCGAGCGGTCGAACCTCGAGGTGATGCGGATGATCTGCGACCTCATGGGGGTCGTCGGCACCGGCGACGACCCGGGCTTCGACCATGTCACCGACCGCCCCGGCCATGACCTGCGCTATGCCATCGACGCGCGCGGAACCCGCGACGAGCTGGGGTGGGACCCGCGGTACACGGACTTCCGGGCGGGCCTCGAGCAGACGATCACCTGGTATCGCGAGAACCGCGCCTGGTGGGAGCCGGTCAAGGAGCGTGTCGAGCAGAAGTACGCGCAGACCGAGAAGGTGCTCGAGGAGGGCGCGCGATGAAGGGCATCGTCCTGGCCGGAGGCAGCGGCACCCGCCTGAGCCCGCTCACCCTGGCCACGAGCAAGCAGCTCATGCCGGTGTACGACAAGCCGATGATCTACTACCCGCTCACCACGCTCATGCTCGCGGGCATCCGCGACATACTGGTGATCACCACGCCGCAGGACGCGCCCCAGTTCCGTAGGCTGCTCGGCGACGGCAGCCAGTTCGGCATCACCCTGAGCTACGTGGAGCAGGCGGCGCCGGAGGGGCTGGCGCAGGCGTTCGTGCTGGGCGCGGACCACATCGGTGGCGAGCCGGTGGCGCTCATCCTGGGCGACAACATCTTCTACGGCCCCGGCATGGGCACGCAGCTGCGCCGCTTCGCGCACCTCGACGGCGGCGCGGTGTTCGCCTACCGCGTCTCCGACCCGAGCGAGTACGGGGTGATCGACTTCGACGCCGACGGCCGCGCGATCAGCCTCGAGGAGAAGCCGGAGAACCCCCGGTCCGACTTCGCCGTCCCCGGTCTCTACTTCTATAGTGCGGATGTCGTGGACGTGGCTCGGGGCCTGCACAAGTCCGATCGCGGTGAGTACGAGATCACCGACATCAACCGCCACTACCTGCGCGAGGGCCGTTTGCAGGTCGAGGTTCTGCCGCGCGGCACGGCGTGGCTGGACACGGGCACGCACGACTCGCTTCTCGACGCCGGCAACTACGTCCGCACCATCGAGGACCGCCAGGGGCTCAAGATCGGCGCGCCGGAGGAGGTGGCGTGGCGGATGGGGTATCTCGACGACGACGAGCTCACCGCCCGCGGCCGGGAACTCAGCAAGTCGGGCTACGGGACGTACCTCCTCGAGATCCTGCGCCGCGAGAAGGGGCGCAGGCTGTGAGCGACGGCCGGTGGCCGCGGATCCTCGCGACCGGCGGCCGGGGACAGCTCGGGCACCACCTGGACGCGCGCTCGAGGTCCCGGCTCGCCGGCGGCGCAGTTGCGGTGGGCCGCGACGAGCTCGATCTCACCGATCCGGCGTCGATCGCCTCGGCCCTGGACCGCCACGCACCGGAGGTCGTGATCAACGCGGCCGCGTACACCGATGTCGACGGCGCGGAGTCCGACGAGGCCGCCGCCCACGCGGTCAACGCCGAGGGGGTGGCATCGCTGGCCGTGGCGTGCCGCGACCGGGGGATCCGGCTGATCCACCTCAGCACCGACTACGTCTTCTCAGGCGAGGTCCCCGGCGGGGGCGACCCGGCCACCGCTCCGGCACTCGAGCCGCACGACCCGACCGAGCCGGCGACCGCGTACGGGCGCACCAAGCTCGCGGGGGAGCAGGCAGCGCTGTTGGTGTACCCCGAGACGACGATCGTGCGCACCGCCTGGGTGTACACCGGTCCCGTGCGCCACGGGCAGGGGCTGCGCGGCTCGGACTTCGTCGACACGATGGCCCGCCTCGAGCGGGAGCGCGAGACGCTCACCGTGGTTGACGACCAGTGGGGCTCGCCCACGTACGCGGCATCGCTGGCAGATCGGCTCCTCGGCCTCGTGGGTGGGGAGGCCCGCGGCGAGTTCGACGCGCGGGGCCTGACCCTGCACCTGGCCGGAGGCGGCCGGGCGACGTGGTGCGACCTCGCCCGGGCGGTGTTCACGTGGTCCGGCGCGGACCCGGAGCGGGTGCGCCCCTGCACCACCGAGGAGTTCTCGCGCCCCGCCCCGAGGCCGGCGTTCTCGGTGCTCTCCGACGCCTCGTGGCGTGCCGTCGGGCTGGCGCCGATGGCGGACTGGACGCAGGACCTCGCCCGCGCGATCGCCCACGAGGGCTGGGGCGAACAACGGGAGCGAGGAGACCTCCGGGGACCCGGATCGTGACCACGAGAACCCGGCTCCTGAGCCCGGCCCGCCGACTCCGCCGAGCGGCGCCCGTGGCCGGCATCGCCGTGGCGGCCGTCGCCGCCGCGCTCGCGGCCTGGACCGCCCACCTCCTGCGCTACCGCGGCGACGGGCCGGCCCGGGCGGACGCGGTGGTGCTGCTCGCGGGAGCCGACGACGGCCGCGACCGGCTCGCCCGCGACCTCGTCGCGGCCGGTTATGCGGGCACCCTCGTCGTGAGCGACCCCGGCGGGCGGTTCGACCGCGTCGTCCAGCGGCTCAGCGTGGGGCCGCTCCGGCCGGGCGGGGCCGAGATCCTGCGTTTCCGGCCGGAACCGCGCACCACGTGGGGGGAGGCCACGGCACTCGGCGCGATCGCCCGCGACCGGGGATGGCGCCGCGTCGTCGTCGTCACCAACCGGCCCCACGCCCGGCGCACCGCCATGTGGATGCGGAGGGCGACCGGACTGGACGTGCGGATCACGCCGATCGGACGGATCGCCTGGCGCGACCTGCCGCGGCACGCGGTGTGGGAGGCGGCGGGGTTCGTCAAGGGTCGGCTGCGCGGGCACTGGTAGCAGCGGCCGGCGAGGCGGCCGGACGGCTCGCGGACCCGCCGGTCAGGAGGACTCGGCGAGCAGTGCCGATGGCGCCGCGATGGGGGCGCGCGTGGTGAGGCGGGGGGCGGAGACGCCCTTGTGTGCCTCGGAGAGCTCGCCGAAGACGGCGGTGCGGTTGACCGGGCGGGCGGGCAGCCCCAGCGCGCGCCGAACATCCGAGGGGACGAGGCTGGCCGCGGCGGCCACCACGGTCTCGCACCGCTTGTGGCCGGTCACCGAGTCGACGGACGTGTCGCGGACGCCGGAGCACGGGCGGGCGGTCTCCCGCAGCCGGGCGGCGAGCCGGCGGCCGGCGGTCGTGGCGCGGACGCGGTCGGTGGCGCCTCGGAGCAGCCGTTCGAGCTCACGGACCGTGGTCGGGGCGGACCGCACGCCCTGGAGGTGGGCGAGGCGGGCGGACTGCTCGACGAACTCGTCGGACTCGGCCGGGCTCAGCGGTCGGCCGGAGAAGCGCTGGTAGGCCACGAGGAGGGCCCAGGCGGTGGCGGCCTGGGCCCAGCGGGTGAGCTCGGGATCGGCGCCGTAGTAGAAGTCGCCGTGCTCGGTGTGGCCGGAGTGGGACGAGCGGTCGGTGCGGGCGTGTTCGATGGTCACCACGGCGTCGTCGACGGTGCCGAACGTGGAGAGCTCCACGAGGTCGTGGAGGTAGTCGTCCGCCAGCCACGGGCCCTCGACGGAGCCGGTGGTGCGGAAGATCGACGCGAAGGCCGGGTTGGCCGCCAGCATGAGCAGTCCGGTGGTGATGCCGATCGGGGTGGAGACGTCGCCGTGCACCCGCCAGATGGCGTCGTCCGGGCCGAACCACCGCGGACCGGGGATGTCGAGCACCGGTCGCGTGGGGGTGTCCGTGGCACCGCGCGGGGCGAGGGGGGACATCGGCACATCCTGGGAGCATCAGGGCCGCCTCAGAGGCGACCGGAGGTGAACCTGCCCGATACTCTATCGCCCGACCGGCCCGGCTCCGTCACGCCGACACGGGCGCCGACGGCATTTCCCGTGCTCATCCGCGAACCGCTCTCCCCTAGCATGAGGGGACATCACCGACGTGAGGAGAAGCCCGTGACCCCTACCCCGCTCCCCGCCCCCCGGACCGGCCCGGTCGTGCCGGGGCGTTTCGCCGGCCGCACCGCGCTCGTCACCGGCGCGAGCCGCGGCATCGGGCTCGGGATCGCACGCCGCCTCGTGGCGGAGGGCGCCTCCGTGGTCATCACCGCGCGCGGGCAGGAGGGGCTCGACGCGGCGCTCGGCGAGATCGGCTCGCCCGAGCGGGTGCTCGCGGTGGCGGGGAAGAGTGACGACGAGGACCATCAGCGCGAGGTGCTGGCCCGCGCGGAGGAGGCGTTCGGACCGGTCGACCTGCTGGTCAACAACACCGGGATCAACCCCGCGTACGGACGGACCGTGGACCTGGACCTGGCGGCGGCGCGCAAGATCTCCGAGGTCAACGCGATCGGCACCCTGGCGTGGACGCAGAAGGTCTACCACTCGGGGCTCGCCGAGCGGGGCGGGGCGATCGTCAACGTGGCCTCCATCGCCGGGCTCGCGCCGTCGCCCGGGATCGGCTGGTACGGCGCCACCAAGGCGCTCATCGGGCGGCTCACGCAGGAGCTCGCCGTGGAGCTCGGCCCCGCGGTCCGTGTCAACGCGGTGGCCCCGGGCGTGGTCAAGACCCGGTTCGCCGAGGCCCTCTACACCGGTGATGGACGTGAGGAGCGGATGAGTTCCGCGCTGCCCGCGGGCCGCCTGGGCGTGCCCGACGACATCGCGGGCCCGGTCGCCTTCCTGCTCTCCGACGACGCGCACTGGATCACCGGCCACACCCTCGTGGTGGACGGCGGGGCACACATCTCCGGCGCCGGACTGGCGGGCTGAGGTCGTGACGTCGATCCAGGAGTACTGCGCCGCCACCGGCCGCACCCTCGAGGCGACCCCGCCGATGGCGGTGGCCGCCCAGCCACTGACGTGGGTGGACAACCCGCCGTGGCAGCAGATCGCCTCGCCCGAGCCGTCGGCGGTGATCTACGTCGACCCCGGCGCCCACCGGGACGGCTTCTCGCCCAACGCCGTGGCCACGTGCGCTCGCGTGGCCCCGGCGATGTCGACCGAGGACGCCGTCGCGGCGATCGCGGCGACCGCCGAGGCCCTCGAGGCATGGACCCCGACCGAGGACGTGGCCGGGGAGGGCGACGAGGACGCGGGCGCGGTGCGCAGCGTGTACCGGTTCCTCCGCGGTACCTATACCGCCGAGCCCGGCGAGATGTCCACGTCCAGCCTCATCGTGGGCTGGAGCGATGCCGAGGCCACCTACGTGTTCCAGTTCGTGGTGACGGGCTGGAGCGACGACGCCGACCTGCACGACGCGGCGCTGGACTGCCTACGGATCGGCGAGTGGTCCACGGCCCAGATCGTGGAGGCGATGCGCGGCTAGGGTGGGTGGCCGACGACGAGGGAGGCGGTCCGCACGTGCAGCTGCGTGAACTGAGTGTGACGGGGGCGTGGGAGATCACGCCGCGACAGATCCCCGACGACCGCGGGGTCTTCCACGAGGCCTTCACCGACGTGGCCCTGCGCCGGATGGCCGGCCACCGCTTCGACCTCGCCCAGGTCAACGTGTCCGTGTCCGGGGAGGGCGTGCTGCGCGGCCTGCACTACGCCGAGGTGCCGCCCGGGCAGGCCAAGTACGTCCTGTGCCCGGCCGGGACCGTGTTCGACGTGGTGGTGGACGTACGTGTGGGCTCGCCGACCTTCGGCGAATGGGCCGGCGTGATCCTCGACTCCGTGGAGCAACGGGCGCTGTACCTGCCCGAGGGCGTCGCGCACGGGTTCCTCGCGCTCGAGCCGCAGTCCACCGTGATGTACCTGTGCTCCGAGGGGTGGCGGCCCGGGGCGGAGCACGCCGTGGACGCCTTCGATCCGAACCTGGCGATCGACTGGCCGGACATGGCGCTCGATGGCACCCCGATCACGCACGTCATGAGCGACAAGGACCGGGACGCCCCGGGGCTCCTCGACGTGGCGGCCTCCGGCCGGCTGCCGCGGTGGGAGGACTGCGTGGCGCACACCGAGCGGCTGCGCGAGGCCACCGACGAGGTCGACCGGATCTGGCGGCCCGGGGAGCGGCAGGAGTAACGACCGGGCGGGCCGGTGTAGCGACCCCCGGGTGTGAGCCTCGTGCCGACGACTGGCGTGCATGCATGTATTCGCATACCCTATGGGGTATCAAAGCGGGCTATCGTCGCCCCGGAATCACGATCCCGAGGAGTTCACCATGTGTCGTCCCGCCACCTGCACGGTCTGCGGCAAGACCACCTGGGCCGGCTGCGGCCAGCACATCGACGCCGTCAAGGCCACCGTCCCCGCCCCGCAGTGGTGCGGCGGCCAGCACTCCCGGGCCGAGACGGACGCCGCCACGGCCTCGGGGGCTCAGGGCGGGGGCTTCTTCTCCTCGCTCTTCGGGCGCTGACCCGCTCGTCGGGGTAGAACCGGGGGCAACCCCCGCTGTCCGCGACCCCGCCCCCGGAGGCCCTGATGAGCACTCCCTTCGTCACCGTCGACCGCACCGGCCCGATCGGGCGCGTCACCCTCGACCGCCCGAACCGGCGCAACCCGCTCTCGCTGCAGATGATGCGCGAGGCCACGGCCGCCGTCCGCGAACTCGGCGACGACCCGTCGTGTGGCGTCGTCGTGCTCACCGGGTCGGGGCCCGTCCTCTCGGCGGGCCACGAGCTGTCCGAGATGGTCGGACGGACCCTCGAGCAGGAGCGCGAGGTCTTCGACACCTGCGTGGAGCTCATGGAGTCCCTGCAGGCGATCCGCCAGCCCGTGATCGCCGAGGTCCAGGGCCACGCGATCGCCGCCGGCTGCCAGCTCGTGGCGAGCTGCGACCTCGCCGTCGCCGTCGACACCGCGCGCTTCGGCACGCCGGGCGTCAAGATCGGGCTCTTCTGCTCCACGCCGATGGTCGCGGTCTCCCGCGCTATCGGCCGCAAGCGGGCGCTGCACATGCTCCTCACCGGCGAGACGATCGACGCCGCCACCGCGGTGGACTGGGGCCTGATCAACGAGGCCGTCCCGGCCGAGCGGTTGCGCGAGCGCGTCGACGAGCTCGCCGCGCAGATCGCGCAGGCCAGCCCGCTCACGCTGGAGATCGGCAAGCAGGCCTTCTACCGCCAGATCGACGTGCCGCAGGCCGACGCCTACCGCGACATGGCCGAGACCATGGCGACCAACGCGGTGACCTGTGATGCCCAGGAGGGCATCACGGCGTTCCTCGAGAAGCGCACCCCCCAGTGGCGCGGGGAGTGACCCCGGTGGGACTCAGGGGTCGAGGGGCTTGCGCCGGTCCAGGTCGCGGAGGAAGTCCGGGTCGTCGTCGGGCGCGATCATCCGCGGGGGCTCGGGCCGTGAGCCCGGCCCGAAGGCGCGCCACAGCAGAACCGCCACGGTAATCACTCCGATGAGTGCGAACAGCCAGATCACTCGAACCTCCTGGAAACCAGGGTACGTATCCTGGAGGCCATGAGCGACCGTGACGAGACCACCGAGATCACCCAGGACACCCACCGGCCCCGGCCGGGCGCGCGCCTGGCGCGGAACATGGTGTTCTACACGATCCTGCGGCTGCTGCTCGTCCTGCTCATCACGCTGGCGATCATCGGCATCGGTCTGCTCTTCGACGTGCAGGTTCCGGTCCTGGTGGCCGCGATCCTCGCGGTGGTGATCGCCCTGCCGCTCTCGATGGTGCTGTTCACCCGGTTGCGCGCCGAGATCAACTCGGACATCACGACGGTGGACGCCGGCCGCCGCGAAAAGCGCGAGGACCTGCGCCGCCGCATGGACGAGGCCTGACTGGCCCCGCCGTCCGGCGCCCTCGGCCCCGGCCGCGACTGTTCGTGGGAACTGCGGTCAGCTCGTGGGGACCGAGGACAGCAGGGGGGCCTGCAAGGCCGAGTTCAGCGGCCCGGACGGCGCCGTCGACGTCACGGACGTCTCCAGCGACGAGGGCGGCTTCGCCGGCGACTCGGTGACGGTCGGCACCGTGGTCGTGGGCGTGTCCGAACCAGTCGGCTCCGCGGGCTCGGAGGAGCCTGTGCCGTCGCCGGGATCCCCGGGCACGCCGGGGGGCGTCGTGGTTCCGTCGCCGGGCGTCGTCGGCTCGGTGCCCGGTTCCTCAGTACCGGGCTCGCCGGTGGTCGGGCCATCCGGGGACGGCGAGGTCGGATCGGTCGGGTCTGTCGGCGCGTCCGGCGCCGTGGCGAGGTCGTCGTCGGCCTCCTCGTCGCGCGTGACGGGGGAGTCCTGGCCGTCCGGTGTCCGGTCGGCGTCGGGCAGGGGATCCCGCGGGCCGGCGTCCGTGCGCGGCTGGGCGGGGGTCCAGCCGCCGTCGGCGATCGCCGATTCACGGGTGGGTGCGTGGGTGCCGGCATCCTCGTCGGGCACATAGACCGCACCCGGGACCGGCTGGACGCCGATGTAGTAGCGGCTGAGGCAGTGGTCGGTGACACCCTGGGAGCCGTCGGTGAAGATGGTCATGCCCGGCGTCCCGCCGTCGGCCTCGGTGGCGCAGCGGGCGACGAAGCGGCCGGGCCGGTCCTGGCCCTCCGTGGTGCTGCTCGCGGTGGTCAGTTCGGACGCCGACGTCTGACCCGGCGCCTCGGAGAGCACGTGGGGCTCCGGCTGAGCGCACGACGCGGCGACCAGCGCGATAGCGCAGCTGGCGAAGAGCACCCGTGATCTCATAACAATAGTGTCTCAGTTCTGTCAAGGCCCGCCCACCGGCGGGTGGGCGGGTTCGGCGTTCAGGCCGCACGGCCGGGACTGTCGTCCCGGCCCCGCAGCCCCTTATTCGCACGGCGTGACGAGAGTGTTACCCCCGTTCTCCATTCGGGGCTCGGCTGTGACGGGTGTGGCCTATGTGAAAGTTGTGACGTAATGTGCACCCGTGGCCGTCGTATCGGCGGCCGGGTCCCGCTTCCCCGGACGACAGGTGATCTCATGTTCCAGCGCCGTTCTCCCCGTACCGCTCCCCGTGCCCGCTCGATGGTCGCCGGCGCCGCCGTGGCGGCGGCCGCCGTGATGGGCGGAGGGGTCGTCGTCGCCGTCACCGCCCCGGGCGCCGTCGTGGCCGACGACCTCCGCCTCGCGCAGAACGCCCAGGGGGACGCCGCCCCGGAGATGCGCGTCGGCACGCCGGTCGTGCTGGACCTCGAGCCGGTCGTCGCCGGCGCTGCAGGTGGGGCCGTGCCCGACGGGACCACCGTCACCGTGACGGGCCTGCCCGACGGGCTCACCCAGGACGGCTGGATCATCTCCGGGACACCCACGCGCGCCGGCACCTATGACCTCCTCGTCACGGTGACCAGCGGCCAGGAGACCCGGTCCGAGGCGGTGTCCGTGACCGTCGCCGAGGCCGCCGGTGGCGGCAGTCCTGCCGCCGACCGGGTCGGAGCGGCCGCGGACGGCGAGGGCGTCGGCGACGGTGCGTCCGGCGCCGGCGACGGTGCGTCCGGCGCCGACGGCGGCGCAACCGGCGACGGCGAGACCCTGCCCGGCGAGGACGGGACCGCGCCTGGCGTCACCACCCCTGACCTCTGTGCCGCTTTCGGCGGCGAGGGTGCGGCCGACGGCTCGTCGCTGGCCGCCGGGCTCCTGCCGCTGCTCGGCGAGGAGGGGGAGTCGGTCCCCGTGGGTCTGCTCACCGTGGTCGCCGACGCGCTCGTCCGGATGCTGCCCGCCGTACTCGGCGACACGGGGTCGCTCTCGCGGGCCGTGTGCACGCTGCAGCCGGTCCTGTCCGGAAGTGGCGAGGCCGCCCAGGGTGATGCCACTGCCGACGGGGCCGGGGGTGCTGGGGCCGAGGGCGCCGCGGGCGCGGCCACGACCGGCGGTGCGACCACCGGTGCGGGCGCCGAGTCGGCGCCCACCGCGCTGCTCGGTCTCCTCGGCACGGCCGGCGGCAGCCTGGGCGAATAGGACCCGGCCGGCCCCGGCGCCCCTACGCGCTCAGGCCCGACCCCGACGGGGGGTCGGGCCTGACGTCTGTTGTGGGTTCAGCGCACAAGATATGCCCCAGGGGGTGTGTTACTGATGTGAATCAAGTGACAAGAGTGGACACATGAGACTCTTGGGATTAGTGTGGCGAGTGCTCAGTCGTGCCCTCGGCCCTCGGGGGTGCACGTCCCGTTCTCCGGAAGGATCCAGTCGATGCGTGTTCGACTCGCCCGCCCTCGTCGTGCCGCTCGCGGTCGACTCGTCGCCCCCGTGGCCGTCGCGGCCGCCGCCGCCCTCGTCGGCGGCGTCGTCGTGGCCGCCCCCGACGCACCCACCTCGCGAGACGACGTCCAGGCCGTCTCCCTCTCCGCCAACGCCAGTTTCAACGCCGGTGTCGAGCAGAGCCTCGACATCGAGGCCCTCGCCGCGACGGGGTCCCACGCCGGCCTCGAGGTCACCGGCGTCACGGGCCTGCCCGACGGCATGACGTACGACGAGGAGTCCGGCATCATCACCGGCACTGCCAACACGGCCGGCGTCTACACCGTCCAGGTGAGCGGCACCCTCTACGGCATGCCGGTGACGGTGCCCGTGACCGTCACCGTCAACGAGCAGGACGGCACCCCGCCCGCCGGCGCGCAGGCCGGTTCGGCCGTGGACCTCCAGGGCGGCCTCGGCGGCGAAGCCCAGGCGGACGGCCAGATCACCACCGGCTCCGCCGGCGCGGACGCGGTGCTCGGCGTGGTGGCCGGGCTCGTCGGGTCGCTCACCGGGGACAGCGGCTCCACCGGCCAGACCACGCCGGACAACAGCGGCGGAGGTCAGCCCGGCACCGCCGAGCCGGACACCCGCGACGACCAGACCACATCCGGCTCGCTCCAGGGCTCGACGGGCACCGGCCAGGCGACCGGCGGTGCCGACGGCACGATCGACACCCAGAGCCTCGGGCCCGTGCTCGGCGCACCGCTCGCCTCGCTCGGCCAGACCGACTCGACCGGCGAGACCACGACCGAAGCTCCCGGCGACACGACCGGGGGCGAGACGACCTCCGGCTCGCTCATCGACGTCCCCGGTTCCACGACCACCGGCGACACCACGGTCACGGGAGAGACCGAGACGACCGGCGGCTCGCTCATCGATGTCCCGGGTTCGACCACCACGAGTGGGACGAACGGCGAGGGCAACGGCAAGGTCGAGGTGACGGCACCGGGGTCCACGATCGACAGCGGCTCGCTCGGCAACCTGGCCCCGGTCCTCGCAGTCACCGGCGTCGGACTGCTCGGCCTGGCCGGTCTCAGCCTGCTGCTGAACGGCGGGTCCTCGACGCCGGGCTCGACGTCGGTCCTGCCCGTGCTGCCGGGGTCCACCACCACCGGCGGTAATGGCTCCAGCGGCTCGACCACCGGCGAGAACGGCTCCAGCGGCTCGACCACCGGCGAGAACGGCTCCAGCGGTTCGGCCACCGGCGCCCCGGCCCGCGAGGTCACCCCGACGGTCGCCGCCGGCGCCCCCGCCCAGGCCCCCGGCCCGGAGGTCGCCAACGGTCGCGGCTGATCAGGCTCCCGGCGGTCGCGCAGGCCGCCGGTGAACACCTACGACCCCGGTGGTCGCCCTCGACGAGAGGGCCGGCCACCGGGGTCGCGTCGTGCGTGGGGCGATCAGAGCGAGGCCGCGACGAGTCCCCCCGCGAAGAGCACGCTCCACGCGAGCATCGCCATCCCCGCCATGGTGAGCGCGGGGACGAGTCCCACGCCGGTGGCGCGGGCGCGGACCGGGGCGTTGGCCTTCCACGCGACGGGGATCGCCAGCAGAGCGAGCAGCGCCCACGGGGTGGCAAAGGCCAGCGCGACCGTTGCGAGCAGGGGGACGAAGATCTCGAGCAGCGCGTGCAGGCCGCGGGTCCGCGAGTCGCCGAGGCGCACGGCGAGGGTGACCTTGCCGGCGGCGGTGTCCGAGGGGATGTCGCGCAGGTTGTTGGTGAGGTTGACGGCGCAGGAGAAGCTGCCCACCGCCACCGCGGCCACCACGGCGTACCAGGTCACCGAGCCGAGCTGGGTGAACTGCGTGCCCGTCACCGCGACGAGGCCGAAGAACACGAACACCGCCACCTCGCCGAGCCCGCGGTAGCCGTACGGCCGCGAGCCCCCCGTGTAGAACCAGGCCGCGAGGATGCACACCAGCCCCACGACGATGAGCCACGGCGCCGAGAACCAGCTCAGCACCAGCCCCGCGACGCCGCCCAGACCGAGGAAGCCGAACGCGGCCTTCTTGACCGTCGCGGGCGCGGCCAGCCCCGAGCCGACGAGCCGGAGCGGGCCCACGCGGTCGTCGTCGGTGCCGCGGACCCCGTCGGAGTAGTCATTGGCGTAGTTGACGCCCACGATGAACGACCACGCCACCACCAGCGCGAGCAGGGCCTTCCACCACACGAACCCGCCGGCGAGCGCGGCGCACGCCGAGCCCACGATGACGGGCGCGGCCGCGTTGGGCCACGTGCGGGGGCGGGCGCCCTCGAGCCAGTCGGCTAGCGAGGCGCCTCCGGAGCGGGCGGGCGTGTCGGGGTGCGGGTCGGTCTCGGCGGTCATGTGCCGATTATCGACCCCGCCGCGAACGCCCCGGCCACGCCCCGCCGGTCCACCTTGCCTCCGGGCAGGAGCGGCAGCGCGTCCACCACCGCCACCGAGGTCGGCGCGGAGTGCTCGCCGAGCAGCCCGGTGACGTGTGCGCGCAGCTCGGCGGCGGTGGCCGGGGCCCGGAGGGTGACCGCGGCGACGGGCCGGGTGCCCAGCCGCGCATCGGGGAGTCCGACGACGACGACGTCGATCACCGCCGCGTGCCGCCGCAGCGCGTCCTCGACGGACTGGGGAAGGAGGGTCAGGCCACCCACGCTGAGCGCCTCGTCGAGCCGCCCGAGAATCCGCAGGCGGCCGTCGTCGCCGATCCGGCCGGCGTCGTCGGTACGGAACCAGCCCTCGCGGGCGAACGCCTCGTGGTGGGGCGCGTTGCGGTATCCCAGCGCGAGCTGCGGGCCGGCGAGCCAGACGCGGCCCTCGTCGTCGTCGTCGACCTCCACGGTGACCCCGTCGAGCGGCAGGCCGTCGTACACGCAGCCCCCGGCGGTCTCGCTCATGCCGTACGTGCGGACCACGCGGATGCCGGCCCCGGCGGCGCGCTCGAGCAGGGCGGGCGCGGCGGCGGCCCCGCCGAGCAGGACCGCGTCGAGGTCGGCGAGGGCGGCCGCCGGGTCGGGGGAGGGGTGGTCGAGGACCTTGGCGAGCTGGCCGGGCACGAGCGAGGAGTAGGCGCGCGGGGCCGCATCGGCGGCGGCGACGGCTGCCGGGAGCGCGGCGGGGTCGAAGCCGTCCGCGACGTCCACGATCACCGGCTCGTGGCCCGCGCGCAGCGAGCGCAACATCACCTGCAGGCCCGCGATGTGGTGGCCCGGGAGCGCGAGAACCCAGCGGCCCGGCCCGCCGAGCACCGCGTCCGTGGCGGCGGCCGACGCGGCGAGCGCGTCCGCGGAGAGCATCGCGCCCTTCGGTGTGCCCGTCGAGCCGGAGGTGCTCACCACGAGCGTGGCGCGGGGGTCGATCGGCTCGCCCGGGCGCAGGGCGTCGGTGAGGATCCGGGTGCGCGCGGGGTCGTCTGCCGGGACGGGCAGCAGGGCCGGCCCGCGGTCGGCGAGCAGGTCGCGCAGGGCCGGGAACACGTCGCGGACCGCGGGGCCCGCGGGCACGGGCAGGGCGCGCAGCTCGCGGGTCGCGGCGGGGGGCTCGTGCGCGTCGCGGGGTTCGGCCATGGTCTGCAGACCCTACGCGGGGGCGGCCGCCGGGTCGGTCCGCGAGCTGCTCCATGCCCGCGGGGACCAGGTTCTGCACAGGACGTCGGAATGCCGGCGTCGAATCCCCGGCCTCAGTAGTAGTACGGGAAGTCGTCCCAGTTCGGCTCACGCTTTTGCAAGAACGCGTCGCGGCCCTCGACGGCCTCGTCGGTCATGTAGGCCAGGCGGGTGGCCTCGCCGGCGAACACCTGCTGGCCCATGAGGCCGTCGTCGGTGAGGTTGAACGCGAACTTGAGCATCCGCTGGGCGGTCGGCGACTTGGTGTTGATGAGCCGCGCCCACTCGACGGCGGTGTTCTCGAGCTCGGCGTGGTCCACGACCCGGTTGACCGCGCCCATGTGGAACATCTCCTCGGCGGTGTACGGCTGGCCCAGAAAGAAGATCTCGCGCGCGAACTTCTGTCCCACCTGCTTGGCCAGGTAGGCGCTGCCGTAGCCGGCGTCGAAGGAGCCCACGTCGGCGTCGGTCTGCTTGAACCGCGCGTGCTCGCGGCTCGCCAGCGTCAGGTCGCTCACCACGTGCAGCGAGTGTCCTCCGCCGGCCGCCCAGCCGCTCACCAGGCAGATCACGACCTTCGGCATGGTCCGGATGAGCCGCTGCACCTCGAGGATGTGCAGGCGTCCGCCCTCGGCCTTGACCCGCGCCTCGTCCACCTTGTCCGCGGTCGCGCCCGCCACGTCCGAGTCGTGCTCGATGGAGTACTGGTAGCCGGAGCGCCCGCGGATCCGCTGGTCGCCGCCGGAGCAGAACGCCCAGCCGCCGTCCCTGGGGCTCGGTCCGTTTCCGGTGAACAGCACCGTGCCCACGTCGGGGGTGCGGCGGGCGTGGTCGAACACCCGGTACAGCTCGTCCACGGTGTGCGGGCGGAACGCGTTGCGCACCTCGGGCCGGTCGAACGCGATCCGGACGATGCCGTTGGCGCGGCCCTCGCCCACGTGCCGGTGGTAGGTGAGGTCGGTGAGGTCCTCGAATCCGGGCACCGCACGCCACTGCGTGGGGTCGAAGGGGTTCCCGGCGGTGTCCTGCGCGCTGCTCTGCTCCGTCATGGACTCGACGTTAGCGTGTAGGGCGTGACCCCCGTGACGCCGACGACCGACGAGCTCCTCGAGCGGCTCCACGTGGTCTCCCTGCCGATGCGGGTGCGCTTCCGCGGGATCACCGAGCGCGAGGTCGCGCTCGTCGAGGGCCCCGCCGGTTGGGGCGAGTTCGGGCCTTTCCCGGAGTACGCGGACGACGAGGCGGCGCACTGGCTCCGCTCGGCGGTCGAGATGGCCTGGCAGGGGCCGCCCCCGGCGCGTCGCGACCGCGTCGCCGTCAACGCCACCGTCCCCGCCGTCCCCGCCGCCGACGTGGCCGGGATACTCGAACGTTTCCCGGGCTGCACCACCGTCAAGGTCAAGGTCGCGGAGGCCGGGCAGGAGCTGGCCGACGACGTGGCCCGCGTCGCCGCCGTCCTCCAGGCCCGCCCCGGAGCGCGGGTGCGGGTGGACGCCAATGGCGGCTGGACCGTGGAGGAGGCCGCGGCCGCCGTGCGCGTGCTCGACCAGGCCGTCCGAGCCGCCGACGGCACGCGCGCCCCCGGCTCGGGCCCCGTGTCGCTCGACGGCCCGGGGCTGGAGTACGTCGAGCAGCCGTGCGCCACCGTCGAGGAACTGGTCGAGCTCCGCGCCCGGCTGGCCGCCGACGGCGTGCGCGTGGACGTGGCCGCCGACGAGTCGATCCGCCGCGCCGAGGACCCCCTGCGGGTCGTGCGGGCCGGCGGCGCCGACCGGGCGGTGGTCAAGGTCGCGCCGCTCGGCGGTCCGCGGCGCCTGCTCGCCGTGGCCGCGGAGCTCGGCGTGCCCGTCACCGTCTCCAGCGCGTTGGACTCGGCGGTCGGCGTCGCGGCCGGGGTCGCCGCGGCGGCCGCGCTCCCCGGTGACGACGACGAGGTGCCCGCCGCAGGACTGGGCACCGGCGGGTTCTTCCGCCACGACGTCGTGCCGCCGGAGGCGCTCGCCCTGGTCGACGGGCACCTGCCCGTAACGCCTGTCCGGCCGGACGCCGACCGGCTCGCCGACCTGAGGGCCGACGGGACGCGCCGCGACTGGTGGGTCGAGCGGCTCCGCCGCTGTCACCGCCTGCTCTGACCGCCTGCTCTCACTGCCTCCTCTGACGACCTGCTGGGACGGCCCCCTCAGCGGCCGGGGCGGTCCAGCCGCCGGACCGCGGGCGCGAGGCCCCACTCGTTGCGGCCCAGGCGCGAGGGCGGGGCGAGCGCCGCGAAGTCGGGCAGTCCGTCGGCGGCCAGGACGTCGTCGCGCACGGACACGCTCACCACGCGGCCGAGGAGCATCGCGCTGGTGCCGAGGTCGACGACGTCGTGGCGGACGCACTCGAAGGCGATCGGCGCCTCGGCGACCCGGGGCGCCGCGACCGCGTCGGAGGGCTCGGCGGTGAGCCCGTTGGCGGCGAACTCGTCCACGTCGGGCCGGACCGGGGCGGACGTGGCGTTGATCGTGTCCATGAGCGACTCGGTGCCGATGCTCGCCACGAACTCTCCGGTCTCCACGACGTTGCGGTAGGTGTCCTTGCGGCCGACCGAGGTGATCGACAGGATCGCCGGGTCGGTGCAGGCGATGGTGAAGAACGAGTAGGGCGCCAGGTTGGGGACACCGTCGGGGGAGAGCGTCGACACCCAGGCGATGGGGCGCGGGGCGATCGACGCGGTGAGCAGCGGGTAGATCCCCTTCGCGGGCGGGCTGTCCGGCGTGTAGACGGTGCGCATTCCCCCAGTCTGCCCCGACAGGAGTCATGACCCTGTGATCGGAGTCACCGTCGATTAGCCTGGACAGGCATTTCGTGACGAAAACTGGAGGACCGGGACCGATGGTGCGGACGGACAGGGTCAAGATCCCGCTGCGCGACCAGCTGTGGCTGCACATGGACCGCCCGGACAACCTCATGTACATCAACTCGCTGGTGTGGTTCGACGAGGTGCCGGACTGGGACCGGGTGATCGAGACGATCGCCCGCCGGATGATCGAGCAGTACCCGGTGTTCACGCGCGTGCCGGTGCGGGAGGGGCGCACCTGGTACTGGCAGGACCACCCCGACTTCGACCTGGCCGACCACATCACCTACCACCGGCTGCCCGGCACCGGGAACCGCGCCGAGGCCGAGGCCCACATCTCGGAGCGGATCAGCGTCCCCATGCCGCGGGATCGGCCGCTGTGGGAGGCCGAGTTCATCGAGGGCTACCGGGGGCACGACGGCGACGACGGCACCGAGGGCGCGTTGCTGCTCTTCCGCGTGCAGCACGGCGTGGTCGACGGGGTGCGGCTCACGCAGCTCATCCTCAGCCTGTGCGACCACGACGACGACTCGGTCCCCGAGCCCGTCGGCCGCGCGGGGCTCGCCCCGGAGGAGGGCGGGCTCATCAGCACGCTCGGCCACGCGGGGCTCGAGGTGGCGCGCGACTCGTTCGGCATCGCCAAGGACGCGGCCAGGGCGGCCATCACCTGGCCGTGGACTCTCGCGAAGGTGGCCGGGGACGTCGTGGCGCCGGGGCGGCAGTTCCGGCGTGTGCCGACCCGGGCCGTCGAGTCGCTCACCGGGGTGGTGTCCCCGACCAACCATTCGGCCAACACGTTCCGCTCGGTGTTCCGGCTCATCATGGAGCCCAGGGCGCCCGAGTTGTCGTGGAGCGGCCGGGCGCACGCGCAGAAGAAGGTCTCGTGGGTGTCGGGGCTGGACCTCGAGGGCGTTAAACGGATCGCCCGCGCCCACGAGTCCACGGTCACGGCGGTCATCCTGGCGGCGGTGTCCATGGGACTGACCGAGTACCTGCGCCGGCACGGCGACGAGCCGGTGGCCGACATCAGCCTCATGGTGCCCATCTCGCTGGCGCCGATCGAGGTGGAGCCGAGCTCGGAGCTGGGCAATCACGTCACGCTCATCCTCTTGCGCCTGCCGCTGGGGGTCGCGGACCCGGACCGCCTGCTCGGTCAGGTGACGGAGACGATGACGCGGGTGCGGTACTCGTATGAGCCGCACGTCACGTTCACCACGATGATGGGCGTCGCGGCCGCGCCGCGGCCGGTGGCCACAGCGATCATCGATTTCTTCGCCAACAAGACCGTCGGCCAGCTCACCTCGGTGCCGGGCCCGCGGACCACCGTGTCGCTCGCCGGCACGCCGGTCGCCGGGATGCTCGGCTGGGTGCCGATGAGCGGCAACCAGGCGTTGGGCATCTGCATCTTCAGCTACGACGGCCGGGTCTCGTTGGGCTTCGCGACCGACGCGCAGCTCGTCCCCGATCCCGCCCAGATGGCCGTGATCGTGGGCGAGCAGTTCGCGAACTTCGCCGGCTGGTCCGAGGACGTGGCCCCCGGCGGCGCCTGACTCTCCGGGGCCGCCCGGCTCGGTCCGGCGCACTGTCCACAGCCCGTGCGCTCTCCACAGGGCGGCGCCGTCGGGCGCCGATCCGCCGGGGCCGGTTCGCCGAGCGATGGTCCACTGGTCGGCGTGGACGACATCGGGGGATGGGCCGCGGATCCGTGGCGGGAGCATCGTGAACGGGCCGCCGAGGTGCTGGGGCGCGCCCGGTCCGGGGTGGTGGCGGGGTTCGGGACAGCGGCGGCGGTGCACGTGCTCCCGCTCCCGGGGCCGCCCCCGGGGCGGGTGGAGTTGATCTGCCGCGCTCCGGCGGCGGGCGCCGGACGGGGGATCGGCGGGTGCGGCCGCTGCCGCTCGACGACGACGAGGTCACCGTCGTCGACGGGCTCGCCGTCACGACGGTGGCCCGGACGGTCTTCGACCTGGCTGCAACCGGGGACCGCGTGGCGGCGCTCGTGGTGGCGGATCACGCACTCCGGCACGGGTGGTGTTCGCTCGACCACGTCGAGGCCTGTCTCGAGCGACACCCGGGCAGGCACGGTCGGAGTGGGGTGCGCTTCGTTCTGTCGCACGCGGACGGGCGGTCCCGGTCCCCGGCCACCACGGTGAGCCGGTACGTGATGTGGCGCCACGGACGTCTCCCCCGTCCGGACCTGTCGCCGACGGTGCGCGGGTTCTTCGACGACGAGGTGGGCACGGCCGATTTCGGCTGGGACGGCGGCAGGGTCCTCGGGGTGGTCGACGACGGGCCGTGCGCGGCAGATCTTCTCTCTGATGAGGCCGCCGTGGAACTCGACCAACTCGGCGTCCGCGTCATCCGGTGGAGCGACCGCGAACTCGACGCGCCGCAGCGGCTGCTCGGCCGGCTCCACGAGGCGCTCGACCGTCGGGTCCCGCGCTCCTGGTAGGTCGGGCGAGCACGTGCGGCCGGTGGGGAACGTTCGGCCGGTGGGGAACGTTCGGCCGGTGAGGAACTTTCGGCCGGCGGCCTTATCAGGTCGGCGGCCTGCGTGCGCCTTCTGTTCGCGGCGTCCTCGGTGCATTCGGTGCCTGTCCCGCGTGCCGCCGGCGCCTGCCCCGGGTGCTCTCGTGCAGGAGACTCCGGTGATTCGCTCACTCGCGCACTTCCGCTCGTAGAGGTCCCGGGGTCCTTCGCCCGACGCGGCCGGCAGCCCTCGTCGGGCCCCGCTCTCACCTGGTGCTATCTCGACTCCGCCAGGTGGTCGTCGGTGTGATTCGGCGGGTGGCGGCCGGGATCCGCAGCGGTCGGCGACCGAGGTGCGCGAAACCGAACCCCAGCCCTGCGCGAAACGCGGCGCTGCATCGGACTCGCGCAGGCCTGGCGCCCGGATTCGCTCACTCGGCTGGTGATTCCGGGTTTCCCCGACGCCGCATTCGGACGCACGTGGTCGGCCGCCGGTGTGTCGGTGCAGGTCAACGCGTTCTCCGGGGAATCGGGCGAGTGAGCGAGTGAGCGAAAAGCCAGAGGGTCGTGATCGCCACTACCGGCCCCGGGTCGCCGGCGCGGCCCCCGCGAGACCGGCGCGGCCCCCGCGAGGCCGTCACCACTCGGGGCGGGGGACCTCCGGGTGGGCCGCGAACCACTCCCCGATGTAGGACATGTCCACGCCCTGGTCCTCGGCGATCAGGTCGTACATCGTCCGGCCGTCGAGGGCCTCGCGGAGGATGTCGGCGTGGCCCGAGTGACGCGAGATCTCGGTGAGGACGTGCTCGACCACCCAGCGCCCCGTGACTTCGAGGAGGTCCGGCGGGAACCAGGGCATGTCGTCCGGCACGGGGATCGGGGCGTCGAGGTCGGCCCCGCGGAGATGGTCGAGCCCGGCGGCGCACCGACGGTCGAACTCGGCGAGGACGTCGTGGGCCGTGGCGTCCGGCGCGACGTCGTTGATCGTCTCGGCGCGCTGCCAGCGCTCGAGGAGGGACGTGCCGGTGTCGTATCCCGCGGGACCGGCGGCGGCCCGGCCCAGCCAGTGCTCGGCGACCTCGCCGATGTGGAGCAGCAGCCAGCCCAGGGTGAGCTCGCTGGAGGGAATCGGTCGGGCGCGTAGCTGGTCGGCGGTGAGGCCGTGCACGGTCGAGCGGGCGTTGGCCAGCGTGTGCTCGACCCAGGCGACGAGGTGCTCGGACTCGGTGGGGGCGACGGGAGCGAAGAACGACATGACGGGACCTCTCTGGGTGGTGGAGCGACTGTGCGGTGGGGTGGTGGAGCGGTGGCGGGCGGGGGCGTCAGCGGGTGGTGGCGTACAGGTCGCGGAGCAGGCACATCTCGGCGCCGTGGTGGATCACCTCGCGGTGGATGTGCAGGACGAGCGTGGCCATGGGGGCGTCGGCCCACGGGCCCTCCGCGGGGCCGACCGGGGCGGCGAGCGCGTCGTCGTCGAGACCCCGGACGCCCGCCGTCCACGCGGCGTAGGCCTCGTCGAGCTGGGCGAGGCCGCCGGCGGCGTCGCCGGCGTAGTCGAACGTCATGTAGTCCACCGGCGGGCCGCCGAAGTGGGAGTGGACGCGCGCGCCGAAGACGCCCACCACGACGTGCGCCAGGCGCCACGCGATGGTCGAGAACGGCGCCGGGGAGGGCTCGGGAAAGGCGAAGTCGATCGTGTGGTCGCCGACCCCGGCCTGCACCGGCGCGGTGCCCGTGCCCCGCGGGCGCACATCCCAGGTGAGCTCGGCGGGGGCGGGGGAGAAGTGGTACTCGGCGTCGGTGAGTCCCTCCAGACGCGGGCGCAACTGCCTCGTCCAGTGGAACTCGAGCTGGTCGGCGAGCCGAGCGGTCCAGTCGATGGTCATGGTGTCCTCCTCGGGGAGGCCTGTGATCCGTGTCGGGCACAGCGTCGCACCCGATGCGGACGATTTCGGTCCGCTGAGCCACCGGAGTCCGCCGCGGCGTGTGTTCCGCGTCACATCCGATGAGTGTCGGGTGTACACATGGACCATGAGCCTCCGCCTGCCGCGTGCGGCTGCACGCGTCGTCGTCACCGCCCTCGTCCTTCCCGCGGCCCTGGCCGCGCAGGCGGTCTCCGCACCCGCCACGCCCACGTCGTCCGCCGCCACCGCGTCCGCTGCCACCGCGCCGCCGTCGACGCCGGGGATCGGGGGTGCGGTCCACGACCTGGTCCCCGCGCCGGACATGCCGGACGCGGCGCCGGGGGCCACGGACGAGGCGTCGCTCGAGGCACTGCGGCGGGCCACGCTGCCGGAACCGACCGGGGACGCCTTCTTCGACGCGGTCCCGCCCGGGACGACCGCGGCGGCACCGGGCGAGGTGCTCGCGACACGCGACGTCACGGCCACGGCCGGTGCCCTCGCGGGCGCGCCGATCGCGCGGGCGGACCAGTTCGTCGTCCGCTCCACCGAACCGGACGGCGACCCGACCCGCGCCACCGCGACCCTGCTGCACCCCGCGGCGCCGTGGACGGGGAAGGGGCCGCGGCCGGTGCTCGTCAACGCGATCGCGATCGACTCACTCGGCACCCGCTGCACCCCGGGCTACTCGCTGGCCCACGGCCCCGGCCCCTACACGAGCCTCACGGACAACCTGCCGCCCACCACCGCGGTCGCGCTCGACCACGGCTACGCGGTCCTCGTCCCCGATCACCAGGGACCCGAGATGGCGTACGCCGACCCGATCGTGGCCGGCCACGCGATCCTCGACACGATCCGCGGCATGCGCGCGGTCGCGCCCGAGTACGCGGACTCGGGCGTGGGGATGACCGGCTACTCGGGAGGGGCGATCGCCGCGCTGGGCGCCGCCAAGCTCGCCGACTCCTACGCCCCCGATCTGGCCGACACGCTCGCGGCGGTGGCGATCGGGGGCGTGCCCGCCGACTTCGAGATGCTGCTCGACTCGATGAGCGGCAACCTCGCCGTGGGGCTGCTCACCGCGGCGGTGTTCGGGCTCTCGCGGCACAACCCGGAGCTGCTCGGCCTGGCCAACAATCTGGCCCTGCACATGGCGACGTCCCCGCTCAAGGACCAGTGCCTGGCGCCGCTGGCAGCCATGGGCGCGACGCTCGCCCCCATCGAGGCCCTGGCCCGCGGTGACGACGCGCTCACCTCGCCCGAGGCCCGGGCGCTTTTCGCCCGCACCCGCATGGCCGACGTCCCGGTGACCCGGCCGCTGCTCGTCTACCAGGGCGCCCACGAGTTCTGGGTGCCCACCGCCGGCACCCGCGCCCTCGTGGCCGAGCAGTGTGCGCTGGGTGCGACCGTGGACTACCGGGAGGTGCCCGGCGAGCATCTCGTGGCCATGGCCACCGGCTTTGGCGACTCCCTGACGTGGCTCGACCGCACCCTCCGCGGCGAACCGCCGGCCTCGAGCTGCGCATAGCGGCCGGGGCGAGGCGGGGCGGCCGGGGCGAAGCGGACGGTTCCTGTCCGCTGTGGGTGGGAGACTCGCCCCATGGACGGCGACCGCACCCCCACGACGCAGCGCGTGCTGAGCCTGCTCGACCTGCTGCAGCGGCGCGCGGTGTGGTCCGGCGCCGAACTGGCGGCCGAGCTCGGTGTGACGACGAGGTCCGTCCGCCGCGACGTCGACCGCCTCCGGGACCTCGGCTATCCCGTCGAGTCCGAGCGCGGTGCGGGCGGCGGCTACCGGCTCGGCTCGGGCCGCCGCCTGCCGCCGCTGCTGCTCGATGACGCCGAGGCCGTGGCCGTCGCGATCGCGCTGCGGCTGGCCGCCGGGGGCGCGGTCGCGGGGGTCGGCGAGCACGCGCTGCACGCGCTCACCAAGCTCGACCAGGTGATGCCCGGGCGGCTCAGGGAGAAGGTGGCCGCTGTCACCGAGTCCACCGTCGCCGTGGCCGGGCACGACGCGCCCGTGGACCCCGCGCTCCTGCTGGAGCTGGGGCACGCGGTCCGCGGCACCGAGCGCGTCCGCCTGGACTACCGCGACCGCCTGGGGCGAGAGACCGAGCGGCGGGTGGAGCCGTACCGGATCGTCGTCCTGGGCCGCCGCTGGTACCTGCTGGCCCACGACCTCGACCGCGACGACTGGCGCACCTTCCGCCTCGACCGGATCGGCGCCGCCCACCGCACCGGATGGCGGTTCGCGCCCCGCGCGGACGTGCCGGACCCGGGCGAGCACGTCCAGCGCTCGGTCACCGGCACGCAGTACGCGCACCTCGCGCGGGTGGTGGTGGAGGCACCGATTACGGAGGTCGCCGAGCTGTTCCCGCCGGCCTACGCCACGCTCACCGAGGTGCGCCCGGCCGGGCACCCGGACGGCCCGGCGTGTCTGCTCGAGTCCGGCGCCGACGACCTCGACGTGCTCGCCTGGTACCTCGCGCGGCTGCCGGCGCCGTTCCGGGTGGAGTCCCCGCCCGGGCTCACCGACCGGCTCGCGGCGCTGGCGGACCGACTGGCCGGGGCGGCCGGACTACCCTGGGCACGATGACCCCGAGCGCCCCCAACCCGAGCACCGCCCAGGCGCGCGTCGTGGTGGACGAACTGATCCGCCACGACGTGCGCGACGTCGTGCTGTGCCCGGGCTCCCGCAGCGCCCCCCTCGCGCTCGCGCTGGCGGCCGCCGAGCGGGCCGGCCGGATCCGGCTGCACGTCCGGATCGACGAGCGCGGGGCGGGCTTCCTCGCGCTGGGCCTGGCGCTCGCGTCGCGGCGGCCGGTCCCCGTCGTCGTCACCTCCGGCACCGCCGTGGCCAACCTCCACCCGGCGATGGTCGAGGCCGCGCACTCCGGGGTGCCGGTGCTCGCGCTCACCGCCAACCGGCCGCCCGAGCTGCGCGGCACCGGCGCCAACCAGACCATCGACCAGGTGGGGATCTTCGGCCCCCACGCCCGCGCCGTGGTCGAGCTGGGGGTGGCGGGCGACGCCGACGTCGAGCACCGGCACTGGCGCGCGGCGATCGGCCGGGCCGTGCTCACCGCCACCGCCCCGACCGACCCGGGGCCGGTCCAGGTGGACCTGGCGTTCCGGGAGCCCCTGGTGCCCGAGCCGGGCGACGAGGGATCCGGGGGCGCCGGGGGTGACGACGACGAGGCGGACCGCGGCGGGCGGGCCGGCGGCATCCCGGAGGGCCGGCCGGACGGGCGCCCGTGGGTCAACCGCGCCGGGGCCGGCGTCGACTCCGTGCCCGCGGACTCCGCCGTCGCCGTCGACCTCACCCGGCCCACCCTCGTCGTGGCCGGCGCCGGCGCGCAGCCCGTCGCCGGCCTCATGGGCGTGCCGACCGTCGCCGAGCCCGGTGCGCCCGCGCCGCTGCACCCGGTCCACCCGCTGGCGGTGCCGGCGCTGCGCCCGGAGCAGGTGGTGGTGCTGGGACGGCCCACGCTGCACCGGGCCGTCTCGCGCCTCATGGCGGACCCGGACGTGGACCTCGTGGTCCTCGACGCCGGCCCGCGCTCGCCCAACCCCACCGGCAGCGCCGCCGAGTTGGCCGACTCGGTGCTCACCGGCTGGGGCGTGGACGAGGCGTGGACCGCCCGCACCGGCGACGCCGACGCGCGCGCCCGCGCCGCCGTGGACCTCCGGCTCGACCAGCACCTCGCCGACGGCGGCCCGACCGGCCTGCACGTGGCCCGCGCGGTGGCCCGCGGTGTGGCGCCCGGCGACCGCCTGGTGGTGGGCGCGTCCAACGCGATCCGCGACCTGTCCTTCGTGGGCCCGCTCGACCCCGACGTCACCGTGTACGCCAACCGCGGCGCCTCGGGGATCGACGGCACGGTGTCCACCGCGGTCGGGGTCGCGCTGGCGTCGAGCGGTCGCACCGTCGCCCTGCTCGGCGACCTGACCTTCCTCCACGACGTCGTGGGCCTGTGCACGGGCCCGCTCGAGTCCCGGCCCGAGGACCTGACGATCGTCGTGGCCGACGACGACGGCAGCGGCATCTTCGCCCTCCTCGAGCAGGGCGATCCCCGCTTCGCCACCGACTTCGACCGCGTCTTCGGCACCCCGCACGGCGCCGACCTCGCCGCCCTCTGCGCGGGCTTCGGGGCCGAGTTCGCCGACGTGGACCTGCCCGGCCTCGAGTCGCTGCTCGCCGACCGCGCACCCGCCGGGCTCCGCGTGGTGCGCGTGGCCACGAGCCGCGCCGGCCTGCGGGACCTGCACGCGGCGCTTCGGGCCGACGCCGTTGACGCGGCGCCGGAGGGCGGTCGGTGAGCCGGCCGCCGAAAGCGGCGCTCGCGCGTCGCGTCGTGCGGATCGTGGCCGTCGTCCTGGCGGGGTTCTCGGTCGTATCGTCGGCGCTCATCCTCCTCGCCTGCGTGGTCAACGACCTGCGGATCGACCAGGACATGGGCAGCGCCACCGCCACCGTCGCCGAGGTCACCGACCGCCGCGCCGCGGTGGTGTTCGACGCCGGGGACGGACACCTCGTGCGCCCCATGACCGGGGTGTTCTACCCGGTGGGCCTCGCCGAGGGGCAGCGCGTCCAGGTGGAGTTCCGGCGCGCCAACCCCGACCTGGTCCGCGTGTCCGGGCGGAGCTGGACCCTGGCCGTGATCCCCGCGCTGAGTGTCCCGGCCGTCGTCGTGCCCCTGGCCGCGCTCGCGTACGCCGCCGCGTCACCGAGGGTTCACCAGCCGTCACCGCGAATTGCCCCCGCCGACGTGCGGTGATCACCGGCCGGTGACCCGCGCCGGAGACAGTGGTCGCGTGCGCGTAGCCATCGTCACCGAATCGTTCCTGCCGAACGTCAACGGCGTCACCAACTCGGTCCTGCGGGTCCTCGAGTACGCGCGACGCCACGGCCACGACTGCCTCGTGGTGGCCCCCAGCGGCACCGTCGGCTTCTGGCAGGGCGCCGCCGACGCCGTCAAGGCGCATCCGCTGGTCAGCGCCGTCGCCCCGCTGCTCGGTACCCCCGACTCCCTCACCGTGGAGCGTGACCACCACCTCGGCTACCCCGTCCACCGCGTCACCGCGGTCAAGGTGCCGATGGTCTCCTCGCTGCCGGTCGGCGCGCCCAGCCCCAGCGTGTACAACGCGCTCAAGGCGTTCGGTCCCGACGTCGTCCACCTCGCCTCGCCGTTCGTCCTCGGCGCCGCCGGTGCCGCCGCCGCACGCGCGCTCGACGTGCCCTGCGTGGCCGTCTACCAGACCGACGTGGCCGGCTTCTCCGAGTCCTACGGCGCCGGCGTCCTGGCCGAGGCCGCCTGGGCGTGGACCCGCACCCTGCACGCCTCGTGCGCACGGACCCTCGCGCCGTCCACCGCCGCCATGGAGGACCTCGCCGCCCACGGCATCCCGCGCCTGCACCGCTGGGGCCGCGGCGTCGACGCGGTCCGCTTCGCCCCCTCCCGCCGTAGCGCGGCGCTGCATTCGCTGTGGTCGCCCGAGGGGCGGCCGGTGGTCGGGTTCGTCGGCCGCCTCGCCCCGGAGAAGCACGTCGAGCGCCTGCAGGCGCTGGCCGACCGCTCCGGCCCGGGCGGGGACCTGCAGCTCGTCCTGGTGGGTGACGGCCCCGAACGCCCCGCGCTCCAGCGGGCCATGCCCCACGCGATCTTCACCGGCGAACTCCACGGCGAGCAGCTCGCCCAGGCGTACGCCACCCTCGACGTGTTCTGCCACGCCGGTGAGTTCGAGACCTTCTGCCAGGCCATCCAGGAGGCGCAGGCCTCCGGCGTGCCCGTCGTGGGCCCGGACCAGGGCGGGCCGCGCGACCTCGTGCAGCCCGGCGTCAACGGGGTCCTGCTGGCGCCCGAGCGCTACGCCGCCGAGGTCTCCGCCGCGGTGGACGGCCTGCTCGCCGACCGCGACCGCTACTCCCGCGACGCCCGCGCCACCGTGGTGGGCCGCACCTGGGACGCCCTCTGCGGCCAGCTGTTCGACCACTACCACGCCGCCGGTGCCCGCTCCCGCTCCGGCCGCGTGGGCCTGGGACGGGCGTCGCACCGCGTGGCCTGAACGGGAACGCCGCACGCACGAGCGGGTAGCGTCAGGGGCGTGTCCCGCGCCTCCCTCGACAAGCAGCCCCGCGACGTCGCGTCGATGTTCGACGGCGTCGCCCGCCGCTACGACCTGACCAACACTGTCCTGTCCGGCGGCATGGACCACGTGTGGCGGCGCCGCGCCCGCTTACTGCTCGGGCCGCGGCCGGGGGAGAGGATCCTCGACCTGGCCGCCGGCACCGCCGTCTCGACCGTCGAGCTGGCCCGGTCCGGCGCGTGGTGCGTGGCCGCCGACTTCTCGCTGGGCATGCTCCGCGCCGGCGCCGGCCGCGACGTCCCCAAGGTGGCCGGCGACGCCACACGCCTGCCGTTCGCGGACGCCTCCTTCGACGCCGCCACCATCAGCTTCGGCCTGCGCAACGTGCAGGACACCGGGGCGGGTCTGCGCGAGATGGCGCGCGTGGTCCGGCCCGGCGGCCGCCTGGCCGTGGTGGAGTTCTCCACGCCCGTGTTCCCGCCCTTCCGAGCCGTTTACATGAACTACCTCATGAAGGCGCTGCCGAAGATCGCCACCCGCGTCTCGTCCAACCCGGACGCGTACGTCTACCTGGCCGAGTCCATCCGCGAGTGGCCCGACCAGTGGGCGCTCAAGGGGATCATCGAGGCCAACGGCTGGCAGCGGTGCTCGGTCACCAACCTCACCGGCGGGATCGCCGCGATCCACCTGGCCCAGCGCGCGGGCTGACGCGGCCGGGCCCAGCCCGCGGCCTGCGCGCGCCCACGCGTCGGCGCGCTGCGCCCCGGGCGGGTGTGCTCCGGGCGGGTGCGCCCCGGGCATCTGCTCGTGTACCTGCCGTCCGTGTGTGGCAAGTGCTGGAGCAGATGCCGTGGAATCTCGTCGGCGCTCCCTTTAGGGTACGTCTGCACCGGCGCGGGCCGGGGCAGACGGGCGCCAAGGGGTGCGGGGACACCAGGGGACGCCAGGGCCAGGGCTACGTGGCTGCCAGGTGGCGAGGCGGCGCAGACGGCGCGCCCGGCTCAGACCGCGTCGGCGAACATGGGCTGTCGGTCCAGGCGGCGCGCCACGGCGCCGGCCGCTCGCCACGCGCGGGCCACGACGTCGCGATCGGAGTCCGCCACCGTGTTGGACATGCAGCGCACGGCCGCGGTCATGAGCGTCTGCGAGCGCATGCCGACCGGCCCGGCCAGCGGGAGGAACCATGGCACGGTGAGCAGGCGGGCCGCGTCGCGGGCGATCGCGAACGCCTCGCCGTAGGTCTCGCGCAGCACCGCAGGCCAGGCGCGTGTCAGGTCCGTGCCGGAGTCGCCGCCCGTGCCGGAGCCGCCCCCGGCCACGATGAGTTCGGCGAGCAGGCGCCCGCCCTCGAGCGCGTAGTCGATTCCCTCGCCGTTGAGCGGGTTGACGCACGCGGCCGCGTCGCCGACCGCCGCCCAGTTGGGGCCCGCGATCCCGGAGACGGCGCCACCCATCGGCAGGAGCGCGGAGGTCACGGCGTGCGGCTCGCCCTCGAGCTCCCACCGGCCCGCGACGCTACGGGCGTAGTGGCGTAGGAGTTCCTTGACGGCTACGTCGGCCGGGCGCCGCGCAGTGGCCAGGGCGCCCACGCCGAGGTTCACCTCGCCGTCGCCCAGCGGGAACACCCAGCCGTAGCCGGGCTGGACCACACCGGACTCGTCGCGCAGTTCTAGGTCCGAGCCGATCCAGGGGTGGTCGTGCCGCCGCGAGCGCACGTACGATCGGGCGGCCACGGCGTACACGGTGTCGCGGTGCCAGGTCCGGCCAAGCAGGCGGCCGACGGGGGAGCGGACGCCGTCGGCGAGGACGAGCGTGCGGCACGCGACGCGGTCGGCCCCCGCCCGGACAGCGCGCACCTCGCCGTCGTCGCCCTTCTCCACCCCCGTCACCCGCATCCCGTCGAGCACCGTGGCCCCGGCCTCGACGGCGGCCTGCCTGAGGCGGTCGTCGAGCACGGTGCGGCGCACGGCCGAGCCGACGCCGCCGTGCTCGCCGGCGGGCCACGGGACCCGCCGGTCGTGTCCGAAGCCACGCAGGTCCAGGCCCTTGATCGTGATGCGGCCCCGCGCCCAGTCGCCCAGGCCGAGGCGGTCCACCTCGAGCATCGCGCGCGGGGTGAGACCGTCGCCGCACGTCTTGTCGCGGGGGAACTCGGCGGCGTCGAGCACCGCCACCTCGCGGCCCGCGCGCGCCAGCCACGTGGCCGTGGCCGCGCCGGCGGGGCCGCAGCCCACCACCACGACGTCGGTCGAGGCGGGCGGTCGCGTGCGGGACTCCATGCGCACCATGGTGGCAGGTCCGCCGCCGGAGACGAGCGCACGCCCCGCGGGTTCCAGAGCGAAGGCACCCGGGTGCGCGCCCGCGCGGGGTGGGGTGCCACGACCGGTGGACGGGGACCGTAGGCTGTCGAGCAGGGTCGGTCGCCGCCGGCCCGCCACGCCGACGAGGACGTATGAGGATGCCGAGCGATTCTGTGACGGCCGGGACGACGACCGGCACCGAGGTGACGACTCCGGATCACGTGGTGGCCGGGGTCGACATCGGTGACGCCGCACTCGCCGACACCCTGCGCTCGCGGCTCGCCGAGGTCGAGGAGCTCATCGTGGCGCGCCTCGAGACGGGCGAGGACTTCCTCTCCGACGTGGCGCTGCACCTCGTCACCGCCGGCGGCAAGCGGTTCCGCCCCGTGGTGACGCTGCTCGCCGGGCAGCTCGGCCCGGAGCCCCACCACGAGCGCCTGGTCAAGGCCGCCGTCGTGTGCGAAATGATCCACCTGGCGACCCTGTACCACGACGACGTGATGGACGAGGCCGCCATGCGCCGCGGCGTCGAGTCCGCCAACGCGCGCTGGGACAACTCGGTGGCGATCCTCGCCGGCGACTTCCTCTTCGCCCACTCCTCGATGCTGCTCGCCGAGCTCGGGCCCGAGGCGGTGCAGCTCATCGCGCAGACCTTCGCCGAGCTGGTCACCGGCCAGATGCGGGAGACCGTGGGCCCGGGTGAGGGCGCGGATGACGACGACGAGGCCGGCCACTACCTGCGGGTGATCTGGGAGAAGACCGGGTCGCTCATCGCAGCCGCCGCCCGGTTCGGTGGCATGTACTCGGGCGCCACCGACGAACAGCTCGACCACCTGCGCCGGCTGGGCGACGCGGTGGGGATCGCGTTCCAGATCGCCGACGACATCATCGACATCGCCTCGCCGACCACGGACTCGGGCAAGACCCCCGGGACCGACCTGCGCGAGGGCGTACTCACGCTGCCCATGATCTACGCCGCAGAGTCCGGCTCGCCCGATCCGGACCGTCTGCGGGAGCTGCTGGGGCGCCCCCTGACCGACGACGACGAGGTGGCCGAGGCCCTGGATCTCCTCCGCGCGTCGGACGGCATGCGCCGTGCCCGGGCGGCGCTCGAGGACTACGTGGCGCAGGCGATGGCCGAGCTGGACGCGCTGCCGGCCGGCCCCGCGAACGAGGCGCTGCGCCGGCTGGTGCGCTTCACGGTCGAGCGCGCCGGCTGACTCGTAGGCCGCCGGTCCAGGTCCGGGCATCCGCTCCCGCGCCCGCACGTACTCGCCTGTCCCCGCGCTGCGGTGAGGCGTCCGGATCAGCTGCCCCCTTACACGTACGGCTGCACCGGCTGGCGCCGGTGCGGCTGTGCCTGAAAGGTGGCGAGGACGGCAGTGGCCGGCAGCTGCCGGAGCACGTGTCATCCGTGCCGGCACGGGCACGAGCAGATGCCGCCGATGTGAGCGGTGCCTCCCTGAGCGGTGGCTCCTTGAGCCGGTGGCTCCTTGAGCCGGTGGCTCCCCTGGCGAACCCCTGCGCCCGGATCAGTCACGGGCGAACAGTCGTACTTGCGCGGCCTTGGCGGTGAGCGTCACCGCGGACCCGGGCGTGAGCGCGAGGTCGGCGGCCGAGCGGCTGGTGATCTCGGCCTCGACGTGCTGGCCGTCGCGCAACGCGCAGGTCACGCGCGTGAGGGCACCGGCGGGCGCGAGCGAGGCCACGGTGGCCGGCCAGGCATTGCGCACGCTGGACCCGCCGCCCGCGTCGCCCGCGCCGCCTGCGCCGCCGGCGAGGTGCACGGCCACTGACCGCGGGTCGACGGTCGCGATCGCGCGCGCGCCACGGCGCCATGCCGGTCCGGTCCCGCCGGCCGCGGCGGTCCCGTCGGCGCCAGCCCCCGCCGAGGGTGCGTCGTGGCGGACCCCCGAGACCCGGTCGCCGGCGGGCGTGCGGATCACCTCGTCGTCGTCGACCTCACCGCCCAGCAGGGACACCCCGGCGAGCCGGGCGACGAAGGGCGAGTCGGGCCGGGCGAGCACCTCCCCGAGCGGGCCGGTGCGGACCACGCGGCCGGCATCGAGGACGGCCACGTCTTGCGCCATAGCCCACAGGTCGAGCGGGTCGTGGGTCGCCAGGACGACCGTGCGGCCGGCCAGGCGCTCGGTGAGTAGGCGGCGGATGCCGGGGGCCACCTCCACGTCGAGTGCGGCGAGGGGCTCGTCGAGCAGGACGAGTTCGGGGTCGACGGCCAGGGCCCGCGCGAGCGCCACCCGCTGGGCCTGACCGCCGGAGAGTTCGTGTGGCCGGCGCGCAGCGAGGTCGCCGCAGCCGACGGCGTCGAGCTCGGCGCGGGCCCGTTCCGCGGCCGCCGCTCGGCGCACGCCGCGGGCGCGGGGGCCGAACGCCACGTTGTCCAGCGCGGACAGGTGCGGGAACAGTCCGGCCCGCTGTTCGAGTGCCACCACCCGCCGCCGGTGCGCGGGTACGTGCCGCCGCGGCGAGGTCGCGACCTCACCGTGCAGGCGCACCTCGCCGACGTCGGGGCGCAGGTGCCCGGCCAGCAGGTGCAGCGCGGTGGACTTGCCGCTGCCGTTGGCGCCCACGAGCGCGAGCCGGCGGCCGGCGGGGACGGTGAGGGCGAGCTCGACGTCGCGGTCGGCGACCCCGCAGTCCAGCGCGGCGGCGGGCGGGGCGCTCACGCGGCGGTCCGTCGGCGGGTGAGCAGGGCGCCGGCCGCCATGAGCGCCGCCGCGACCGCGACGAGCAGCAGCGAAAGGGCCAGGGCGACATCGGGGTCGGTCTCGCGGCGTAGGTAGATCTCCAACGGCAGCGTGCGCGTGGTGCCCTGCAGGGAGCCGGCAAAGGTGAGCGTGGCACCGAACTCGCCGAGCGCCCGTGCGAACGACATGGTGGCGCTGGCGACGAGCGCGGGCAGGACGAGCGGCAGCGTGACCCGCGCGAGCACCCGCGTGGGCGAGGCGCCGAGCGAGGCGGCGGTGCGCTCGAGCCGCGCGTCCACCGACCGCAGCGTCCCCTCGAGCGAGACCACGAGGAACGGCATGGCGACGAAGGTCTGGGCGATCACCACGGCGGCCGTGGTGAACCCGATCTCGATCCCCGCCACCGACAGGTGCCGCCCGAGCACGCCCGTCCGCCCCAGCGTGGTGAGCAACGCCAGACCCGCGACCACCGGCGGCAGCACCATCGGTAGCGCGGTGACGGTGCGCGCGAGCGTTGCGGCCCGGCCGCGGGACCGGGAGAGGACGACGGCGAGGGGCGTGCCCAGCAGGACGCACAACACGGTGGTCGCGGCGCACGTGCGCAGGCTCAGCAGGGCGGCCTCCCGCGCGGCCTCGGAGGCGAGCAGCTCCGGGACGCGCGCCCACGGGATCCGGGCGGCCATCCCCAGCAGCGGGATCGCCGCGAACAGCACGGCCAGCGCGGCCGCGACCGGGACCCAACGGGGGAGCGGGGGCCGGGTCATGGCGCGCCGAACCCGTGGCGTTCGAGGACCTCGCGGCCGGGCGGGCCGGTCACGGCGTCGAGGAAGTCGGCGGCGAGGTCGGCGTCGGCGGCACCGGCGAGGGCGGCGATCGGGTAGCGGTTCGGGGAGGCGTCGGCGCCGGCGATCGGGATCTCGTCCACCGCGTCGCCGGCCGCGGCGGCGTCGGTGGTGTAGACGACCCCGGCGTCCGCCTCTCCGGAGGCGACCTTCCCGCGGACGTCGGTGACGCTGGTCTCCTCGCTCACCGGCTCGAGGCCCACGCCGGCCCGCGCGGCGAGTGCGCGCGTCGCGGCGCCGCAGGGGACGGCCTCGGCGCACACGACCAGCCGCGTGCCGTCGAGGGAGCCGTCGAGTCCCGTGACACCGGCCGGGTTGCCCGCGGGCGTGACGAGCGTGAGCACGTTGGTCGCGAACACGCGGGGTGCGCCGGCCACGAATCCGGCGTCCGTGGCGCGGGCCATGGTCTGTTCGTCGGCGGTGGCCAACACGTCCGCGGGCGCACCGCCGACGATCTGGTCCACCAGGCCGGAGGAGCCGTCGAAGGACAGCCGGACGGTGACGCCCGGGTGGGCCTGCTCGACCTCGGCGGCGATCTCGGTGAACGCCTCGGTCAGCGAGGCCGCGGCGAACACGGTGAGGGTCCTGCCGGCCTCGTCGTCGGAACCACCCCCGGCCCCCGAGCAGGCGCCGAGCACGACGACGGCGAGTCCGGCCGCGGCGAGAGCCGGCGCGTCCCGCCTGCGGCGAGGAGCTCGGGGGCGCGGGCGGCCGGTCACGGCGTCTCGATCACGACGTTGGTCGCCTTGACGCGGGCTGTGGCGAGCGATCCCGGCTCGAGCCCGAGCTCGCGGACCGCCTCGGTGGAGACGAGCGAGACCACGCGGAACGGGCCGCACTGGAGGTCGACCTGGCTTATGACGGGGTCCGAGTGCACCGCCGTGACCAGGCCGCGGAAGCTGTTGCGGGCGCTCACCGGGTGGCCGTCGTCGGTGGCGTGGGCGGCGGCGCGCTCCTGGGCCAGCCGTGCGAGCTCGGCGCCGTCGACGGTCTTCCGCCCGGCGGAGTCGGCGTACTCGGACAGCTCGCCACGCTCCACCCAGCGCCGCACCGTGTCGTCGCTGACCCCCATGAGGTTTGCAGCCTCGCCTATCCGCAGGTGCGTCATGAACCGCAGCCTATCGCCGCGGATGCGGCTCGCGGCTCGGCTTCGGCGGGGCGCGGACCTCAGCCGCGCGCTGTTCGTGCGTTCGCGCGCGTTACAACGCGCGCGAACGCACGAACAGCGCGCGAACGTGGGGGAGGGAGGGAGCGGACCCGCCGGCGTCAGCGGTAATTGGTGAACTGCAGCGCGACCTCGAGGTCGGCCTTCTTGAGCAGCGCGATGCACTCCTGCAGGTCGTCGCGCTTCTTGGAGGACACGCGGATCTCCTCGCCCTGGATCTGCGCCTTGACGCCCTTGGGGCCCTCATCCCGCAGGAGCTTGGTGATCTTCTTGGCGTTCTCCTTGTCGATGCCCTGCTTGAGCGAGCCGACCAGGCGGTACGACTTGCCGGAGGCCATGGGCTCGCCGAACTCGACCATCTTCATGGACAGTCCCCGCCGGACGAGCTTCTCGATGAACACGTCCTTGGCGGCCAGCACGCGGTCCTCGGCGTTGGCCGTGATCTCGACGGCCTCCTCGCCCTTCCACTCGACGCCGGCGTCGGTGCCGCGGAAGTCGTAGCGGGTGCCCAGCTCCTTGGCGGCCTGGTTGAGCGCGTTGTCCACCTCCTGGCGGTCGAACTCCGAGACGATGTCGAACGAGGACTCCGAGGCCATGGACGCACTCCTGTCGTAGGGGGACGGGTCTGGCGGCCAGGCTACCCTCCCCCGATTTGGCACCCCGGGACATGACCGGGGTATTGTGTCCTAGCGCCCGTCAGGGTGCACGCCAGATTGCCCGAGCGGCCAAAGGGAGCGGATTGTAAATCCGTCGGCATTGCCTTCGTTGGTTCGAATCCATCATCTGGCACGCGAGACCCCCGCCACAAGCGGGGGTCTTCGTGCATTTGTGCTGCGCTGCAGCGGATGCCGGCCGGCCGGGCTCCGCTAGGCTGGGCGCGTGGAATCGTCGGGGACAGCGGTCACGGAGAACGATCTCGCGGAGCCGGTGGACGTGTCCCCGGGTGGCGGACCGGGCGGGCTGGCGCACGCGCAGTTCGACCCGAGGTGAGACGGATGCGCGACGCCGGGGCCGTCGAACAACCAGGTATGGAGCTGGAACCGGGATCGGCGGCGCGGTGGGTCCGCGGGCGCGGCGTCCCGCGGGGCCTGGGCCCCGCGGTGGACGACTGGATCGGGGATCTGGACCGCACCACGCGGGCGGGCAAGCGCGTGCGCTCGACCCTGTTCGACGCGGTCTACCGCGCCCTCGGAGGTGCCGACGACGAGGTCCGCCTCCCGACCGGGCGGGCGATCGAGGTGTTGCACGAGGCGCTCCTCGTCCACGACGACCTCGCTGACCGGGACGACCGCCGCCGCGGAGCCCCGAACCTGCAGGGCCGGACGGCGGCCCGCGCGGCGGAGCGGGGCGTCGCGGGGGAGGCCGCCGGTCACGTCGGTGTGGTGGGCGGCCTGCTCGGCGGGGACGTCCTGCTGGTCGCGGCGATGGGCCAGGTCGCCCGGCTGCCGGTGCCCGCGCCGACGCTCCACCGGGTGGTGGAGGAGGTCGAGCGCGCGGTGGTGGCCGCTGCCGCGGGCGAGTTCGACGACGTCCACGGTGCCGCCGTCGGGCGGCCGGTGGCGCCGGACCGCGCGCTGGTGATCGGCGAGGCCAAGACCGCCGGGTACTCGGTCACGCTGCCGCTGGTGCTGGCCGGGGTGCTCGCGGGGGCGTCCGAGGAGGCGATCACCGCGTTGCGCGAGACGGGCCGTGCGCTCGGCACCGCCTATCAGGTCGTCGACGACGTCCTGGGCGTGTTCGGTGACCCGGCGGTCACCGGCAAGTCCGTGGAGAGCGACCTGCTCCGGCGCACGCCCACGCTGCTGCTCGCCCACGCGGCCACCACCGACGCGTGGCCGCGGATCGACGCCGCCCTCGATCCTGCGGCCCCCGACCCCGCCGCCGCCCGGCGGCTGCTCGACGAGTGTGGCGCCCGCGCGCACGCCCTGCGGACCGCCGCGGACCTCGTCGCCCGGGCGCGCGCCGCGCTGGACGGCCCGGCCGTGCCGGGGGCCGTGCGGGTCGCGCTCGACCCCCACCTGGAGTCCACGTTGGAGAGGACGCGATGACCCGACCCGCCTCGGACCCGCACGGCGAGTTCACCACCGCCGCCCGGCGCTGCTGCGAGGTGGTGCTGCGCCGGTATTCGACGTCGTTCGCCCTGGCCTGCCGGCTGCTCGCGCCCGCGACCCGGCCGCACGTGGCGGCGATCTACGCGTGGGCGCGCGTGGGCGACGAGGTGGTGGACGGCGCGATGGGCGATGCCGCGGCGGCCCGCGAGCTGCTGGCCGAGACCAGGCAGCGCACCCACCGGGCGATCGCCCGCGGCTTCGACCCCGACCCCGTCACGCACGCCTTCGCCGACACCGCGCGGCGCTTCGGGATCGACGCGCGGCTGGTGGACCCGTTCTACGACTCGATGGAGGCCGATCTCGACGTGCGCACCCACACCGAGGAGTCGCTGCGCCGCTACATCCACGGCTCGGCCGAGGTGATCGGCGAGATGTGCCTACGCACGTTCGCCGGCGGGGGTCTGGGCGACGATCCGGTGCGCGCCGCCGGGGCGCGGGCTATGGGCTCGGCGTTCCAGAAGGTCAACTTCCTGCGTGACGTCCGCGAGGACTTCCACGAGCTCGGCCGCGATTATCTGCCCGGCCGCGATCCGGCGGCGCTGACCGACCGCGACGTGGCCGAGCTCGCCGACGACGTAAACGCCGAGCTGCGGACCGCCCGCGCCACCATCGACGGCATCCCCGGGCGGGACCGTCTGGCGGTGCTGGCCGCGCACGACCTGTTCGCCGAGCTCAACCGCAGGCTGCGGGCCGCCGGCGCCGCCGAGGTGAGCGCGGGCCGGGTGCGGGTGCCCGACACGGTCAAGGCGAAGATCATCGCCCGCGCGGCGCTGGCCGGCCGGGGTGTCCGATGAGCCGCCGGGGCGCCCCTGACGGGCCGGTCGTGGTGGTGGGCGGCGGGATCGCCGGCCTGGCCACCGCCGCTCTGCTCGCGCGTGAGGGGCGGGACGTGACGGTCGTCGAGGCCACCGACACCGTGGGCGGACGCGCCGGTAGTTGGTCCGCCGGCGGGTTCCGTTTCGACACCGGCCCCTCCTGGTACCTGATGCCCGAGGTCTTCGACCACTTCTTCCGCCTGTGCGGCACCACTGCAGCCGAGCAGCTCGACCTGGTGCGGCTCGACCCCGGCTACCGCGTCTACTTCGAGGGCCGGCGCGAGCCGGTGGACGTCCGCTCCGACCGTGGCGCGGCCGCCACGTTGTTCGAGTCGATCGAGCCGGGCGCCGGCCGCGCCCTCGAGCGCTACCTCGACTCCGCCCGGCGGACCTACGACCTCGCGTTGCGTCGGTTCCTCTACACCAACTTCACCTCGTACCCCGCGCTCGTCCGGCGCGACGTGCTGGCCCGCGCCGGGACGCTCGTCGCGCGGCTGGCGCAACCACTGCAGTCGTACGTCGCCCGCCGGTTCCGCGACCGGCGGCTGCAGCAGATCCTCGGATACCCGGCGGTGTTCCTCGGCTCGTCGCCGTACCTGGCGCCGTCGATCTACCACCTCATGAGCCACCTCGACCTCGCCGACGGCGTGCTCTACCCGCGGGGCGGGTTCACCGAGGTCATCGCCGCCGTCCGGCGCGTGGCCGAGGTGCAGGGCGTCCGCATCCACACCGGCACCGAGGCGGTCGAGCTCGTCACCACGCCGTCCGCCGGCGGCTCGGACGGCGGTCGCCGACGCAGCCCGGCGCGGCGCCCGGAGGCCCGCGTGACGGGGGTGCGGGTGCGCGACCGGGCAGGTGCCGAGCGCGTACTGGACGCCGGCCTCGTCGTCGGTGCCGCGGACCTGCACCACCTCGAGACCCGGTGGCTGCCGCCGCACCTTCGTACGTATCCGCAGTCCTACTGGGACCGGCGCACGCCGGGCCCCGGCGCTCTGCTGCTCCTGTTGGGAGTGCGCGGGGAGCTGCCCGAGCTCGAGCACCACACGCTGATGTTCACCAGGCGCTGGGAGGAGGGCTTCGACGCGATCTTCGGCGACGCGCCCCACGTCCCCGATCCCGCCTCGCTCTACGTATGTAAACCCAGCGCGACGGACGGCGAGGGATCCGGCATCGCCCCGGCCGGCGCGCAGAACCTCTTCGTCCTGGTCCCCGTGCCCGCCGACCCGTCGCTGGGGCGCGGCGGTGTCGACGGCACCGGCGACCCGGCGATCGAGGCGGCCGCCGACCGGGTGATCGCGCAGATCGCGCGGTGGACCGGGGTCGACGACCTGGCCGAGCGGATCGTCGTCCGCCGCACCATCGCGCCCGCCGACCTCGAGGCCGAGCTGGGCGCCTGGCGCGGCACCGCCCTCGGCCCGGCGCACACGTTGCGCCAGAGCGCGTTCTTCCGCACCCGCAACATCTCCAAACATGTCGAGGGGCTGTACTACGCGGGCGCGTCCACCATTCCCGGGATCGGCCTGCCCATGTGTCTCATCAGCGCCGAACTCGTGCTCAAGCACGTCCGCGGCGACACCGGCACCGCGCCGGTGCCCGAGCCCGACGGGCATACGGTGTTCGACCGGTGATCGGCCTGGCCTACCTCGCTGTCCTTGCCGTCTCGGCGGCGGGCATCGCGACGATCGACCACCGGTGGAAGCTCGCCGCTTTCCGCGCGCCCGCCGCCACCGGGCTGGCCGTGACCGCCGCCGTCGCCCTGTTTCTCACGTGGGACGTGCTCGGCGTGCGCAGCGGCGTGTTCTTCCGCGGCCAGACCGAGTTCATGACCGGCCTGCTCGTCGCGCCGGAGATCCCGGTCGAGGAGGTCGGCTTCCTCACGTTCCTGTCCTACCTCGCCCTCGTCAGCGCCAACGGCGTCGACCGAATGCTCGAGTCGCGACGGGCGAAGGACCGCCGATGACGGGCCTGTACACCACCCTCAACCTCACCATGTCCATCCCCGTGGTAGCCACGGCGGCCCTCGCCGCGTGGCGCCTGCGCGGGTCGGACCGGCGGCGCTGGCTCGTCGGTGTGGGCGGCGCGCTGGCGATCCTGCTCGTACTCACCGCGGTGTTCGACAACCTCATGATCGCCGCCGGGCTCGTGGCCTACGACACCGCGCTCACCAGCGGCTTCCGCCTGGGCCTGGCGCCGATCGAGGACTTCTCCTACGCCGTGGCCGCGGCCGTGTTCGTCCCGTCCGCGTGGGCGCTGCTCACCGCCGGGGGGCGGGGGACCGGGGAGGACGACGACGAGGGCCACGATCCCGATCCGCCGGCGGCCGCAGGGCGTGCCGCGCCCCCCGGTCTGCTCGCGACGCTCTTCTGGGCCTCCCGGCCGGTGTCGTGGATCAACACGGCCGCGCCGTTCGCCCTGGCGTACCTGTTGGCCAGCGGCGGGTTCGACGTGCGCGGCGTGATCGGCTCCCTGTTCTTCCTCGTGCCGTACAACCTCGCGATGTACGGGATCAACGACGTCTTCGACTACGAATCCGACCTGCGCAACCCCCGCAAGGGCGGCGTCGAGGGCTCGGTTCTCGACCGCTCGCGGCACCGGGCGACGCTCGTCGCCTCGGCGGGCACGACCCTGCCGTTCCTGGCCTATCTGGTGGCGGTGGGCACGCTCGAGTCGTCGCTGTGGCTGGCGGCCAGCGCTTTCGCGGTGATCGCCTACAGCGCCCGGGGGCTGCGGTTCAAGGAGATCCCGTTCCTCGACTCGGTGACCTCAGCGTTCCACTTCGTCTCCCCGGCGATCGTGGGGTGGACCCTCGTCGGCGCCCCGCTCACCGGCGCCGTGTGGGCGTGCCTCGCGGCGTTCCTGCTGTGGGGCGCGGCCTCGCAAGCCTTCGGCGCGGTCCAGGACGTGCGGTTCGACCGGGAGGCGGGGCTGAGTTCCGTCGCGACCGTTCTCGGGGCGCGGGCGACCGTGCGTTTCGCTCTCGCCTGCTACGCGGCGGCGGTCGTCGTCCTCGTCGTCGCCGCTCCCTGGCCCGCCTCGGGGGCCGCCGCGGCCGTGCTGCCGTACCTCGCCACCGTGGCCGCGTACGCGCGGGTCGGCGACGGCGACGCCGAGCGGACCAACGAGGGCTGGAAGCGGTTCCTCGTGCTCAACGGGCTCGCCGGCTTCTGCGTGACGCAGATCGTCCTGTGGTCCGTGATCGTCTGGAGCTGACCCGGCTCACCGGCGCACGCGCTCGGCCCACCGGCGCGAGGGTGGACTGACGCGCCAGTTGACGGCAATGGTGCGGAACGCGCGGGTGAAGCGGCGGCGCATGCCCGCCGGGTCGTCGAAGGGCCGTGCCGAGATGCCCACCGTGAGCGTGCGGTCGAGCCGCAGGCGGTCGGCGGCGCCGAACTGGAAGGACAGGTCGATGTCGTCGTGCAGCTCCGGGTCGTGGCGGTGCACGCGGTCGCGGACCCGCTCCCAGGCGGACTGCCGCATCGCCAGGTTGGAGCCGAAGAGCGGCGGGTGGGCCATGGCCGAGCCCACGGAGGCGAAGTAGGCGTCCATGTAGAGCAGCCGGGCCGCGCGGGCCCGCCACCCGGTGAGCCCGAGGAACTCACCGGGGCCGGACAGCGCGTCGAGTGCCGGGTCCGCCTCGAACGCGGCGACGATCCGCGCCAGCCAATCCGGACCGGGCCGCGAGTCGGCGTCCAGGCGGGCGATCAGCTCACCCGTCGCGGCGTCGTAGCCCGTCGACGCCGCGGCCGGGATCCCGCGGTGCGGTTCGTCCACCACGCGTGCCCCCACCTCGCGGGCGACGGACGCGCTGGCGTCGCGGCAACCGTTGTCCACCACCACGACCTCGTCGGGAGACCGGGTCTGCGCTGCGAGGGCGGCGAGACAGCCGGCGAGTTCCGCGGCGTCGTCGAGGACGGGGATCACCACGGAGACGCGCATGCGCCCATCCTGCCAGCGGGCCCGCGATCGGGCGATTTGTGCCCGCCGAACCCCGCTGTGTAATCTGCTAGAGGCTTTCACGCCGAGCCGCGGTGATCCCGCGAGGACGCGTGGCCGGCCCCCTTAGCTCAGTCGGCAGAGCGTTTCCATGGTAAGGAAAAGGTCGTCGGTTCGATTCCGACAGGGGGCTCGCACGGTAGCACCGGGCACGGCGATATAGCTCAGATGGTTAGAGCGCACGACTCATAATCGTGAGGTCCCGGGTTCGATCCCCGGTATCGCTACCGAACAGCACCGCAACGAACCGGCACCACAGACGGGGTGCCGGTTTCGTCGTCTCCGGTGGCGTCCGGGGGCGTGTCGTAGGACTCGACTACGCGGGGAGCCCAGGATGTGAGGTCGTGCAGCACCGAAGCGACCCGCTGTGACCAGGTTGCCTACGCCCGCCGCGCTATCACCGCCACTGAACTCGGCGAACGGGTTCCACAGCGGTACAACATCCGGTAGTGGGCGCCGACGAACACCACGGCCCCTCCCGAATCCGATCCGGGAGGGGCCGCGGCGTGTGCTGCGCCGGTGCGGAGCCGGCGTCTGGCGTCAGCCCACCGTCACCGGGATGGTCACGACGGTGCCGGCGTCGGTCGTCACGGTGAGGGTGTGCGCCCCGGCCGTCGCGTCGGCGGGGATCGTCACGGTGACCACGGCCCGGCCGTCGAGCGGGGCCGGGTGGGCGTCGGCGCCGAAGGTGTCGAGGTCCGGGCCGGTCTCGACCGGGAACTCGCCCAGGTCGGTGCCGTCGAAGGCGGCCGTCGCCGTGGTGGCCGCGGGCGTGCCCAGTGAGGTGAGGTCGAGGTCGGTGACGGTGAAGGTGACCTCCCGGCCCGCCGAGACGGTCTCCGGCAGGTCCTTGACCGCCACGGCGTGCCGGCCGAAGTCCGGCGCCAGACCGGCCTCGCGGTTCTCGGTGAGGTAGGCCTGCCACGCCTCGGAGTCCACGAGGCCGGTGTCGGCGATGTTGGCGCCCTCGGCGAAGGTGGCGAAGTTGTCGCCACCACCCGCGAGGAAGCTCGCGGTGGCCACCCGGTAGGTGCCGGCCGGGTCGATCGGCTCGCCATCGAGGGTGATCGAGGTGATGCGGTCGCCGGCGGGGCGGGTGGGATCGTAGGTCCACGTGAAGCCCTTGCTGGTGCCCAGCGCGAGGAAGGGGCGGCCGGCGCCGGCGGGCTGCCACTGCTCCTCGAGGACGTCCTTGACCTGCGCGCCGGTCAGCTCGAGGGTCATGAGCGTGTTGGCGAACGGCAGGACGCCGTTGGCCTCGGCCTTGGTGATGTTGCCGTCCTCGCCGGCGGGCTCGTTCATGAGCTCGGCGCGCACGCCGCCCGGGTTCATGAACCCGATGTCGGCGCCGCCGCGGTCGGCCACGGCGTCCACCATGAAGTCGGCGACAAGGTTGCCCAGCGTCGACTCCGACAGCCGGTCGTCCCGCTTGCCGTCGGAGAAGGCGGTGGTGATGTGGTCGGTGACGGTGCCGACCGGTTCCGAACCCACCACGTCGGCCTCGGCGAGGGTCTCGTCGACGATCCGCTTGACCTCACTGACGACCGGGTTGTTCAGATCGGCGCCGTCGGCGGAGGGCGGGACCGGCACGTTCTCCTTGGTGAAGCCGGTGACGCTCTTGCTCTCCGGGTCCACGGTCAGCGTGACGCGACCGATGTGGCTGCCGTACGAGCCGGACTGGATGATCGGGCGGGTGCCGTCGGCGGGCGCGGCGTCGTCGCCGAGCGAGCCACCCAGGGAACCGCCGAGCGAGCCGGTGGACCCGAGTGCCCGCGTCATCGAGCCGGTCGCCGTGCTCTCGCCGCCGGCCTTGGGGCCCTCCCACGCGTAGAGCTGGTGGGTGTGCGAGGTGAAGATCGCATCAACGTGGCCGCTGGTCTTGCCCACGATGTCCTCGAAGGTGGTGAGCTGGGCCCGTCCGGCCTCGATCGACTCGCTGGTGGGGGATCCGGCGTGGTACTCGGCCACCACGATGTCGGCCTCGCCGTTGGCGGGGTCGCCGTCGGAGAGCTGATCGGCCACGCGGTTGACGGACTCGACGGGGTCCGCGAACTCGACGCCCTGGATCTGGGCCGGGTTGACCAGCGACGGCGTCTCCTGCGTGACGGCGCCGACAACGCCCACGGTGAGGCCGCTGACCTCGACGAGCGTGTACTCCTGCATCTGCTCGCCATCGACCGTCACGTTGGCGCCGAGGTAGTCGAAGTCGGCCGCCGGGATGATCCGGTCCTGCAGGTCGGTGATGCCCTTGTCGAACTCGTGGTTGCCGAGCGCCGACGCGTCCAGGCCCATGGCGTTCAGGACGTCGAGGGTGGGCTGGTCGTCCTTGAACGCCGACGCGAACAGGGACGCGCCCACGTTGTCTCCCGCCGAGAGGAAGGCGGTCTTCTCGGTCCCGCCGTGCTCCGCGCGCAGCTTCTCGAGGGTGTCGGCAAACGCGACGGTCGACGGCCGCGAGGCGGAGATGCGCCCGTGGTAGTCGTTGACGTTGAGGAGCGTGACGTCGACGCCCGCGGGGGCGGTGGTCGGCGCGGCGGTGACGGGCGGAGCGGCCAGCGTACCGACGGCGAGCATGCCGCCGAGGGCCGCGGCCGTCGCGCGACGGGAGTACCGGAGGGTCTGCACTGTGAAGTTTCCGTTTCTCGTGTGAGAGGTGACTGTTGTCCGTCGTCACCCTGATGCCTCCCGGGCCCCGGGGACAGAGCTTTCCCGAGGAGTTCACCGACGCGTCGACCGCCGCGCACCGACGCCTCTCCTGCCGTTGGGGTGCGGCCGCGCACCGCCCCCGAATCCGGGTGGTCTCAGGTGGATCTCCCGCCGGCACACGGCGTTTCCCCCCCGGGGCGGCGGGGGTCGAAGCCTAGAGTCCACTAAGCCGTCGTTCATCACCGAGCGCCGACCGGAGGGGAGTGCGTATGAACGAGAGCGACACGGGGAGGTTCCCCGCGGTCTTCCTGGGGGCCCTGAGCGTGGCCGCGACCGTCGCGGTAGCGCTGCTCTTCCTGTGGCCGCGGGAGACCACCGAGTACTGGGGGCTGCTCGGGAACCTCATCGACGTGAACGTGTACCGCTGGGGCGGCGAGCACATCCGAGCAGGGCGGGAGTTGTACGTCGATCTCCTCCGGCCGCTCGGGGGGGTGGACCCGTGGCGCGCGCCGATGGCGTGGACCTACACTCCGTTCGCCGCCGCGCTGTTCGTCCCGCTGACCTGGCTCAGCGGTCCGATGATGGAGGCGCTGTGGACCCTGGCCACGCTGGCCTCCATGGTGCTGGTGGCGCGCATGATGTGGGTCTGGCTGGGCTACCGGCCCGGCCGCCGGCTCACGATCGCCGCGGTGGCCGTCGCCGCGCTGATGCTGTTCACCGAGCCGTTCCGCATGACCCTGTGGCTGGGTCAGATCAACGTGCTGCTCCTGCTCCTGCTGGTCTGGGACGCCACCCGACCGGCCGGCACCCGCCTCCGGGGCGTGGCCACCGGCATCGCCGCGGGGATCAAGCTCACGCCCGCGTTCCTGTGGTTCCACTACGTGATCACCCGCCAGTGGCGGTGCGTCGCGGTCTCCGTCGGGACCTTCGTCCTCACCGTGGCGGTCGGCGCCGCCATCGCCTGGAGCTCGTCGCTGCACTACTGGACCGGCGGGATGTTCGACGGCCAGCGCATCGGCCACGTGGACGCACCCAGCAACCAGTCCGTGTACGGCGTCCTGGCCTGGTACTTCTACCACGGCCCGGTGCCCACCTGGGCGTGGCTCGTCGGCGCCTCCGCCGCGGCACTCGTCGGGCTCGCGGCCGCGTGGTACCTCCATGAGCGCGGGATGCCGCAGCTGTCGTTCGTCGTCTCCGGCATGACCGGTGCCGTCGCGTCGCCCTTCTCCTGGGGCCACCACTGGGTGTGGTTCCTGCCTCTCATGGTGGTCCTGTTCGACCTGCTGCTGCGGCACGCCCGCACCGGGTGGGCGCGTGTCGCCTGGGTCCTGCCGGCGGTGCTGTACTTCTTCGTGGGGGCCTGGGCGCAGAACTTCCCCGACGCCACCCAGCCCGACGGTCGCTGGGTGGGGACCGGGTGGTTCATGACGTCGGCGGCGCTGGAGGGTCCCCTGGCGCCGCTGCTGCGGGAGCCCTACCTCGTCGTCTGGGCGCTGACCCTCGTCCTCGGTGTGCTCGCGGCGCGCCGCGGCCTCGGCGCCGCGCCGACGGCGGCCAGGCCCGATCGCGTCGCCGCCGGCTGACCGTACCCGTAAGACCGCTCACGCGCGGTGCGATCCACTGGTGAATACCCCGGTCGTCCGGCTGACCGGAGGAGTCCCGATGCGACGGCCGATGACGAATGCGACTGCGCTGTGCGCGGCCCTGGGGCTCGCAGCCCCAGGGTGAGGTGGGCTCGTGGGGTCGGGCATAGGGTCCTGCTGCCGAGGGGAGGCGGACTTCAGGATGAGCGTCGACGCGATCAGGACCGATGCCGGCCCGTGGTCGGATGTCAGTGAGACGGGGATCGGCGTACTCGACCTGTAGAGTTCCGACGCCGCGGCGCCGGGCCAGGGGTGCCGTCACACCCCGAAGGTCGCCCGCGGGTATCCCGCCTCTACATCCGTCACGACGTTGACCAGGTACGGCACCCCGCTCGCGAACGCCCGGTCCAGGGCCGGCCCGATCTGCGCGGGGTCGGTGACCATCTCGCCCGCCCCGCCGAGGGCGCGCACCACCTCGTCGTAGCGCGTCCGCGGCGCGAGGTCGGCGATCACGTCGTAGCCGTAGATCATCTGCATGGGCCCCTTCTCCAGGGCCCACGCCGAGTTGTTACCCATCACCATCACCACGGGCAGGTTGTGCCGCACGAGGGTGTCCACGTCGATCAGGGAGAAGCCGGCCGCGCCGTCGCCGAGCAGCAGCACCACCTGGCTCGACGGCCGGGCGATCCGCGCCGCGATCGCCGCGCCCAGCCCAGCGCCGAGGCAGCCGAAAGGCCCCGGGTCCAGCCAGTTCCCGGGCCGGGAGGGTTCGACGAACTTGCCGGCAAAGGAGACGAAGTCGCCGCCGTCGCCGATCACCACCGCGTCGTCGGCCAGCCGCGGCAGCAGCTCGCCGTAGATCCGTGCCGGGTGGATGGGGTCGGCCGCGGCGCCCAGAAGCTCGAGGTCCGCGGCGTGCGTGGCGTCGGCCTTCTCGCGCAGCGCGCCGGCCCACTCCGACCAGTCGGGCCTCGTGGACTGCCGCTGGACGGCGGCGGTGAGTTCGTCGAGGACCCGCGCGAGGTCGCCCGCCGTGGCCACGGCCGGGTTCGCGTGTCGGCTGAGCTGGCCGTCGGAGTCCTGGATGTGCACCACGGCGGCGGGCTCGGCGCCGTCCTTACCGCCGAAGCCCCCGTACCCGAGGCGGAAGTCGAGCGGAGTCCCCACCACCACGACGAGGTCGGCCCGGCTGAACGCCATCCCGCGCGCCTTGGTGACGAGCAGCGGATGCCCGGCCGGGACGATGCCGCGGCCCATCCCGTTGGGGATGGCCGGCAGCCCGAGCGCCTCCACGCAGCGCAGCGCGGCCTCGTCGGCGAAGTCGGCCCACACGTCCGAGCCCAGCACGAGCACCGGCCGCTCGGCTGAGGCGAGCATCCCGGCGATCCGCTCGATCGCGTCGGTGTCCGGCTCGCGGTCCGGCCCGGCCGCGCCGTCGTCGTCCGGACCGGGGCGCACGGAAGTGCTCTGGTCGAAGAAGTGGTCCATGTGCACGTCGAGGAACGCCGGCCCGCGGTGCGCGGTGCGCGCCGCCCGGAACGCGCGGTGCGTGGCGCCGGCGATGTCGTCCGGCCCGGTGGCGGTCTCGGCGGAGACGGTGATCGGCGCGAGCAGCGGCACGTGGTCGAACTCCTGTAGCGCGCCCGAACCCCAGCGGTTCGCGGGCGCGCGGCCGCCGAGCACGACCATGGGCGCGCCGGAGAAGTGCGCCTGCGTCACGGCGCTCACGCCGTTGGTCACGCCCGGGCCCGCGGTGAGCACGGCCAGCCCGGGGGAGCGGGTGAGCTTGCCGGTGGCCTCGGCGGCGAAGGCGGCGGTCTGCTCGTGCCGCACGTCGAGCAGGGCCACGCCGTGGTCCTCCTTGGCGGCCGCGTCGTACATGGGGAACACGTGCGCGCCGGAGAGGGTGAACATGGTCCGCACCCCGTGGGCGGCGGCGACCGCCGTGGCGTGCGAGCCGCCGTGGCCCTCCACGGGCGCGTGGCCGTCTCCCGGATGCGGATCGGATGGCGTGCTGCTGGTCACTCGACCTCCTGGCGTTCGGCCCGGCAGGGGCGTGGCCTCAGGGTAGGGGCATCGGCGCGGCGGGACCGCCGATTCCGTCGGACCTCTCGGGTAGCGTCCGCAGACGTGAGCACAGCAACCGGAACCGGCCCCGAGAACGCGCACCTCGTCGTCACCGGCGAGCCCGTCACCGTGACCGCCGACCGGGTGGCGCGGTTCGCCGAGGCCGTCGGCGCGCCGGCCGGCGAGGTCCCCGCGACTCTCGCCGCAGCCCTGACCGCCGACGTCCAGCGGGCCGTCATGGCGCACCCCGACCTGCGGATCGACCTGTCGCGCACCCTCCACACCGCGCAGTCCTCCGAGCACCACCGGCCGATCACCGTGGGGGACGTGCTCACCGCCACCGCCACGGTCACCGGGGTCCGCTCGGCGCGCGGCGGCCGCATGATCGGGTTCGACACGGTGTTGCGCGACGCCGCCGGCGAGCCCGTCCAGACACTCACCACCGGACTACTCACCGCCGAGGTCGACGGTGGGAACGGCGACGACGAGGTGACAGCATGAGCCGCACCGCCGCCGCGGGCGAGGCCCTTCCCGCCCGCTCTCTCCCGATCACCCGCGAGGACGTCCGGCGCTACGCCGAGGCCTCCGGGGACCACAACCCCATCCACCTCGAGGACACCGCCGCGCAGGCGCTCGGCCTGCCCGGTGTGGTCGCGCACGGCATGCTCACCTCCGCGCTCGCCATCGGCACGGTCGCCGACTGGGCCGGGGGAGCGGACCGCGTCCGCGCCACGTCGATCCGGTTCGCCGGGCCGGTCGTGGTCCCCGCCGACGCCCCGGCCGAGCTCGAGGTGCAGGGCACGGTCCGGAAGGTCGACGCCGACGCCGGCACCGCCGACGTGGCCCTGACCGTGACCTGCGCCGGCGCCAAGGTCTTCGGCAAGGTGATCGTCACCGTGGCGCTCGCCTGATTTCGGCCCGTCGCCGGGGGTGCCGTACACTGGCACGGCCGACCGCCCGCGGTCGCGCGCCGCGCTGCCCTCGGTCAACCGGGAGCGGAGGCCGACACTGTAGAGTCGAGACGTTCGTGCGGTGCGCAACAGCGGAACGGCACGGGTGGCCGGGAGACCGGCCGAAGGGGCGTAGCTCAATTGGCAGAGCAGCGGTCTCCAAAACCGCAGGTTGCAGGTTCAAGTCCTGTCGCCCCTGCCCTTCACACCGAAAAACGACCCGGAGGTACCGCGTGAGCCAGGATCGCGACGACGACGTCGACACCACCGGCGCGCGCCGTTCCGACCCGGCGAGTGCCGTGCCCACCGGCAAGGCCGGCCGCACCGACGCCGCCGTCGCCAGCCGGGTCCGCACGGACGCTGACCAGCCCGAGGACACCGGGACCAGGCGGGCCAACCCGATCCAGTACCTGAAGCAGGTGGTCGAGGAGCTGCGCAAGGTCATCTGGCCGACGCGCAACCAGATGGTCACCTACACCATCGTGGTGTTCCTCTTCCTCATCTTTATGACGGCGCTGGTGTTCGGCGTCGACCTCGGAGCGGGCGAGCTCGTCGCACTCGTCTTTGACAACTGACGCCCGCCGCTCGGGTCCGGAGCGAGACACGGACCACCGAACGACATTCGAGAGGACCACGATTCCCGTGAGCGAGACCGAGCAGACCCCCGAGGCCGCGGAGCAGGCCGAGATGGACGTCGACGCCGTGCTCGGCGACACCTCCGCGGACCCCGCCGACGCGCCCGTGGCCCCCACCGCGGAGGCCGCCGAGGAGGCCTCGGCCCTCGCCGACGACTCCTCCGAGGACGCCGCGGCTGACGACACGCCGGCTGACGAGGCCCCCGGTGCCTCCGGCGACGAGGCCGGCGCCGACGCGGCCGCGGCCGATGCCGCCGAGGCCGAGGCGGCGCCGCAGATCGACCCGATCGTGGCGTTCAAGCGTCAGCTCCGCAAGCTGCCCGGCGACTGGTTTGTGATCCACTCGTACGCGGGCTACGAGAACAAGGTCAAGGCCAACCTCGAGACCCGCGCCGTGACCCTCGGCGCCGAGGACAAGATCTTCCAGGTCGAGGTCCCGACCGAGGAGTACACCGAGGTCAAGAACGGTCAGAAGAAGACCGCCAACCGCAAGGTGCTCCCCGGCTACGTCCTCGTCCGCATGGACCTCGACGACGAGTCGTGGGGCGTCGTCCGCAACACCCCCGGCGTCACCGGGTTCGTCAGCGCCACCGGCGGCGCCGCCGGCACCCCCACCCCGCTCTCGCTGAGCGACGTGGCCAAGTTCCTCGCGCCCAAGCCGGAGAAGAAGCCCGCCGCTGCGGCCGCGGCCGAGGGTGACGCCGGCCTGGTCCCGCAGGTCGTCGAGGTGGACTTCGAGGTCGGCGAGTCCGTCACCGTCATGGATGGTCCCTTCGCCACGCTGCCCGCCAGCATCTCCGAGGTCGACCCGGCCGCGCAGAAGCTCAAGGTCCTCGTGTCGATCTTCGGCCGCGAGACGCCCGTCGAGCTGGGCTTCAACCAGGTCGAGAAGATCAACTGACCCACCGCGTCGTCGACAAGGGCCCGCCCCCCGCCAGCCGGGAGGTGCGGGCCCTTCCCGATTAGGGTTCCGACGCGCCCCGCGCGTAGACTCTCCGAGGTTGCGCCTGTGCCCCTGCACGCCCGCTCGCGGGCCGAGGTGCCCGGCGCACACGACAGTCGGCCCACCGCGGGTACAGCGCGGAGCCGAACACCAGTCGAAGAATCAGGAAGAAGATGCCTCCCAAGAAGAAGAAGGTCGCAGGGCTCATCAAGCTCCAGATCCAGGCCGGTGCCGCCAACCCGGCCCCGCCGGTCGGCCCGGCTCTGGGTGCCCATGGTGTCAACATCATGGAGTTCTGCAAGGCCTACAACGCCGCCACCGAGAACCAGCGCGGGAACGTCGTGCCGGTCGAGATCACGGTCTACGAGGACCGGTCGTTCGACTTCAAGCTCAAGACGCCGCCCGCCGCCAAGCTCCTCCTCAAGGCCGCAGGCCTGCAGAAGGGCTCCGGCACCCCGCACTCCGCCAAGGTCGGCAAGGTCTCCATGGACCAGGTCAAGGAGATCGCCCAGACCAAGTTGGAGGACCTCAACGCCAACGACATCGACGCCGCCGCGAAGATCGTCGCCGGTACCGCCCGCTCCATGGGCATCACCGTCGAGGGCTGATCCTCTCCGGGCGGGATCCCCGCCCGCCCCGGCGGGGCGCACCCGCCACCTTTCGAACCACCTGTGGAAGGGCGGCTCAGGCCCGCACCACACCCGACCGCCGCGCCCGATGCGGCAGGAATGGACATCTCATGAGCAAGAACAGCAAGGCCTTCAAGGCCGCCGCTGAGAAGGTCGACCGCACCAAGCTGTACTCGCCTCTGGAGGCCATGGCCCTGGCCAAGGACACCTCCTCGACGAAGATGGATGCCACCGTCGAGGTCGCCATGCGACTTGGCGTCGACTCCCGCAAGGCGGACCAGATGGTCCGCGGCACCGTGAATCTTCCGCACGGTACCGGTAAGACCGCCCGCGTCATCGTCTTTGCGGCCGGCGAGAAGGCCACCGAGGCCGAGGCCGCCGGCGCCGACGCCGTGGGCTCCGAGGACCTCATCGAGAAGATCCAGGGCGGCTGGCTGGACTTCGACGCCGCGATCGCCACCCCGGACCAGATGGCCAAGGTCGGCCGCGTCGCCCGCGTGCTCGGTCCGCGTGGCCTCATGCCCAACCCCAAGACGGGCACCGTCACCATGGACGTGACCAAGGCCGTGGCCGACATCAAGGGTGGCAAGGTCACCTTCCGCACCGACAAGGCCAACAACCTGCACTTCATCGTGGGTAAGGCGTCCTTCACCGCCGAGCAGCTCACGGAGAACTACGGCGCCGCGATGGACGAGGTCATGCGCCTCAAGCCGTCCTCTGCCAAGGGCAAGTACCTCAAGAAGATCACCGTCTCCACCACGACCGGCCCCGGCATCCCGGTCGACACCTCGGCGATCTCCAAGCTCCTCGAGGGTGGCGCCGCCGACTCGGAGTGAGCTGACCACGCGGTGGGCTGACCACGCGGTGGGCTGACCGCGCGGTGGGCTGACGCTCGCCCCGCGCTCGGATCGGGCCCCGTGTCCCTCGTGCAGAGGGCGCGGGGCCCGTCTGCATGTCGGGCCTTGCTACCCGTCCGTTCTCGCGCGCGCTTCGTGCGGCCGCGCGTGTAGCTACGCGCGCGTGAGCACCCTGCGCGCGCGGATAGGGCCCGGCTGATGTTCCAGCAGGCGCAGGCCCTCGCGCAGGATGCGCCGCAGGCGCCCGGGGGCAAGGATGTCTGACCAGATCCACCGCACGACCTGGATCCCCAGGGCGCGGATCTCGTCCTCGCGCACCTTCTCGCGCCACGCGACCTCACCCGGGTCCTCGCCCTCGGCTGCGCGACCGGTGTACTTCGTCTTTCCGTCGAACTCGCCGACCAGTCGACCGTCCCAGTCGAAGTCGGTGCGGGCGACGAACACCCCGTCCGGACGGAAGAACGTCGTCTGCAACTCGGGCGGTTCGAACTCCGGGAAACGCGCGATCACGCAGCGGGAGAGCGATTCCCCGGGGTTCGCGGACCGGCCGTCGGCAAAGTCGGCGACCCTACGGAGACTGAGCGCGCCGTGTCGGCCTCGATGCCGTTCCGCCTCGTCGCGGAGTTCGTCGAGGGTGAGCATGCCCACGCGTAACGCATGATCCGCCGCGCAGACCCCGGTGTCGAACCCGTTGGTCCGGGCAAGGTCGGCGATCGTCCGGGCGACACCGGTCACCGGCATCCCGTCGATCGTCGTGGCTCCCGGGTCGGCGATCGGCGCGGGATGGATGACCACGTTCGGTGTGCGTCGACCTCCTGACCTGCGCGGGACGGTCAGGTGCGCGGGGCGGACACCCACCTTGGCGTCGTGGAGAAGCGGGAGCCGATGAAGGGCGGCGGCGGTCCGGTGACTCACGATCGCGCCGTCGGGCCCTTCCGCCAGCGCCACCGTGGCCGCACGGACGTGCGCCGCCCGTCTACCCGACTCGCTGCCGGGGACGTGATACCAGCCGCGGTGGGTTCGGACCAGGCGTCCCTCCGCCACGGCGGTCGAGAGCTGCCGGGCCGAGATCCCGACGCGGTGGGCGTCCGCGGCGGAGAAGGATGCCCCTGGTGTGAAGGGGAACTCTGTGGTCATGACGACGAGGTTGTCAGGCCCGGTGGGGCGTGCAGGCTCCGAAGCGGTGCCGACGGACAGCTCCTGTGGAGACGCCCGAGGGCTGTGGACAACGGGGTGGGAGTCCGCTCCGAGCACCGGCACCGCAGGCCCCGGCGCGCGCACCACGCGGACGCGCGTGGTCCTACGCGCGCGGATGCACGAACGGCGCGCGGGGCAGGGCAGGGTAGGGGTGGGCGGATGCACGAACGGCGCGCGGGGCAGGGGAACGGGGGCGTGGAGGTCGGCCGGAACCGCACGCGCGGCGTGGAGGCGTTACGCTCCGGAGGATGACCAGTTCGGAGCCCGCGACGCTGCTGATGTGGGCCCTCGAGCGGCTGGGGATCGAGGGCGTGCGCCTCTACCACCGCCTGGACCTCACCGTCTCGCGCGAGGCGCTCACCGAGCCCGGGGCCGTGATGTACGTGTCCAACCACGGCTTCGGTGGGATCGTCGACCTCAATGTGCTGGCCGCGCTGGCGGCGCTCGACGACATGGGGCGGCTGCCGTGGACCACCGTCCTCACCCATCAGATCGCCTGGACCCTGGGCGTGGGCCGGCTGCTCGAGGTGATCGGCGCGCGGCCCGCCACCCGCGAGAGCGCTGACGAGGCGCGCGACGCCGGGCGCGACGTCCTGGTCATGCCGGGCGGCGACGCCGAGTGCTTCAGGCCCTGGTCCGAGCGCAACCGCGTCGTCTTTGACGACCGCTCCGGATTCGCCGACTGGGCGATCGAACGCGACGTGCCGGTCGTGCCGATCGTCTCGTCCGGGGCGGGGGAGTCCCTGCTGGTCCTGCCCGGTGGCCGCCGCCTCGCGCGGATCACCGGCGCCAACCGGTTCCTGCGCGTCAGGGCGCTGCCCGTCACCGTCTCGATCCCCTGGGGGCTCAACGTGGGGCTCGTCGGCTTCCTGCCCTACCTGCCGTTGCCCACCAAGATGCGCACGACCGTGCTCGACCCGATGCGCCCGCGGGAGGGCGAGGACGCGGTCGCCTTCGCGTGGCGGATCCGGACCGCCATGCAGGAGGCGCTCGACCGCGACACGCGGCACCGTCTGCCCGTCCTGGGCTGGCGACTCCCCGCGATCAGATCCCGACCCGCACCGTCAGCCCTCGACGCTTGATCCACGCCGAGAACTCGGTGACGTCGCCGGCGTCCTCGCCGTCGATCTGGAACGGCGCGGGCTTCTCGAGCACCGTGGCCCGCATCGTGTTGCCCTGGAGGAAATCCACCGGACGGGTCACGTGCCGCTCGCGCCCGAGCGCGTCGACACGCTTGCGGATGGCCGGCAGGCGGTGGAGGAACGTGTGCTCGGCGAGTACGTATACCGCCTGCGTCCAACCGAGGACGCCCTTCGCGCGCAGGGCGAGGACGTCGAGCAGCCCGTCGTCGATCACCGCGTCGGGCAGCAGCACCATGCCGGCCTGCAGCATCCCGCAGTTGGCGACGAGCAGGGTGCGCGCCTTGGTGTAGGTGGTCTCGCCCTCGTCGAGGGAGTACTCCACCTTGATCCGGTGACCGCGCAGGAGCGTGTTGGCGAACGAGCCGACGTAGGCGAGCCAACCGACCCGGGCCTTGAGGTCGTCGTCGGTGCCCGCGATCATGTCGGCGTCCATGCCGGCACCGAGCATCACGAGGAAGACGTCCTCGTGGGTCGCACCCTCGCCGTCGGTGTAGCGGACCTCGCCGAGGTCGACCGATCGGCTCCGGCCGCCCATCGCCACCCGCAGGGCGCCGTCGACGTCGTCCAACGGGATGTCGAGGTTCCGGGCCAGCAGGTTGCCGGTGCCGAGCGGCACCACGCCCATCGGGATGGTGGTGCCGAGCAGCCCCTGGGCGACCGAGCGGACGGTGCCGTCGCCGCCGCACGCGATCACCAGGCCGGCGCCGGCCTCCGCGGCGGCCCGGGCCTGGCCGACGCCAGGGTCCTCCTCGGTGGTTTCGACGAAGACGGGGTCGGTCCAGCCGTGCTGCTCGGCGCGGACGACCGCCCGCCGCTTGAGCTCGTCGACCCCCGACTTGATCGGGTTGTAGATCAGGACGACGCGGGAGGAGGCTGTGGACACGACGACCACAGTGTCAGAAAGCGCCGCGGCCCGCCATTCGGTGGACGACCGGCGCGATTTGGTCTCGCCCGCGCCCGGCCGATATCCTGATCGGGAAGTTTGACGCACGTGGGGCCCGCCTCGAGTGGACCCCGTCCGTGCACCTGATCAAGTTTCACCGAAGACCGCAGGTCGCCGCCCCCGCCGGGGGCGGTCGAAGGGTCCGGGAGCGCCCGGACGGCCCGCGCAGGAGAACACCGGTCAGCGTCGGAAGTGTCGCGGGTCCCAGGGGCCCGAGTCCGCCTCCTCCACGCCCCGTGCCTGCGCGCGGGGCGTTCGTGTTCTCTCCGGGCGAGACGAACCAGAAAGGAGGCGAAACATGGCAAAGCCCGCCAAGGTCCAGGCCGTTGCGGAGATCAAGGAGCAGTTCGAGAACTCCACCACCGCCGTGGTCACCGAGTACCGCGGCCTCTCCGTGCCCGAGGTCACCGAACTGCGTAAGGCGCTGGGCGACGCGGCCACCTATACCGTGGCCAAGAACACCCTGGTCAAGCGCGCGGCGCAGGAAGCCGGGGTCGAGGGTCTCGACGACCTCCTCACCGGCCCCACCGCCATCGCGTTCGTCACCGGCGAGGTCGTGGACGCTGCCAAGGCGCTCAAGACCTTCGCCAAGGACAACAAGGCGCTCGTCATCAAGGGCGGTGTCATGGACGGTCAGCCGCTGTCCACCACCGACCTCGAGAAGATCGCCGATCTCGAGTCCCGCGAGGTCCTGCTCGCGAAGCTGGCCGGTGCCCTCAAGGGCAACCAGACCAAGGCCGCCGGCCTGTTCAACGCGCCCGCCTCGCAGCTGGCGCGCCTGTTCGGCGCCCTCCAGGACAAGAAGAACTGACACACCCCACACGCTTCCGGGCCGCTGAGGCGGCGCCGGGACCAACAGAAAGGACGCCACCATGGCGAAGCTCAGCAACGACGAGCTCCTCGAGGCCTTCAAGGAGATGACCCTTCTCGAGCTCTCCGAGTTCGTGAAGCTGTTCGAGGAGACCTTCGAGGTCACCGCCGCCGCTCCGGTCGCCGTCGCGGCCGCCGGTGCCCCGGCTGCCGGCGGCGACGCCGGCGGTGCTGCCGAGCAGGACGAGTTCGACGTCGTGCTCGAGTCGGCCGGCGACAAGAAGATCGGCGTGATCAAGGTCGTGCGCGAGATCGTCTCGGGCCTGGGCCTCAAGGAGGCCAAGGACCTCGTCGAGTCCGCCCCCAAGCCGATCCTCGAGAAGGCCGACAAGGAGGCCGCCGAGGCTGCCAAGGCCAAGCTCGAGGAGGCCGGCGCCACCGTCTCGCTCAAGTGAGCTGACGGGCACAACTGCCCACAGGGGCGGTCCCGCGAATCCCGCGGGATCGCCCCTGTGGCGTGTGACGGGTGTTACGGTGCTACCCCGAGCCGCACGGGATGAGGATCCGTTGTCGGAGAAGTCCGTCGTGGCCGTAACGAATTGCCGGGACCCGTCGGTACATTAGGGTGACCGTGGCCACATCCTGTGGTCGAAGTGAGGAGTGGTGTCGTGGGTGTCGAGGTATCCGTCGAGGGTCTGACCAAGTCGTTCGGGTCCCAGAAGATCTGGGAGGACGTGACCTTCACGCTCCCGGAGGGCGAGGTCAGCGCGCTCCTGGGCCCGTCCGGTACCGGTAAGTCGGTCTTCCTCAAGTCGCTCATCGGCCTGCTGCGGCCCGAGCAGGGCAAGATCATCATCGACGGCACGGACATCCTCCAGTGCACCGCCAAGGAGCTCTACGAGATCCGCAAGCTGTTCGGCGTCCTCTTCCAGGACGGCGCGCTGTTCGGCTCCATGGACCTGTTCGACAACGTGGCGTTCCCGCTGCGCGAGCACACCAAGAAGTCCGAGTCCGAAATCCGGGACATCGTCATGGAGAAGCTCGAGCTCACCGGCCTCACCGGCGCCGAGGGGAAGCTGCCCGGCGAGATCTCCGGCGGTATGCGCAAGCGCGCCGGCCTCGCCCGCGCTCTCGTGCTGGACCCCGAGATCATCCTCGTGGACGAGCCGGACTCCGGCCTCGACCCCGTGCGCACCACCTACCTCGCGCAGCTCCTCATCGACATCAACGCGCAGATCGACGCCACGATCCTCATCGTGACGCACAACATCAACCTCGCCCGCACCGTGCCGGACAACCTCGGCATGCTCTACCGCAAGAAGCTCGTCATGTTCGGCCCCCGCGAGGTCCTCCTCACGAGCGAGGAGCCGGCCGTACGCCAGTTCCTCCGCGGCTCCAAGCTCGGGCCGATCGGTATGTCCGAGGAAAAGGACGACGCGCAGATGCGCCAGGAGATGAAGCACGCCGAGCAGGGCCACAACGACGGCTCGCCCGGCGACGACGAGCTCAAGGGCGTCCCGCCGCAGATGCAACCGACCCCCGGCAGCCCCGAGCGCAAGGGGGAGATCCGCCGCGAGAAGCGCGTGGCCGAGATGATGGACGACCTGCCTGTGGAGGCCCAGAAGGCGATCCGCGAGGAGTGGGCGTCGCGCGGCCACGGCAACGGCGGCTCCACCGTCCCGGCGGCGGCTACCGCGACCGCCGGCGCCACGACGTCCGGCGACGCCGCCTCCACGGCCGGCGTCGACGACCACTACGGATCCGACGAGAACTGACGGACCGGACGGGTCGGGGGACAGACGATGGCAGAGGGCGAGGCCCCACAGGCGCAGTCGACACCGGGAGTGTCGGCTGCGTCGGTCGGAGGTGCCGTCAGCGGCGCCTTCGGGGAGGCCGGCAAGATCTTCCGGCTCTTCCTCGATGTGATGCGCGGTCTGTTCAAGCGCCCCTTCCAGTTCCGCGAGTTCATCGAGCAGTCCTGGTTCATCGCCTCGGTGACGATTCTGCCCTCGGCGCTGGTGGCGATCCCCTTCGGCGCCGTCGTGGCCATGCAGACGGGCTCGCTCGTCCAGCAGCTCGGCGCGGAGGCCTACACCGGTGCGACCGGAGTCCTCGCCGTCGTCCAGCAGGGTGCCCCGCTCGTCACCTCGCTCCTCATCGCCGGCGCCGCGGGCTCGGCGGTGGCGGCCGACCTCGGCGCCCGCACCATCCGTGAGGAGCTCGACGCCATGCGGGTCCTGGGCATCGACCCGGTCCAGCGGCTCGTCGTGCCCCGGGTGCTCGGCATGATGCTCGTCGCCGTCCTGCTCAACGGGCTGGTGTCGATCGTCGGTATCTCCGGCGGCTACGTCTTCAACATCCTCCTCCAGGGCGGCACCCCGGGCGCCTACCTCATGTCGTTCGGCGCGCTCGCCCAGCTGCCGGACTTCATCATGTCCTCCATCAAGGCGCTGGTCTTCGGCCTCATCGCCGGGGTCGTGGCCGCCCATTGCGGGATGAACCCCAAGGGCGGACCCAAGGGCGTCGGCGACGCCGTCAACCTCGGTGTGGTCCTCACCTTCCTCCTGCTCTTCTTCGCCAACCTCATCCTCACGGCGATGTACCTGCAGATCGTCCCGCCGAAGGGGTCGTGATGGCGATCTTCACCGACGTGGGGCCCCGGCGGGCCAGGCTCCGCGCCGCCGTCCGCAAGCCGGTCGCGGCCTTCGACGACCTGGGCGACCAGCTCGCCTTCCACCTCAGCGCGATCCGCTGGATCCCGCAGACCTTCCTCCACTTCCGGCACGAGGTGCTGCGGCTCATCGCCGAGGTGACCTTCGGTGTCGGCGTCCTCGCCGTCCTCGGCGGCACCATCGGCGTCATCGTCATGATGAGCGGGTTCACCGGCGTCGTCGTGGGACTCCAGGGCTACGCGGCCCTCGACCAGATCGGCAGCTCGGTCCTCACCGGCTTCCTCTCCGCCTACGTCAACACCCGCGAGGTCGCGCCGGTCGTGGCTTCGCTGGCCCTGTCGGCGACCGTCGGGTGCGGCTTCACCGCCCAGCTCGGCGCCATGCGCATCTCCGAGGAGATCGACGCCCTCGAGGTCATGGCGATCCCCAGCGTGCCCTACCTCGTCACCACTCGGATGCTCGCGGGCTTCATCGCCGTCATCCCGCTCTACGTGGTGGGCCTGCTCTCCTCCTACCTGGCCACACGGTCCGTCAACACAATGTTCCAGGGGCAGTCCACAGGGTCGTTCGACCACTACTTCCACCTGTTCCTGCCACCGGAAGACGTCATCTACTCGTTCATCAAGGTGATGATCTTCGCCTTTGTCCTGGTGATGATCCACTGCTACTACGGCTTCACGGCCACCGGCGGGCCCGCCGGCGTGGGCGTGGCGGTGGGTCGCGCGGTCCGCACGACCATCGTCGTGGTGGCGATCCTCAACTTCTTTGTGGGCCTCGCGCTGTGGGGCACCACCACGACCGTGCGGGTGGCGGGATGAGCGAGCTCTCGAACACCGCCAAGCGGCTCCTCGCCGTGCTGTTCCTCGTCATCGCGCTGGCGTTCGTCTCCACCTCCATCGCGATCTACAATCGAGCGTTCAGCTCCTCGGACAGCGTCACGCTGATGGCCGACGAGATGGCCTACGCCCTGCCCAACGACGCCGACGTCAAGGCGCGCGGCGTCCTCGTGGGCCGGGTGGCCAGCGTGGAGCCCGCCGGCGACAAGGTGCAGGTGAACCTCGAGTTCGACCCCGCCTTCGCGGAGCGACTCCCCGCCAACATCTCCGGCCGGCTCCTGCCCAAGACGCTCTTCGGCGAGCGCTACGTGGACCTCGGCTTCCCCGACGACCCGCAGGGCACCCTCGAGCCCGGCACCACGATCTACCAGGACACCCGCGGCAACGCCGTCGAGCTCGGCCGCGTGCTCGACGGGCTCCTGCCCGTCCTCGAGGCCGTGCCGCCGGAGAAGCTCGCCGGCACGCTGGGCGCCCTCAACCAGGCGCTGTCGGGCAAGGGCGACGAGCTCGGCGCGAGTCTCGTGGAGATCGGCCGGGTCTTCGACGGCATCTCCGAGGAGATGCCCGCCCTCGAGTCCGGGCTGCGGGACCTGTCCACCTTCTCGCAGACCTACTCCGAGGCGCTGCCCGACCTCATCCACGCGCTCGACGCCCTGCGCACCACCGGCAACACCGTCGTGGAACGCCGGACCGACATCGCCGACGGCCTGCGCCGGGTGAGCGAGTCCTCCGAGGTCCTCACCGGCTTCCTCGCCACCAACCGCGACGACCTCATCGCGCTGGCCGCGGACTCGCGCCAATCCCTGGAATACCTCGCCGAGTACTCGCCGTCGCTGCCGTGCACCGTCGAGCAGTTCATGACCGCCCTCGACCGGTCGGACGACATCCTCGGCGTGGGCACCGCCAACCCCGGCATCCGGGTGACCATCGAGGTGATCAACCCCAAGGGTCGGTACCTGCCCAACCAGGACGAGCCCCGCTTCTTCGACGCCCGCGGCGCGCGCTGCTACGAACCCGCGCAGCCGCCGTACTACTTCGGCAACGCCCCCGGCGGCGCGATCGCGGACGGCGCGTACCAGCCGCCCACGCGCAACCCGGGCCCGCAGTTCATGCCGACCCTGCCCAACCCGCTCCTCGAGGACGGCCCCGTGCCCGGCCTGCGTACCCGCGGGTCCGTCCCGCCCGCGCCGGGTCGCGCGGTGCCGGAGCGCGCCAACGACCCGTTCCCCTCCACCGTCACCGCCGGTCGCCCGGCCGGCGAGCTCGCCATGGCCTACGCGGGGTCCCCGCTCGAGGCCGACACCGTGCGCACCGTGTACGGCGTGGCCACCGATCGTGACGCCGACGAGATCCCGGCCTGGGTCGGCGGGCTCGGCGCTCCCGCGCTCCGCGGTACGGAGGTGAGTTTCCGATGAACACCAAGCTCAGGGCCCTCTTCCGCGGTGGGCTCCTCGGCTCCTTCGTCAAACTCGTCGTCTTTGTGATCGTCACCGTGGTCCTCAGCTCGATCCTCGCCACGACGATCCGCGGTGGGACCCGGGAGGACGGCACCGAGTACTCGGCGATCTTCTCCGACGTCACCATGCTCGAGGAGGGCGACGATGTCCGCATCGCCGGCGTCGTGGTGGGCCACGTGACCGGCTTCGAGATCCACGAGCGCGACCAGGCCAAGGTGTACTTCACGATGTCCGGGGACCGCACCCTGCCGGCCAACGTTCACGCCTCGCTGCGGTTCCGCAACATGATCGGCCAGCGCTACATGAACCTCGCGCTCGAGCCGGGCCCCGTCCAGGCGGCCATGCCGGAGGGCACCACGATCGGCATCGAGAACACCTCGCCGGCGGTCGACCTCACCGCGCTGTTCAACGGCTTCCGCCCCCTGTTCACCACGCTCCAGCCGGACGACGTCAACGCGCTGTCCGAGTCGCTCGTCCGCGTCCTGCAGGGTGAGGGAGGGACCGTCACCAACCTCGTCCGTCAGACCGGCCAGCTCACCAACCACCTCGCCGACCGGGACCGCGTCATCGGCGAGGTGATCGACAACCTCACCCGGGTGCTGCAGACCATCAACGAGCGGGACGTGCAGTTCCAGCAACTCGTCGTGACCACCCGCATGCTCATGGAGGGCCTGGCCGCCGAGCGCGACGCGGTGGGCGGCTCGCTCGACTCCCTCGCCGACCTCACCTCGTCGGCCGAGAACGTCGTGACGGCCACCCGCCCGCAGGTCACCGAGTCGCTCGACCACCTCAAGGTGGTGTCCGACGCGCTCGTGGACAACCGTGACCGGGCGTCCGAGGTGCTCACCAACTTGCCGGTCAAGACCGACAACCTCATCCGGATGGGCTCGTTCGGCTCCTGGTTCCAGTTCTACCTGTGCGGCGCCGACGTGGTGAAGGGCGAAGGCACGAACGTGCCCAACCTCCTCCCGAACGGCGGCGGCACGATCAACCACGTGGTGTACACGAACGCCGCGCCGCGATGCCACGCAGGGGGGATCCCGTGAGCAAGCGTAAGCCCGGCGAGACCAGGTTCTCCAACGCGACCGTCGGCATCGCCGGCGTCGTGGTGATCCTCGCGCTCACCGCCAGCTCCTTTCTGCTGGACTCCCTGCCCTTCGTGGGTGCGGGCCCCAAGTACACCGCCTACTTCTCCGAGGCGGCCGGGCTCCAGGACGGCAACGAGGTCCGCGTGGCCGGCGTCAAGGTGGGCGTGGTGACCGACGTCGACCTCGACGGCGACCGCGTCGAGGTGGGCTTCCGCGCCAAGGACGCCTGGCTGGGCGACGACACCCGCGCGAGCATCCAGATCAAGACCGTCCTGGGCCAGAAGTACCTGGCGCTCGAGCCCGCGGGCACGGAGGAGCTGGACACCTCCGATCCCATCCCTCTCGAGCGGACCGTCGCCCCCTACGACGTGGTGACCGCCTTCTCCTCGGCCGCCGAGACCCTCGAGGCGATCGACGACCGGAAGCTGGCCGAGAGCCTGGACACCCTCACCGACGCGATGCAGGCCTCGCCCGACGAGTTCCGGGGCGCGGTCGACGGCGTCGCGCGCCTGTCCCAGACCCTGTCCAGCCGCGACGCCGAGCTGCGCGAGCTCCTCGAGGCCACGCGGACCAGCTCGCGGATCCTCGCCGAGCGCAACGACGACTTCCGGCGCCTCATCGTGGGCACCGGGCAGCTCCTCGGCGAGCTCAACTCCCGGTCCGAGGCGCTCGAGCTGGTCCTGGCCTCCACCCGTGGCCTGTCCGTGGAACTGCGCCGCTTCGTCGCCGACAACGAGGCGGAGTTCGGGCCGACGCTCGAGAGCCTGGACAGTGCGCTGGAGGTCCTCACCGACCACGAGGCCGAGCTGCGCAGGTCGATCCACAACCTGGCGCCGTTCTACCGGCTCTACGCCAACATGCTCGGCTCCGGCAGGTGGTTCGACTCCGTCGTCACCAACCTCGTCCCGCCCGGCGCCCCCGAACCGCCGTTCCATCCCGGTGCCCGTCCGCCCCTCCGACTGAGCGGGGTGAACTGATGTCCCTGGCCCGCAAGAAGCTGCCGTACTGGCTCGTCGCGCTGCTGCTCGTCGTGGTGGTGGCGGTTGTCGCCGTCACCTACCTCGCCGTGACGCGGCTGGGGCGCACCACGATCACCGCCACGTTCCCCTCTGCTGTCGGTGTGTCCGAGGGAACCGATGTGCGGATCCTCGGCGTGACCGTGGGCTCGGTGGACGAGGTGACGCCGCAGGGCGACACCGTCGAGGTGAAACTCCACGTGCGCCGCGGGGTCGACGTGCCCGCCGACGCCAAGGCCGTCCAGGTGACCCCGTCGGTCGTCCCGGACCGCAACATCCAGCTCGTTCCCGCCTACTCGGGCGGGCCGAGGATGGAGTCCGGCGCGCACATCCCGCTCGAGCGCACCGCGACCCCGGTCGAGGTGGACAAGCTCTACGCGTCGGTCAAGGACCTCACGGAGGCGCTCGGGCCCCGGGGCGCGAACGCGGACGGCGCCGTCGACCGGTTCGTCTCCGCCTCCGCCGAGCAACTCGGTGACAACGGGGCGGCGCTCGGCCGCTCGATCGACGAGCTCTCGCGAGCGGCCACGACCCTCGCCGACTCTAGCCAGGACATCAGCGAGACCGTGATCAACCTGCAGTCCTTCGTCACCATGCTCGCGCGCAACGACGCCCAGGTGCGCGAATTCAACACGCAGATGGCGACGTTCAACAGCACGGTGGCCGGCCAGCGGGAGGACCTGCAGGCGGGGCTGCGCGAGCTGAGCTTTGCCCTCGCCGAGGTGGCCCGGCTCGTCCGCGACAACCAGGACGTCATCCGGCGCAACGCCGACCGGCTCACCACGATCAGCCAGATCACGGTGGACCAGCGGGACAACGTCGAGGAGATCCTCAAGGTGGCCCCGCTGGTCCTGTCCAACCTCATCAACGCCTACGACCCCGAGTCAGGGACGCTGAGTATGCGCGCCAACATTCCCGAGTTGCAGAATCCGGCCGGGACCCTGTGCCAGATGATGAAGCTCAGCCGCCTCAACCCGGGCTCGGAGTTGTTCCGCGAGCTCGACGACATGCGTCGGGCCGACATCCGGGCGTGCGAGGAACTGGCCCCCGAGCGCAACAGCGAGATTCGGACCGAGAACCCGAACCTGCCCCTCGGCATCCTCGCCGCAGAGCTCAAGCAGTCGATCCCCGTACCCGGCACTGTCGAGGGCAACCGCGGTTGGCCCATGACGCCCACCTCCGAGAAGGGGACGCGATGAGCAGGATGCCCCGGCCCCTCCACCGGGCCGCGCGTGCGGGCGGCGCCACAGTCCTGGTGGCCGCGCTCGCGGCCGGCTGCTCGATGAACCTCGAGGACTACACGCTGCCCGGCGGCGCCGACGTGGGCGAGGACCCGATGAACGTCGCGGTGCAGTTCGACGACGTCCTGGACCTGGTGGTCCAGTCCTCGGTCAAGGTCAACGGCCTCGACGCCGGCCGCGTCACCGGGGTGTCGCTAGCCGACGACGGCTGGACGGCGCAGGTGGACCTCGTGCTGCGGGACGACCTGAACCTGCCCGCCAACGTCGAGGCATCGATCCAACAGACCAACCTCCTCGGCGAAAAGTTCGTCCAGCTCACCCCGCCCGAGGGCGAGGCTCCGACAGGTCGCCTGCAGGACGGGGCCGTCATCACCACCTCCCACACCCGGACGGCCACGGACATCGAGCAGGTTCTCGGCGCTCTCTCCCTGCTACTCAACGGCGGCGGCGTGGACCAGCTGCAACCGATCGTCCATGAGCTGCGCGAACTCACCGACGGCCGGGAGGGGGAGCTCACACAGACGCTGCGGTCGGCGGACGAGCTCATCGCCGGCCTCAACCGGCAGCGCGACAGCATCTCCGCCGCCCTCGAGGGCGTGAACCTGATGACGGCGCGCGCCAACGACCAGCGGCAGCAGATCCAGGCGGCGCTTGACCAGCTGCCCGCCGGGATCGCGGTCCTCGAGGAGCAGCGCCCGCAGCTCGTCGAGATGCTCCGCCGGGTCGACGCGCTGGGCCAGGTGGGCTCGGACATCCTCCTCACCAGCCGGGAGGACCTCATCGCCGACCTGCGTGCCCTGCGCCCGGTGCTGCAGCGGCTCGCGGAGAAGGCGCCCGACCTCATCGACCTCGTGGGTTTCGTCCCCACCTTCCCGTTCCCGGACGCCTCCATCCAGTCGACCGTCGGCAACGCGGCCAACGTGTTCCTCTCCGTGGACATCACCATCTCCGAGACGCTCCGCAACCTCGGCGCCAACCAGGGCGACCCGATCGCGGTCTACCCGGTGGACACCGCCGGGCCGTACGTCGTGGACCCGGACAACCCCTGGGTGGACGGCAACGGCCCGGACCGGCGCACGACCATCGTCCTGCCGCTGCTGCCGATCCCGCCGATCATGGACCGCGCCGTCACCCCGAAGTCGGCGCCGGGCACCGCGGACTTCTCCGAGAAGTACCTGCCAGAGCCGGGGGAGCCGGGATACCGATGAGTCGACTACTGCGCATCCAGCTCATCGCCTTCTGCGTGATCGCCGCGCTGGGGATCGTCTACGTGGGCGGCAAATACGTCCGCCTGCCGTCGCTGGTCGGCATCGGGCAGTACCAGGTGTACCTGGACCTGCCCGACACCGGCGGCGTGTTCACCAACGCCGCCGTCAACTACCGCGGCACGCCCGTCGGCCGGGTCGGCGAGCTCGACCTCACCGACGGCGGCGTCCGCGTGACGCTCGACCTCGACTCGAGCGCCCCGGACATCCCCGCGGACACCGTCGCGGTGGTGGCCAACCGGTCGGCGATCGGCGAACAGTACGTGGACCTGCGGCCCCGGAGCCTCAGCGAGCCTCATCTGCAGGACGGCGACGTGATCAGCGGCGGCCGCGAGGCCCTGCCCGTGCGGGTCGAGGACCTGCTCAAGTCCGTCGACGAACTCGCCCGATCGGTGCCGCTGGACGACCTCGAGGTGACGGTCGACGAGCTGGGCAAGGCGATCGAGGGGCGCGGCCCGCAGCTGCGCCGGCTCTCCGACGCGCTCACCCGGATCTCCGACGAGGGGATCAGGACGATGCCGCAGCTGCAGGCCCTCATCCGGGACGGCGCCACGGTGCTCGACACCCAGGCAGACCAGTCGCAGGAGATCATCGACTTCTCATCCGACCTGCGGGTCGTCACCGAGGCCCTCAGGGACTCCGACTCGGACCTCGAGCGGCTCATCGAGACCGGCCCCGAGTTCGCCGACGAGACGCGATACCTGGTGGAGAACTCCGGCGAGCCACTCACGCGGACGATCAGCAACCTGTCCACCACCATGAAGACGGTCGACCCGATCGCCCCGTCGTTCAAGTTCCTCTTCCAGCTGCTCCCCGCGTTGTCCGCGGGCGGGCTCTCCGTGGCGCCGGGCGACGGCACCATCCACTTCGGCCTCGTGCTCGAGAAGGACAACCCGGTGACCTGCACGCAGGGCTACGAGGGCACCAAGGAGATCATCGACCAGATCAAGGCGCAAGATCCCGGCTTCGACCCGCTGGAACAGAACTTCCCGCCGAACTACGACGCGCGCTGCACCGTGCCGTTCGGCAGCCCCGCGGCCGTGCGCGGTGCCGACCGCGTCGAGTACGGGCACCCGGACGTCCCGCAGCCGTGGGACACCAAGCCCAAGGTGGACCCGGACCGGCTCAATCTGGCCACGGCGGCCGAGCAGCTCGCTGTCCTGCAGGGGCTGATCCCACGGTGACGCGGCGACCGGGCACCGATCCCGCTCGCCGCCCGTCCGGTAGCGTCGCCGCCATGAGTTCGCAGGAACCCGCCACCGGGGGAGCGGGCGTACGCGCCGGCGTGCCGCGGTGGCTGTACGTCGTGGCCCCACTCGTCCTCGTCGTGGGCCTGGCCCTCGCGGTGGTCGGCTGGATGCTCTACTCGGACGCCCGGGCGGAGTCGGACGTCGCCGCCCAGCGGGACGAGGTCACGGATGTGGCCTCGCAGGTGATCATCAACGCCTTCAGCTTCGACCACCGCAACGTGGACCAGTCCCTGGAGAACCTGTCCGGCGTGTCCACCGGCGACTTCCTCGCCGAGCAGGAGCAGTGGTCGGCCGAGGTGCGGGATCGCGTCGTGGAACAGAAGGCCGTGACCACCGCCACCGTCTCCAACACCGCGGTGTCCGCGCTCGACCTCGACGCCGGCGAGGCGTCCGTCCTCGTCGTCTTCACCGCCCACTCCGAGCGCGAGGGCCAGGACACCATCACGGGCCGCCAGGCCATGCGCGTGGACCTGCTCCGAGTGGAGGACGCCTGGAAGGCGTCCGCGGTCGAGCAGGTGGGTGTGACGGTGCCCGTCGGCGAGTCGAGCCGATCCGTGCAGGAGCTGCAGGATCCGGGAGCCGGCTCCGGCCCGGCCGAGGACGCGGACCCGGCCGAGGACGCCGGGGGAGCGGACGAGCCCACCGAGCCCGCGCCGTCGCGCGGCGGACGCTGAGGAAGGCGGGAACAGCCGATGCCCCCTATCAAGAGGAACCAGAAGCCGGCCACGCCGCCCCGCCGCCGGGTCGCCGGGCGGCCCGCCGGCACGCCCACCGGACCGGCCGACACCGCCGGGCAGCCGGCCCGCGGGGCCCGGCGGGAGCCCGCGGGCGCGGAGGCGGGACCCGCCGTCGGCGGCCACCCGCCTGGGGCTCCGACCACCCGGGAGGCGGGGGAGCGGCGGGGCCGGGGTCTGCCCGTCGGTCTGGTGCTCGCGGTCCTCGCCGTCGTCGTGGGCGTGGTGGCCGGGGCGGCGGGGATCACCGGCATCGTGCTCGCGCGGACCGGCGACGACACGCCCAACCGGGCGTTCGTGGACCGGGGGGCCACCGACGAGGTGCTCACCGCGGCCTCCACCAACGTCCAGCGCCTCGTGTCGATCGACCACGAGGAGCTCGACGCCTACCACGACTCCCTCGACGAGTTCCTCACCCCGGACCTCGTGGCCAAGCTCGACGAGAACTGGGCGACGCTCAAGGACACCTACGAACAGACCGAGACCGAGGTCGACGCCCAGGTGCGCGAGGCGGGCGTGACGCACCTGTCCGGCGACAGCGCCGAAGTGCTGCTCGTGCAGGACGTCTCGATGACCCGCGGGGGCCAGGCGGCCGGCAGCACGATCGGCACCTACCTCGTCGGCCTCGACCGGATCGACGGCGTCTGGAAGCTCTCGAGGATCCCCGACCTGCCCTCCTGACACCCGGTTCGCGGGACACGATCCCGGCGGTTCCGCCACAAATCCTTGACGAACGGCGCGAGAGGCGTCACTCTTTAGGTGCGTCGGGCAGGTCACAACGCCCGAGACGCGTCGCCCCGGCGATCGGGGGCCGAGGAGGGGATCCCCGGAGGGATCACCCACGAGGGCCGCCAGCGCAGAGGTCGGGACCGACGCGCGCACACGCGCACAGCCTCCGGGGCGCCGCCCCGTCGACGGCTGGACTTCCGCGCCGCCATCACGTAGATTCGGACGTTGCGCTGGCTGCTATTTGCCCTCTCGTCCGTCCCGTGACGGCTCGTCCCCGGCCTCCCGTCGGGTCTTCAACGAGCTCTCACACCTCTCGGACCTGGGGCGATACCCGTCGGCGGACCGCTCGCAGATACATCTGTGGTCGCCGTCCGAGGCGATCACGTGAGGTGCTGGAAGGACCCATCTTGGCAGTCTCCCGCCAGACCACGTCAGTCTCCACCGTCCCCGGTGCGCCCAGGAGGGTCTCGTTCGCGAAGCTCTCCGAGCCGCTGCCGGTTCCGGGACTGCTCGACCTCCAGACGGAGTCGTTCGAGTGGTTCATCGGATCGGACGCGTGGACCCAGGAGGCCGCCGCGCGCGGCGTCACCAACCTCGAGGGGGGCCTGGAGGCGATCCTCAAGGAGATCTCCCCGATCGAGGACTTCTCCGGCTCCATGTCGCTCTCCTTCTCGGAGCCGTACTTCGAAGAGGTCAAGGCGTCCATCGAGGACTGCCGCGAGAAGGACCGCACCTACGAGGCGCCGCTGTTCGTCACGGCGGAGTTCGAGAACACGGAGACGGGCGAGATCAAGTCGCAGACCGTCTTCATGGGTGACTTCCCGATGATGACCGACAAGGGCACGTTCATCATCAACGGCACCGAGCGCGTCGTCGTCTCGCAGCTCGTTCGTTCGCCGGGCGTGTACTTCGACCGGTCGCGCGACAAGTCCACGGAGAAGGACGTCCACTCCGTCAAGGTGATCCCGTCTCGCGGCGCGTGGCTCGAGTTCGACGTGGACAAGCGCGACACGGTCGGCGTCCGTATCGACCGCAAGCGTCGCCAGTCCGTCACCGTGCTCCTCAAGGCGCTCGGCTGGACCACCACCGAGATCAAGGAGCGCTACGGCTTCTCCGAGATCATGATGTCCACCCTCGAGAAGGACACGGTCGAGGACACCGACCAGGCGCTGCTCGAGATCTACCGCAAGCTCCGTCCGGGCGAGCCGCCGACCCGCGAGTCGGCCGAGGCGCTGCTCGACAACCTGTTCTTCAAGGAGAAGCGCTACGACCTGGCCCGCGTCGGCCGCTACAAGGTCAACCGCAAGCTCGGGCTGCCGGACCCCGAGGGCGACGCCACCACCACGCTCACGCGTGAGGACATCGCCGCGACCATCGAGTACCTGGTGCGTCTGCACGCGGGGGAGACCTCGATGCAGGTCGAGGGCGGACGCGAGGTGCCGGTCGAGGTCGACGACATCGACCACTTCGGCAACCGCCGCCTGCGCACCGTCGGCGAGCTCATCCAGAACCAGGTCCGCGTGGGCCTGTCCCGGATGGAGCGCGTCGTGCGCGAGCGCATGACCACGCAGGACTCCGAGGCCATCACCCCGCAGTCCCTCATCAACATCCGGCCCATCACGGCGGCACTCAAGGAGTTCTTCGGGACCTCCCAGATGTCGCAGTTCATGGACCAGAACAACCCGCTGTCGGGCCTCACGCACAAGCGTCGCCTCTCGGCGCTCGGGCCCGGCGGCCTCTCGCGTGAGCGCGCCGGCCTCGAGGTCCGCGACGTCCACGCCTCGCACTACGGCCGCATGTGCCCGATCGAGACCCCCGAGGGCCCGAACATCGGCCTCATCGGCTCGCTCTCGGTATACGCGCGGATCAACCCGTTCGGCTTCATCGAGACCCCGTACCGTCGGGTCGTCGACGGCATGGTCACGGACGAGGTGGACTACCTCACCGCCGACGAGGAGGACCGCCACGTCGTGGCACAGGCGAACTCCACGCTGACCGACGACATGCGGTTCGCCCACGAGACCGTCCTCGTGCGCAAACGCCACGGCGACGTCGAGCGGGTCCCTGCCGACGAGGTCGACTACATGGACGTCTCGCCGCGCCAGATGGTCTCCGTGGCCACCGCGATGATCCCGTTCCTCGAGCACGACGACGCCAACCGTGCCCTCATGGGTGCCAACATGCAGCGCCAGGCGGTGCCGCTGGTCCGCTCGGAGGCCCCGCTCGTGGGCACCGGCATGGAGCTGCGTGCCGCCGTCGACGCCGGCGACGTCATCGTCAACGGCTCGGCGGGCGTCGTGGAGGAGGTCTCGGCCGACTTCATCACCGTCATGGACGACGACGGGGGCCGCCAGACCTACCGCCTGGCCAAGTTCGCGCGCTCCAACCAGGGCACGTGCGCCAACCAGAAGCCGATCGTGGACGAGGGGCAGCGCGTCGAGGCGGGCCAGGTGCTGGCCGACGGGCCGAGCACCGAGGACGGCGAGATGGCGCTCGGTAAGAACCTCCTCGTGGCGATCATGCCGTGGGAGGGCCACAACTACGAGGACGCCATCATCCTCTCGCAGCGTCTCGTGGAGGAGGACGTGCTCACGTCCATCCACATCGAGGAGCACGAGATCGACGCCCGCGACACCAAGCTGGGCGCCGAGGAGATCACCCGCGACATCCCCAACGTCTCCGACGAGGTCCTTGCGGACCTCGACGACCGCGGCATCGTGCGCATCGGCGCCGAGGTCCGCGACGGCGACGTGCTGGTCGGCAAGGTCACGCCCAAGGGCGAGACCGAGCTGACCCCCGAGGAGCGCCTGCTCCGCGCGATCTTCGGCGAGAAGGCGCGCGAGGTGCGCGACACCTCCCTCAAGGTGCCGCACGGCGAGTCCGGCAAGGTGATCGGCGTCCGCGTGTTCTCGCGCGAGGACGACGACGATGACCTGCCACCCGGCGTCAACGAGTTGGTCCGCGTGTACGTGGCGCAGAAGCGCAAGATCCAGGACGGCGACAAGCTCGCCGGCCGCCACGGCAACAAGGGCGTCATCGGCAAGATCCTCCCGCAGGAGGACATGCCGTTCCTGCCCGACGGCACGCCGGTCGACATCATCCTCAACACGCACGGCATCCCGCGTCGTATGAACATCGGCCAGATCATGGAGACCCACCTCGGCTGGCTGGCCAAGGCCGGCTGGGAGGTCCCCAAGGAGGCCGACGGCTCGATGCCGGAGTGGGCGCAGCAGCTGCCGGAGCAGCTCCACCGCGTGGAGGCCGACACCAACACGGCGACCCCCGTGTTCGACGGCGCGTCGGACGACGAGATCACCGGGTTGCTCGGCTGCACGCTGCCCAACCGCGACGGCGAGCGCATGGTGGCCGGCGACGGCAAGGCCACGCTCATCGACGGCCGGTCGGGTGAGCCGTTCCCGTACCCGGTGTCCGTGGGTTACATGTACATCCTCAAGCTGCACCACTTGGTGGACGACAAGATCCACGCTCGCTCGACGGGTCCGTACTCGATGATCACCCAGCAGCCGCTCGGCGGTAAGGCCCAGTTCGGTGGCCAGCGCTTCGGTGAGATGGAGTGCTGGGCGATGCAGGCCTACGGCGCCGCGTACACCCTGCAGGAGCTGCTCACGATCAAGTCCGACGACGTCGTGGGCCGCGTCAAGGTGTACGAGGCGATCGTCAAGGGCGAGAACATCCCCGAGCCCGGCATCCCGGAGTCGTTCAAGGTGCTGCTCAAGGAGCTGCAGTCGCTGTGCCTCAACGTCGAGGTGCTCTCCAGTGACGGCCAGGCCGTCTCGCTCGGCGAGGGTGCCGAGGACGACGACCTCGACCGCACCGCCGCGAACCTCGGGATCAACCTGTCCCGCGACGAGTCCTCGGCGGCCGACGAGCTGGCCCAGTAGTAGGCGGCGGGGGCGCCCGGCGCCCCTGCCCGCACCCGCAGAATTTCAGTTCCACCATGGCGGGCCCCACACCGGCCCCACCGCCCCCGAGGGGCCCGCCACCATCCCACCCGGGAAAGGACGCCTACGTGCAGGACGTCAACTACTTCGACGAGCTGGTCATCAGCCTCGCCACCGCCGAGGACATCCGTAACTGGTCCTACGGCGAGGTCAAGAAGCCGGAGACCATCAACTACCGCACCCTCAAGCCGGAGAAGGAGGGCCTGTTCTGCGAGAAGATCTTCGGCCCCACCCGGGACTGGGAGTGCTACTGCGGCAAGTACAAGCGCGTGCGCTTCAAGGGGATCATCTGTGAGCGCTGTGGCGTCGAGGTGACCCGCGCCAAGGTGCGCCGCGAGCGGATGGGCCACATCGAGCTCGCCGCCCCGGTCACGCACATCTGGTACTTCAAGGGTGTGCCGTCGCGCCTGGGCTACCTGCTCGACATCGCGCCCAAGGACCTCGACAAGATCATCTACTTCGCGGCCTACGTCATCACGGAGGTCGACGACGAGCTGCGCCACAACGAGCTGAGCACCCTCGAGGCGCAGATGCTCGAGGAGCGCAAGATCATCGAGGACGAGCGCGACTCGGATATCGAGGCGCGCGCCAAGAAGCTCGAGGCCGATCTCGCCGAGCTCGAGGCCGAGGGCGCCAAGGCCGACGCGCGCCGCAAGGTCAAGGACGGCGGCGAGAAGGAGATGAAGAAGCTCCGCGAGGCCGCCCAGCGCGAGCTGGACCGCCTCGAGGAGATCTGGAACACCTTCACCAAGCTGGAGCCCAACCAGATCGTCGTCGACGAGAGCATCTACCGCGAGCTCGACGACCGCTTCGGGGAGTACTTCTCCGGCGGCATGGGCGCCGAGGCGATCCAGGCACTGCTGGAGAACTTCGACCTCGACGCCGAGGCCGAGTCCCTGCGCGAGGTGATCCGTAACGGCAAGGGCCAGAAGAAGATCCGTGCCCTCAAGCGCCTCAAGGTGGTCTCCGCCTTCCTGCAGTCGGGCAACAACCCGGCCGCGATGGTGCTCGGGGCCGTCCCGGTGATCCCGCCGGAGCTGCGTCCGATGGTCCAGCTCGACGGTGGCCGCTTCGCCACCTCGGACCTCAATGACCTGTACCGTCGCGTCATCAACCGGAACAACCGCCTCAAGCGGCTGATGGACCTCGGCGCGCCCGAGATCATCGTCAACAACGAGAAGCGGATGCTCCAGGAGTCCGTCGACGCGCTGTTCGACAACGGTCGCCGCGGCCGGCCCGTCACGGGCCCGGGCAACCGCCCGCTCAAGTCGCTCTCGGACCTCCTCAAGGGCAAGCAGGGCCGGTTCCGCCAGAACCTGCTCGGCAAGCGCGTCGACTACTCGGGTCGCTCCGTGATCGTCGTGGGTCCGCAGCTCCAGCTGCACCAGTGCGGCCTGCCCAAGCTCATGGCGCTCGAGCTGTTCAAGCCGTTCGTCATGAAGCGTCTCGTGGACCTCAACCACGCGCAGAACATCAAGTCCGCCAAGCGCATGGTCGAGCGTCAGCGCGACCAGGTGTGGGACGTGCTCGAAGAGGTCATCGCCGAGCACCCGGTGATGCTCAACCGCGCGCCCACGCTGCACCGCCTCGGTATCCAGGCGTTCGAGCCGCAGCTCGTCGAGGGCAAGGCCATCCAGCTCCACCCGCTGGTGTGTGAGGCGTTCAACGCCGACTTCGACGGCGACCAGATGGCCGTGCACCTCCCGCTGTCCGCGGAGGCGCAGGCCGAGGCCCGCATCCTCATGCTGGCCTCGAACAACATCCTCTCGCCCGCCTCGGGGCGCCCACTGGCCATGCCGCGACTGGACATGGTCACCGGGCTGTACTACCTGACCCGGGGCGACGAGGGCGCGACCGGCGAGTACACCGAGGCCGCGACGGACGCGCCGGCCACCGGCGTGTACTCGACCCCGGCCGAGGCCATCATGGCCGTCGATCTGGGTCTGCTCGACATCCACGCCACCATCCGGGTGCGGATGACGCAGCAGCGTCCGACCGCCGAGGTCGAGGCCGAGCAGTTCCCCGAGGGCTGGACCCCCGGCCAGGAGTGGACCTGCGAGACCACGCTCGGCCGCGTGCTGTTCAACGAGCTGCTCCCGGTGGACTACCCGTTCGTCAACGAGCAGATGCCCAAGAAGCGTCAGGCCGTGATCATCAACGACCTGGCCGAGCGCTACCCGATGGTCGTCGTGGCGCAGACCGTGGACAAGCTCAAGGACGCGGGCTTCTACTGGGCCACCCGCTCGGGTGTCACCATCGCCATGTCCGACGTGCTCGTGCCGCCGCAGAAGCAGGAGATCCTGTCGTCCTACGACGCCAAGGCCAGCCGCCTGGAGTCGCAGTTCTCGCTCGGCAAGATCACCGACGAGGAGCGCAAGGCCGACCTGGTCAAGCTGTGGCAGGAGGCCACGGAGGAGATCGGGCAGGCCATGGAGGCCCACTACCCGGACACCAACCCGATCCCGACGATCGTCAAGTCGGGCGCGGCGGGCAACATGGTCCAGATCCGCTCGCTGGCCGGCATGAAGGGCCTGGTGACGCGCCCGAACGGCGAGTTCATCCCGCAGCCCGTCAAGTCGTCGTTCCGCGAGGGCCTGACGGTGCTCGAGTACTTCATGAACACGCACGGTGCGCGTAAGGGTCTGGCCGACACGGCGCTCCGTACGGCCGACTCGGGCTACCTCACGCGTCGTCTGGTGGACGTGTCGCAGGACGTCATCGTCCGCGAGACCGACTGTGGCACCACCAAGGGCATCGAGACGGTCATCGCCCGGCCCGTCGTGGACGCCCAGGGCGTGCCGACCGGTGCGCTCGAGCGCGACGAGCACGTCGAGACCTCGACGTTCGCGCGCACGCTCGCGGAGGACGCGCTCGACGCTTCCGGCGAGGTGATCGTGGCCGCCGGGACCGATCTCGGCGACCCGACCATCGAGGCGCTCATCGCCGCCGGCGTGGAGAAGGTCAAGGTCCGTTCGGTCCTCACCTGCACCACCGGCACCGGCGTGTGCGCGACCTGTTACGGCCGCTCCATGGCGACCGGCCAGCTCGTGGACATCGGCGAGGCCGTCGGCATCGTCGCCGCCCAGTCCATCGGTGAGCCCGGTACGCAGCTCACGATGCGCACCTTCCACCAGGGTGGCGTCGGTGACGACATCACCGGTGGTCTGCCGCGCGTCCAGGAGCTCTTCGAGGCCCGCGTTCCCAAGGGTAAGGCGCCCATCGCCGAGGAGGCGGGCCGTATCCGCCTCGAGGAGGAGGAGCGGTTCTACACGATCACGATCGTGCCGGACAACGGCGCGGACGAGATCGTCTACGAGAAGCTCTCCAAGCGTCAGGGCCTTGCCTACATGGACCTCGAGGACGGCTCGTCCCGGCCGCTGGTCGACGGCGACCACGTCGAGCGCGGCCAGGCCCTGCTCGAGGGTCCGGCGGACCCGCACGAGGTGCTGGCGATCCTCGGTCCGAACGGGGTTCAGAAGCATCTCGTGGACGAGGTGCAGAAGGTCTACCGCTCGCAGGGTGTGTCGATCCACGACAAGCACATCGAGGTGATCGTCCGCCAGATGATGCGCCGCGTCGCGATCAACGAGTCCAACAGCACCGAGTTCCTGCCCGGTGCCCTGGTCGAGCGCGCCGAGCTCACCGCCGAGAACAAGCGGGTCCTCACCGAGGGCGGCTCGCCGGCCTCGGCCCGCCCGGTGCTCATGGGCATCACCAAGGCCTCGCTCGCCACGGACTCGTGGCTCTCGGCGGCCTCCTTCCAGGAGACCACCCGCGTGCTCACCGACGCCGCGATCAACAAGCGTTCGGACAAGCTCGTGGGTCTCAAGGAGAACGTCATCATCGGTAAGCTCATCCCGGCCGGCACCGGAATCAACCGGTACCGCAACGCCACGGTCGAGCCCACCGAGGAGGCCCGCGCTGCCGCGTACTCCATCCCGGACTACGGCGACGGCTTCTACGGCCCGGACGACGGCTTCGGCGACACCACCGGTGCGTCGGTCCGCCTGGACGACCTGGGTTACTGATCGCCGGAGCGGGCGCCAGCGCCCCGCGCCTGCCGGCCCGGCATCGCCCCCGGACCCCCGCCCGCCTCGCGCGGGCGGGGGTCCGGCCGATTTCGGACCACCGTCCGGCCCCGCCCATCCCTATGCTGCTCACGTGGACACCACCAGCCCCGGTACCCGCGGAACCGGCCTCACGGGCGGATCGACCTCCCGGTACACGCGGGCGGCGTCGTCGTCACCACCCCCTTCGCCGAGCGGAGGGACGCCTCGATCGCGGCGGAGATCGACCCCGACTCACGTCGCCACTCGTGCTCACCCGCCGTCGCCGGGAGCTGCAGCGCCGCGGTGACCTGCCAGATCGTTTCCCGTCCTGAACGTGTTCTAGACTTGCACAGATGTGCCCGGGGCGCCGCGTGCGCGGACGGCGCCGAGCCCGAGAAGGCGGAAGGAGGAGATCGAACGGTGCGGATAGCGTTGCTCTCCTACAGGAGTAAGCCCCACGGCGGTGGGCAGGGTGTCTACGTCCGGCACCTGAGCCGCGAGCTGGCGGCGCTCGGCCACACCGTCGAGGTCTTCTCCGGCCAGCCCTACCCGGAACTCGACCCGGGCCCCACGCTCACCAAGATCCCCAGCCTCGACCTGTACAACGACGCCGACCCGTTCCGCACCCCGCACCCGCGCGAGATCCGCGACTGGATCGACGTGCTCGAGGTGATCACCATGTGGTCGGCCGGGTTCCCGGAGCCACGCACCTTCAGCCTCCGTGCGGCGCGCGAGTTGACAAAGCGCCTCGGCGACTTCGACGTGGTTCACGACAACCAGTGCCTCGGCTCCGGGCTGCTCACGCTCGAGGAGGCGGGCTTCCCGGTGGTGGCCACCGTGCACCACCCCATTACGCGCGACCGCGAGCTGGCGATGGCCGAGGCGCCGCTGCGCAAGAAGATCACCACCTGGCGCTGGTTCGGGTTCCTCGGCATGCAGAAGCGGGTCTCGCGCAAGCTCGAGGAGATCATCACGGTCTCGAGCAACTCGGCCGCCGACATCGCGAGCGACTTCGGTGTGGACCCGGACCGGATCGTCACCATCCCGCTGGGCGTGGACACCGACCGCTTCCACGCCGGGCGCGAGCGCGAGCCCGGTCGCCTGGTCTGTGTGGCCAGCGCCGACCAGCCGCTCAAGGGCGTCCCGGTCCTGCTGCGCGCGCTGGCCAGGGTGCGCGAGGAGCACCCCGGCGTGCGGCTCACGCTGGTGTCCAAGCTCAAGGAGAAGGGCGAGGCCGCCAAGCTGCTGGACACCCTCCGCCTGCGGGACGCCGTGGACCTGGTGTCGGGGGTGGATGACGACGAGTTGGCCGATCTGGTCGGCTCGGCCGAGATCGCGGTGGTGCCGAGTATGTACGAGGGGTTCTCGCTGCCGGCGGTGGAGGCGATGTCGAGTGGCTGCGCCCTCGTCGCCAGCCGCGCCGGTGCGTTGCCCGAGGTGGTGGGGACCGACGACTCGGCGGCGCGGCTTGTGGAGCCCGGCGACGTCGACGCCCTGGCCCGCGAGATCTCGGCTCTGCTGGCTGATCCCGGCGAGCGCCGACGCCTGTCCGAGGGCGGCCGGGCGCGCGTCATGGAGCGCTACAGTTGGGCGGCCGTGGCCCGCCGGACCGTCGAGGTGTACCAGACCGCCATCGCTCGGGTCCGCGGCGAGGCTCTGCCGGACCTCACCGCCGGCCCGGTGATCGGGCCGGACCAGGCCGAGATCGACGAGCACCTCGCCGACGAGACCGTCACCGACGACGAGGCCGGTACCCTCCCGGGGTCCGGCCGGCACGACATCCGTGAGCAGGAGGACGCCGCATGCTGACCGTGGACTTCGACCGTCTGGGTGTACGCCCGGGCATGCGGGCCATCGACGTGGGGGCCGGGATGGGCCGACACACGTTCGAGCTCTACAGGCGTGGCGCCGACGTCACCGCCTTCGACCAGAACGCCGACGAGATGCGCCAGGTGGGCGAGATGCTCGAGGCGATGGAGGAGGTCGGCGAAGGCCTACCGGAGTCCAAGGGCGAGGCGCTCGTCGGCGACGCGCTCAACATGCCGTACGAGGACGGGACCTTCGATCTCGTGCTGATCTCCGAGGTGCTGGAGCACGTGCCGGAGGACACCAGGGCGATCTCCGAGCTCGTGCGCATCCTCAAGCCGGGCGGGCTCGCCGCCGTGACGGTGCCGCGCGAGTGGCCCGAGAAGCTGTGCTGGAAGCTCTCGGACGACTACCACTCGAACCCGGGCGGCCACTGCCGCATCTACACGGCCGAGGAGCTGGGCTACAAGCTCCGCGCCGCGGGCCTCGAGGTGACGGGCACCGGCTTCGCCCACGCGCTGCACGCCCCGTACTGGTGGCTCAAGTGCGCGGTGGGCACGGAGAACGACGACCACCCGCTGCCCAAGGCGTATCACAAGCTCCTGGTGTGGGACCTCATGAAGGGCCCGTGGGTGACGCGCACGGCCGAGAAGCTGCTCAACCCCGTGATGGGCAAGTCGATCGTGTTCTACCTGCGCAAGCCCGAGAGCGCGGGGGTCTGACGCCCGTGGCTGCTCCGACCACCGGGGACCTCCGCGCCCGTCTCGTGCCCAGCGTCCCGGGTGTGCTGTCCGAGGATGCCGTCCGCGCCTCCGGCGCCTGGATCGCGTCCGTTCAGAAGCCCAGCGGCGAGATCCCCTGGTTCACGGGCGGGCACACCGATCCGTGGGACCACGTCGAGTCCGCCATGGGCCTGTCCGTGGCCGGCCAGTGGGAGGCCGCCGAACGCGCCTACGGGTTCCTGCGCGACACGCAGCGCGCGGACGGCTCGTGGCCGATCCGCTGGCAGGACGGCGTGGTGGAGAACGACGAGACGGACTCCAACTTCTGCGCCTACGTCGCCGTCGGCGTGTGGCACCACCACCTCGTCACCGGCCGCCCGGGCTTCCTCGAGTCGATGTGGGACACGGTGCGCCGTGCGCTCGATCTGGTGCTGCTCTTCCAGGGCCCCGAGGGCCAGATGTGGTGGGGCGCGGGGGACAAGGGCTTCTGCGAGGAGGCCCTCATCACCGGCTCGTCGAGCATCCACCACGCGCTGCGGTGCGGGGTGGCGATCGCCGAGGAGCTCGGCGAGACCGCGCCGGACTGGGACGCGGCCGCCGACCGTCTGGGCCACGCGCTGCGCGCGCACCCCGAACTGTTCCTGCCCAAGCCCGAGTTCTCCATGGACTGGTACTACCCGGTTCTCGGCGGCGTCATGGTGGGCGAGCAGGCGGCCGAGCGGCTGGCCTCCCGCTGGGATGACTTCGTGGTGGAGGGCCTGGGCATCCGCTGCGTGGACCACCGGCCGTGGGTGACCGGCGCCGAGACGTGCGAGCTCGTGCTCTCGCTCGAGGCGGCGGGGCTGCACGAGCAGGCGCTCGAGCAGTTCACCAACATGCAGCACCTGCGCGACGCGGACGGCTCGTACTGGACCGGCCTCGTCTACGCAGACGGCAAGCGCTGGCCGGTGGAGCTGAGCACGTGGACGGCGGCGGCGATGCTGCTCGCGGCCGATGCGCTCTCGCGGACCACGCCGGGTAACGAGATCTTCCGCTACGTCTCCGACCACACCATGCAGCGACTGCAGTCGCTGCCGGGCGACCCCGCGGCCTGCGAGGGCGTCGACTGTCGCTGACGCGAGCGGCCCCGTCCCCGCGGCACGCGCACAACCACAAATCGGCGACCCTGCTGATGCGTCGGCGACTCCCACATGGGCTGCCGATACGCCGGCAGGGTCGCCGATTTTCGGGGGATGGTGGTGCTGTCCGCGGTGCGGTGCGCTAATCTCGGGACACCACCGCTGGACACCTGTCTGGTCACGTGTCGGGCGCACGAGGAGCACGCATGGAATTCGGTCTCACCCTGTTCACCAGCGACCGCGGGATCCGCCCCGCCACGGCCGCCGCGGCCGCCGAGCGAGCGGGGTTCTCGGCGTTCTACGTCCCCGAGCACACCCACATCCCCGTCCGGCGCGAGGCCGCCCACCCGGGGACCGGGGGCGCGGAGCTGCCCGACGAGCGGTATTGCCGCACCCTGGACCCGTGGGTGTCGTTGGCGGCGGCGTCGGCCGTGACGACGACGATCCGCCTCGGCACCGCCGTGGCCATCCCCGTGGAGAGCGACCCGATCACCCTCGCCAAGACCATCGCCTCGGTGGACCACCTGTCGGACGGCCGGACGGTTCTCGGCGTGGGCTTCGCCTGGAACCTCGACGAGCTGGCCGATCACGACGTACCGCCGGCGCGCCGTCGCACCATGCTCCGCGAGTACCTCGAGGCCATGCGCGCGCTGTGGACCCAGGAGGAGGCCGAGTTCCACGGCGAGTTCGTGGACTTCGGCCCGAGCTGGGCGTGGCCCAAGACCGCGCGCACGCCCGGGCCGCTGACACTCGTGGGCGGGGCGGGCACGGAGAAGAACCTCACGTGGATCGTCCGCAGCGCCGACGGCTGGATGACCACCCCCATCTCGACTGGCATCAACGAGAGCGTGCGTCGGCTTCGCGAACTGTGGGCCGAAGCGGGCCGGGAGGGCGCGCCCTACGTCGTGGTGCTCGACGGCAAGCCGGACCCGGAGAAGATCGCGTGGTACCGCGACCTCGGAGTGGACGAGCTCGTCTACGGCACGCCGGACCGGTCGGAGGAGGAGGTGCTCGCCTACATCGAGCGCCTGGCGGGAAAGCTCGGGCTGCAGCCACAGGACTGAGGACACCGCTACCGTCGGGGTATGAGCCCCATCAAGAACACCGCCCCCGTCGCCGTCATCACCGGAGCCGGCGGCGGCCTCGGCGCGGCGACCGCCGAGCTGTACGCCAGCCGCGGTTGGGCCGTTGTCGCCGTCGACCTCACCGCCCCCGCCGACCGTGCCGGGATCACGGGCGTGGCCGCCGACGTCACCGATTCCGCCTCGCTGGCCGCCCTCGCCGACCGCGTCCGGGACGAGCACGGCCGGCTCGACGCGGTGATCACCTTCGCCGGCGTTCTCGGGATCGGCCCGCTCGGCGAGCTGGACCCGGACCGCGTGCAGCAGGTCATCGACGTCAACGTCATGGGTACCGTCCGCACCGTCCACGCGTTGTTCGACCTGCTCCGCGGGAGCGGCGGCCGGGTCGTGCTCATCAGCTCGGAGACCGGCCCACAGCACGCCATGCCCATGAACGGCGCCTATGCCATGAGCAAGCACGCGATCGAGGCCTACGGCGACTCGTTGCGCCGCGAGCTCATGTTCCTCGGCCTCGACGTGGTGCTGGTCCAGCCCGGCCCGTTCCGCACCGGCATGACCGCCTCGATCCTGCGCCGCTTCCAGGAGTCCACCCGGCCCGGGTCGCCGTTCGCCGCCATGGCCGCCGTGATGGGCGAGCTGGCGGCGGGGGAGGACGACAAGGCGGCCGATCCCCGGACCCTGGCCGAGGCGGTGTGGACCGCCGGGACCACCTCGCGGCCCCGCCACCGCTACGCGGTGAAGTGGGACGTGAGCCGGCGCGTCATGGACTGGCTGCCCGTGTCGCTCGTGGACCGGGCGCTCCGGATGGCGCTCGGCGGGAAGATCGACGCCAAGGCCGCGGAGCTGCGCCGCGACGCAAACGCCGCCGTCACCGCCGAGGACGCGGAGGTCCGGTCGTGAGCAACCTCGAACCCCACCCCGAGGAGATGGAGTGCGAGGCCGGCGGCTCGCCCGACCCGCAGGGGCGTGGCGGCGCGGCTGTGGAGATCATCACCTCTCGCGACGTCCCGCTCGGTGGCCCCCGGGCCATGTCGGTCAAGCGCACGCTCCCGCAGCGCAAGCGCTCGCTCATCGGCGCCTGGTGCTTCGTCGACCACTACGGGCCCGACGACGTCTCGGTGAGCGGCGGCATGGACGTGGCCCCGCACCCGCACACCGGCCTGCAGACCGTGAGCTGGCTGTTCGAGGGCAACGTCACCCACCACGACTCCGGCGACAACCACGCGGTGGTCCGCCCCGGCGAGGTCAACCTCATGACCGCCGGCGCCGGCATCTGCCACTCCGAGGTCTCCACGCAGAACACCACCGTCCTGCACGGCGTGCAGCTGTGGACCGTGCTGCCCGACGCCGTCCGGGAGAGCACCGGGCGGAGGTTCGACCACCACGTACCCGAGCCGGTGGAGTTCCCCGGCGGCTCGGCGCTCGTGTTCCTGGGTAGTCTGCTCGGTTCGTCGTCACCGGTCCCCACCTTCTCCCCGCTGCTCGGCGCCGAGCTGCGGCTCGACCCCGGCGCCGAGCTCGCCCTCGACGTGGACCCCGCCTACGAGCACGGACTGCTCGTGGACTCCGGCGACGTGACCCTCGAGGGCGTCGTGGTGGAGCCCACCGCGCTGGCCTACACCGGCGTCGGCGAGGAACAGCTCACGGTGCGCAACACCGGCTCCACTCCCGCGCGGTGCATCCTCATCGGCGGAGAGCCCTTCGGCGAGGAGATCGTCATGTGGTGGAACTTCATCGGCCGCACCCACGACGAGATCGCCCACTACCGCGACCAGTGGCAGGCCGAGGCCGAGCGCTTCGGCGCCGTCGACGGCTACATCGGCCACGACCCGGCCGGGCTCACCCGGCTGCCCGCGCCCACCCTTCCCGGCACCGTGCTCAAGCCGCGCGTCAACCCCGAACCCAAGGCCCGGACCGACTGACGAGAGGACCGCCATGGCCCAGTACACCGACACGAACGGCACCGCCGCGGCCGTGGACCACGGGGGTGGCAACTGACGTGGGCGTGCCGAACATCGCCCGCGGGGCCGTCTACAAGCCGCTCGTACGCTCCGCGTTGGCCTCGCGGGAGGCCTCGGAGGAGGCGGGCCTCGACGAGGGGCTGATCGAGCTGATCAACGTGCGGGTCTCGCAGATCAACGGCTGCGCCGCCTGCCTGGACGCGCACGTGCCCGCCGCCCGGAATGCAGGGGTGTCGCAGGACCGGCTCGACATGCTCCCGGCCTGGCGGGAGATCGCGGCCTACACCGACGAGGAACGGGCCGCGCTGCGCCTGGCCGAGGCGCTCACCCGGCTCGAGGACGTGGCCGAGCTCGAGGCCGCCCAGGAGGCGGCCGCCGAGGTGTTCTCCGACGAGCAACTCACCGCGATCGAGTGGACGATCGTGCTCATCAACGCGTTCAACCGCGTATCCATCGCGAGCCGGCACCGGGTGCGGCTCGACGACTGAGCGGGCGTGCCGTTCAGGGCATCGGGGCGCCGACCTCGCCCTTGACCCGCCGCAGCACGCGCAGGGAGTCCACGGCCTTGACCTCGGTGAACTGGCCCGAATCGAGCGCGCGGCAGTAGATCTCGTACGGCGGGCGGCCGCCATCGGCCGGGTCCGGGAACACGTCGTGGATGAGCAGGACGCCGCCGATCGCGACCCACGGGGCCCAGCCCTCGTAGTCGGCCTGCGCCGCCTCCGAGGAGTGGCCGCCGTCGATGAAGACGAACGAGGCGGGCGTCCCCCAGATCCGCGCCACCTGGCGGGAGGTGCCGACCGCGGCGGTCACCACGTCGTCCAGGCCCGCGTCCCAGATCGTGTGCCGGAACTGCCCGAGTGTCTCCAACCGGCCCGTGTGCGGATCGACAAGCGAGGAATCGTGGTACTCCCAGCCCGGCTGGTGCTCCTCCGAGCCGCGGTGGTGGTCCACGGTGACGATGCTGCCCCCGGTCACCCGGGCCGCCGCGCCGAGGAAGACGGTCGAGCGGCCGCAGTACGTGCCGATCTCCACGCCCACGCCCTCGCCCAGGTACTCGCAGGCGATCTCGTACAGCGTCACGCCCTCCTCGAGGGGCATGAAGCCGGGAGCGCCGAGCGCGACGCTGAGCAGGGTGGGGTCCAGTTCCGGAGCGGTCATGGGGAACAACCTATCGGTCAGCGGTGGGGAGGCGGTCGCCGGGAGTGCCCGGCGTGGATGGAGAGTGTCGGCCGTCGCGCGCCCGTGGTTGCACCCGGGTTGGTCGACGCTGCGCAGAATCCAGTGGACAGTATTCGTGTGCGAAGGGCGCTTACTCGCGAATTCCGTTCACCGAACCCGGCAGCCCGTTCACCGGATGTGGGCGCGGGGTCGGGGTGCGGGGCGGCGCCGCGGGGTCGGGTCGCGGGGGCGGCGCCGCGGGGTCGGGTCGCGGGGGCGGCGCCGGGGTGCGGGTGGGCTCAGTCGCGCCCGGACTCGGTTTCCCCGGCCTCCTCGGACGCCTGTCGGGCGGCCTTGCGGGCGGCCTTGCGGGCGCGGGCGACGTGCGGGCCGATCACGTTGTTGAGCTTGGTGCCGCCCGGCCAGCCCGCGTAGTAGCAGAGGAACAGGGCGATCTCCTCGAGCTCGTCGGGCGTGAGTTCGCCGTTGGCCAGCGCGGCCCCCACCTGGATGTCCGCGACGTCGGTGTCGCCCCGCGCCGTGAGCGCGCCGAGAAGGAGCAGCCGCCGGTCGCGGTGGCTCAGTCCGGGTCTGGTCCACACCTCGGCGAAGAGATGGTCGGCGGTATGGGCGAAGAAGTCGCCGGGGCCGTCCGACATGTCGAAGCCGTAGACCTCGGTCATCGTGCGCAGACCGCGGGCCCGTGCCTCGCTCATTCCCGGGGACGTGGTCTCCGGAGACGCGTCCCGGACACCGTCAGGGGTGGTCTCGTCGGTCATCGGTGGGCCTCCTCGTCGTCGTCGATCGGTGCCTCGTCGTGGGTGGGGGCGCCGAATCCGGCCGCCTCCCCGAGAGACTCGGCGCGCTCGCGCGCCGCGAGCGAGATCTCGCCCGGGCCCACGCCGAGCCCGGCGCCGAGGTCCCGCAGGGCGAGCATGCCGAGCGGCAGCTCCACGCCCAGTCGCCCCGCGAGGTCGAGCGCCAGGGCGAGGTCCTTCTCGCCGAGCCCGCGGACGTGGGTGAAGACCCCGTGCCAGAAGTCGTCGGGCGCGACGGGCGTGGTGGTGTCGCGGAGCATGATCGCGCCGGCGCCGCCGGTGATGGCGTCGGTGTGGCGGACCACCCGGCCGAGCTTGGTGATGTCGATCCCCGCCGCCTCGGCCAGGCGGGAGGCCTCGGCGGCGGCGGTGAAGGAGATGAAGTGCAGCAGGTTGCGGGCGAGCTTCATCCGGGTGCCCGCGCCCACCTCGCCGGCGTGGACGGGCATGCCGGCCCACAGGGTGAAGGCGGGCTTGCACGCCTCGTAGACCTCGCGGGGGCCGCCCACCATGACGGCGAGCTCGCCGGATTCGGCCCCGTGTGCCCCGCCGGAGACCGGCGCATCGACCAGGTGCACGCCGTGCTCCGCGCACGCCGCGGCCAGCTCGACGGCCGTGGAGTCGGAGATCGTGGAGTGGACGGCCACGACGGTGCCGGGCGCGGCCGTGCGCAGGATGCCGTCGGAGCCGTCCACCACCTCGCGGACCTGGGCGTCGTCGAGCACGGTGACCGAGATGAGCCGCGCGGTCCGGGCGACCTCCGCGCCCGTCGTGGCGGCGGTGGCGCCCTCGGCGACGAACGGCTCGGTGGCCTCGGGGCGCACGTCGCACACCACCAGGCCGCCGGGCCAGGCCAACAGGCGCGTCGCGATGGGCGCGCCCATGTTGCCGAGGCCGACGAAGCCGACGGGGGCGGTGGGGTTCTCGGCCGTGCCCGGGCCGATCGAGCCGCCCGGGCCGATCGAGCCTCCGGAGTCGACCGGGGCGGGGTCGTCGCCGGCGTCGGAGTTCCTGAGCGGATGGCCGTTCACGACCGGATGACCTGTCCGCCGTCGACGTTGAAGATCTGGCCGGTGATCCACGACGCCTCGTCCGAGAGCAGGAAGAGAAGCATGCCCACCAGGTCCTCCGGCCGGCCCATCCGCTTGAGCGGCAGCTTGTCCACCATGTCCTGAACGATCGACTGCGGGGTGGTGGTGCGGTTGGCCTCGGTGTCGATGGGGCCGGGGGCGATGGCGTTGACGCGGATGTTCGACCCGCCGAGCTCGGTGGCCAGCTGCTGGGTGAGGCCGTTGACGCCGACCTTGGCCAGGCCGTAGAAGCCCGAGTACAGCCACGCCGCAGTGGAGGACTGGTTGACGATCGCGCCGCCGCCGGCCGCGGCCATCTTCTCCCAGCAGGCGCGCACCATGAGGAGCTGGCCGTTGAGATTCACCGACATGAACTTCTCGTAGTAGTCCCACGGGACGGTGATGAGGAAGTCGAGCTTCATGCCGCCGAAGATCGCCGCGTTGTTGACCAGCAGCTCCAGCGAGCCGAACTCGGCGACGGCCCGCTCGGCGCAGGCGTTCGCCGACTCCGGGTCGGAGACGTCGGTGTGCTGGTAGACGGCCTCGCCGCCGGCGGCCGTGATCTCCTGCGCCACGCGTACGCCCTGCTCGTCGTTGACGTCGGCCACCACGACCCTCGCGCCCTCGGCCGCGAGGGCCTTGGCGTACTCCTCGCCGATGCCGCCGGCGGCGCCGGTCACGATGGCGGTCCTGCCGCTGAAACGTCCCATGTCGTGTGCTCCTCGAAAGTTCGGTGGGGTGTCGGTCGGTGCCGCGCTACGCGGGTGTTGCCACGGCCTTGATCTCGAGGTACTCCTCGAAGCCCTCGCGGCCCATCTCGCGGCCGATACCGGATTGCTTGTAGCCGCCGAAGGGCACGTCGGCGCCGTACCACTGGCCGCCGTTGACGCCCAGGGTGCCGGTCCGGATGGAGGACACGACGTGCTCGACGCGCTCGGGATCGGTGCCCCAGACGGCGCCGGAGAGGCCGTAGGGGGAGTCGTTGGCGATGCGGATCGCGTCGTCGTCGCCGTCGTGCGGGATCACCACCAGGACGGGGCCGAAGATCTCCTCCTGCGCCACGCGCGCGGAGTTGTCCAGGCCCGAGATGAGGGTGGGTTCCACGAAGAAGCCCTTTTCGTGCGCCGCGGGCCGGCCGCCGCCGCACTCGATGGTGCCGCCCTCCTCGACGGCCAGGCGGATGTAGGACTCGACGCGCTCGCGTTGCGCGGCCGAAACGAGCGGCCCGCACAGGGTGCCGGGGTCGGTGGGGTCGCCGGGCGCGAAGGCGGCCATGGCCCCCTTGGCGTGCTCGATCGCCTCGGCGAGCTGTGCGCGCGGCACGACGAGCCGGGTGGTGAGTGCGCAGCCCTGGCCGGCGTGGGTGCAGGCGTTGAGGGCGGTCATGAAGCAGGCGGAGCCGAGGTCGGCGTCGTCGAGCACCACCGAGGCCGACTTTCCGCCGAGCTCGAGGAAGACCTTCTTGAGGGTCTCCGCCGCGGCGGCCATGACCTTCTTCCCGGTGGCGGTGGAGCCGGTGAACGAGATCAGGTCGACGCGCGGGTCGTTGCTGAGCTGTGCCCCCACGGCATGGTCGGCGGAGTTGACCACGTTGAGCACGCCGGCGGGGAGGTCGGTCTCCTCGGCGGCGATACGGGCGACCGCGGCGGCGATGAGCGGCGTGTCCGGCGCGGGCTTGAGGACGACGGTGCAGCCGGCGGCCAGCGCGGGGCCGATCTTGGCGAGGTTGATCTGGTTGGGGAAGTTCCACGGGGTGATGGCGCCGACGACGCCGATCGCCTCACGCCGGGTCGAGCGGAACGACCGCACGCCCATGATCTCGGACTCGCCGAGGTCCTCGGTCCACCGGTAGGCCTCCACGAGATCGGCCAGCCAGCCGAGGTCGGCGACGGGGCCCTCGAGCTGCGGGCCGGTGGTGAACATGTGGGGCGCGCCGACCTCGGCGATCGTCAGCTCGCGCAGCTCCTCGATGTGGGACTGCAGCGCGTCGCGCAGTTGGCGCAGGCAGCGGGCCCGGAAGGCGTGGTCGGTGGACCAGTCGGTGGTGTCGAACGCGCGGCGGGCGGCGGCGATCGCGGCGTCCATGTCGGCCGCCGTCGCGTCGGCGGAGTGGCCCACGACCTCCTCGGTGGCGGGGTTGAGGACCTCGAAGGTGCCGCCTCCCGTGGCGGGGCGCAGCTCGCCGTCGATGAGGAGCGGGGCGGGGTCGGTGGTGCTCGGCGACACGGTCGGCCTTCCGTCGTCGGGGATGGGGGTGTGGGTAGTGGTGGACAGCTGTCTAGACGCTAGACCAAACATGTGTCCATGGAAACCCTTTTCCTGGAATGGTGCCTAGTGTACTGTCCAGACACATGTCCAGTGATGTGCGTTACGAGTCGACCAGGCGGCGCCTGAACAGTCAGCAGGTCGAGACCGTCGACCGCCTCACGGTCGCCGCCGTGGAGGTCCTGCGGGAGAACGGGCCCGGCGGGCTCGCGGTCCGCGCGGTGGCCTCGCGGGCGGGTGTCGCCCCGGCCACCGCCTACACCTACTTCTCCTCCAAGGGGCACCTCATCTCCGAGGTGTTCTGGCGGCGGCTCGTCGACCACGCCCCCGAGGCGCCGGAGGCGGGCACGACGGCCGACCGGGTCGTCACGGTCCTGCGTGGCGTCGCGCTGCTCATGGCCGGCGAGCCCGAGCTCGCCTCCGCCGTCACCGCCGCCCTGCTCGGCGACGACCCCGAGGTCTCCCATCTGCGCGTCCGGATCGGCGCGGATATCCGGCGCCGCATCGTCGCGGCGCTCGGGCCGGAGGTCGACGACGAGGTGGTGGGTGCACTGGAGATGGTCTACGCCGGGGCGCTCGTCCGCGCGGGCATGGGCTACGGCACCTACGCCGACATGGCCGACAGCATCGAATCCGCCGCACGACTGATCCTGAGGTGACGCGACCCATGACCACCGCCACCCCGCTGGTGTTCAGCCCGTACGACTACGCCGTCCACGAGGACCCGTACCCCCTCTACGCCCGGCTGCGCGCGGAGGCGCCCGTCTACCACAACTCGGAGCTGGGCTTCTGGGCGCTGAGCCGGCACGCCGACGTGCGCGAGGCCTTCCGGGCGCCGGACGCGTTCTCCAACGCGATGGGTGTGTCGCTGGACCCTGCCGCCTACGGCCCGCACGCGTACAAGACCATGTCCTTCCTCGCGATGGACGACCCCCGTCACGCGCGCCTGCGCAAGCTCGTGAGCAAGGGCTTCACGGCCCGCCGGGTCGACGCGCTCTCCGAGGGCATCGACCGGATCTCGCGGCAGTACTGGGACGAGTGCCTGGAGCGGGGCGAGTTCGACGCCGTGGACGACTACGCCGGCAAGCTCCCCATGGACGTCATCTCCGACCTCATGGGCGTGCCCGAGGGCGACCGCGCCGAGCTGCGACGTCTGGCCGACCTCGTCATGCACCGCGAGGAGGGCGTGCAGGACGTGCCCGAGGACTCCATGATGGCCGCGCTCGACCTCATCGCCTACTACCAGGACATGGTCGCCGAGCGCCGGCGCCGGCGCACCGAGGACCTGACCTCGGCGCTCATCGACGCGGAGGTCGACGGCGAGAAGCTCGACACCGACGAGATCCTCTCCTTCCTGTTCCTCATGGTGGTGGCCGGCAACGAGACCACCACCAAGTTGCTGGCCAACGCGCTGTACTGGGGACACGAGTTCCCCGAGCAGTCGCGGCTCGTCCTCGACGACCCCGGGCGGGCGCCGGACTGGGTCGAGGAGACCCTGCGCTTCGACACCTCGAGCCAGATGGTCCTGCGCACCACCACCCGCGAGGTGACGGTCCGCGATGTGACGATCCCGGCCGACGAGAAGGTACTGCTGCTCATCGGCTCGGCCAACCGCGACGAGGAGGTGTTCGCCGACGGCGACGTCTACCGGCTCGGCCGCGACACGTCGGCGTCGTTGAGCTTCGGCCAGGGGCCCCACTTCTGCCTGGGCGCGCACCTCGCGCGCCTCGAGGGGCGGATCGCGCTCGACCAGATCGCCCGCTCCATCCGTGGCTACGAGCTCCTGCCCGGCGCCGAGCGCGTGCACTCGTCCAACGTGCGCGGGTTCGCGCACCTGCCGATGCGGGTGGAGGCGCGATGAGCCTGCGGTTCCCGCCCCTGGCCCCGGCCGCCGAGCGGCCCGCCCTCGTCACCGGCGCGTCCTCCGGGATCGGGCGGGCATCTGCCGAGGCGCTCGCCGCGCTCGGCCACCCCGTGGTGGTGGGAGCCCGCCGCGCCGAGCGGCTCGCCGAGCTCGTCGAGGCGATCCGCGGGGCGGGGGGAGAGGCCACTGCGTGCGCGGTGGACGTCACCGACCCCGACTCCGTGGCGGCGTTCGTCGCCGCGGCCGACGAGGCCTACGGCGCGCCCGACGTGCTGGTCTCCAGCGCCGGCACGCTCACCATGGGCCGGGTGTGGGAGATGGACCCCGACGCCTTCGCCGCGCAGCTCGAGATCCACCTGCTCTCGGTGCAGCGCCTGCTCCACGCCGTGATGCCCGGGATGGTCGGGCGGCGGCGCGGCGACGTGGTGCTCATCGGCTCCGATGTCGCCTACACCGCCCGGCCCCGCTCCGGTGCCTACGTGGCAGCCAAGGCCGGCCTGGAGACCATGGCCCACCAGATCCGCAAGGAGGCGGAGGGCACCGGCGTCCGGGTGGGCGTGGTCCGCCCCGGCCCGGTGATGACGGAGATGGGCACCGAGTTCGACCCGGCGACCGCAGAGGCCGTCATCAACGACTGGGTACGTCACGGCTTCGGCCGCCACCCCCGCATGTGCAAGCCCGCCGACCTCGCCCGGGGCGTCGCCGCCCTGGTGTCGATGCCGCGCGGCGCCCAGATCACCGAGCTGGAGATCCAGCCGGAAGCCCCCATCGAGGAGAACTGGACATGACCAGCACTGAACAGACGGACACGGACTTCTCCGAACTCCGCGAGCCGACCCGGGTCTCCGGCGGCGAGGGCGAGCTCGGCCACATGGACGAGCTGCGCACCGACCCGATCGGCCTGTTCTGGCGGGTGCGCGAGGAGTGCGGCGACCTGGGGATCTTCCGGATCGTCGACCGCGACATCTGCCTCGCCTCCGGGGCGGCGGCCAACGAGGCGTTCTTCCGGGCGCCCGACGAGGCCCTCGACCAGGCCGCCGCCTACCCCTTCATGACGCCGGTGTTCGGCGAGGGCGTCGTCTTTGACGCCAGCCCCGAGCGGCGCAGCGAGATGCTGCACAACCAGGCGCTGCGCGGCGAGCACATGCGCCAGCACGCCGTCACCATCCCCCGCGAGGTCCAGCGCATGGTGGCGGACTGGGGCGACGAGGGCGAGATCGACCTCCTCGAGTGGTTCTCCGAACTCACCATCTACACCAGTAGCGCGTGCCTCATCGGCCCGAAGTTCCGGGAGGAGCTCGACGTCCGGTTCGCGCACCTCTACCACGACCTCGAGCAGGGCACCGACCCGCACGCCTACATCGACCCCCACGCCGACATCCCGGCCTTCCGCAAGCGCGACGCTGCGCGCGCCGGCCTCGTGGAGTTGGTCTCCGGGATCATGGACGGGCGTATCGCGAACCCACCGGCGGACAAGGACGACCGCGACCTGCTCGACGTGCTCGTGTCGATCCGGAACGAGGACGGCTCGCTGCGGTTCAGCCCGGACGAGGTCACCGGAATCTTCATCTCGATGATGTTCGCGGGCCACCACACCACCTCCGGCACCGCGGCCTGGATGCTCATCGAGCTGCTGCGCCACCCCGACTATCTGGCCGAGGTGGTGGCCGAGCTCGACGAGGTCTACGCCGACGGCGCCGAGTACTCTTTCGGTGCCCTTCGTCAGATGCCCAAGGTGGAGAACGCCCTCAAGGAGACGCTGCGGCTGCACCCGCCGCTCATCATCCTCATGCGCGTGGCTCAGGAGGACGTGCGGATCGGCGACCACGTGGTGCGCGCCGGACAGACCGTCGCAGCCTCGCCGGCCGTCTCCAACCGACTACCCGAGGACTTCCCGGACGCCGACGCCTTCGATCCCGAGCGCTACGACGAGCCGCGGCAGGAGGACATCGTCAACCGCTGGACGTGGATCCCGTTCGGCGCGGGCCGGCACCGCTGCGTGGGCGCGGCGTTCGCGCAGCTGCAGATCAAGGCCATCTTCTCGATCCTGCTCCGCGAATACGAGTTCGAGCTCGCCCAGCCGGCCGAGTCCTACCACAACGACCACTCGAAGATGGTCGTCCAGCTCGCGCAGCCGTGCACCGTGCGCTACCGCCGGCGGCAGCGCCCGACGGAGGGAGAGCGCTGATGCGCGTCGAGGTCGACTTCGACCTGTGCCAGGGGCACGCCGAGTGCCAGGCCGAGGCCCCGGACTGGTTCACGGTCCCCCGGGGGCCCGAGGCCAGGGTCCGCGCCAAGCGCGGCGAGGTGCCCGCCGACCAGCTCGAGGCCGTCAAGGCGGCCGTGAAGTACTGCCCGACGCAGGCCCTGCGCCTCGTCGAGAACTGACCCCGTCCAGGAGAGTGTGACGTGACCCGATACGACCGCGCCGAGATTGCCGACTTCGTCCGGGAGTGGATCGACGCCAACGCCGAGTGCGAGCGCAACAAGGATTGGAAACCCCTGGCGCGCTTCTACGCCGACGACGCCACCTACGGTTGGAACTACGGCACCAAAGACGACTTCATGGCCGTGGGCAGGGACGAGATCCGCGACATCGCGCTGGGCCAGGAGATGGCCGGGCTCGACGGCTGGGAGTACCCCTACATCCGGACGATCATCGACCCGGAGACCGGCGACGTGCTGTGCCTGTGGAAGCAGATCGCCCGCGACACCGTGGACCCGAGGACCGGCGAGCCGTACGAGGTCCACGGTCTGGGCGGCTCGTGGTTCCTGTACAACGGAGACCGGCAGTGGGCGTGGCACCGCGACTTCTTCGACTTCGGCAACGTCGTGGACCTGTTCATGCGGATGTACGAGGCCGACGCGCTCACCCCGTCCATGAAGGCGCGCTTCGAGGCGGCGGGCGGCAAGCCGGCCGGCTGGTACCGCATCGAGGACAGCCCGGCGCCGCTGTGGCCCGTGTCGAGCCCGGACGAGGTCTGAGGGCCGTGTCGCCCCAGACGGATCCACTGGAGTCCCTCGATCACGCGACGCTCGCGAAACTGGTCCCCGAGCTGCTGCTCATCGGCCAGCTCATCGACCGGGCCGGGATGCCGGCGCTGCTCGGCGAGTTCGGCGTGGACGGCATGCGCGACGTCGCGATCGAGGAGTGGCAGGCCGCGAGCCCCCACTACACCCGTCGCATGAAGGAGGCCCTGTCGATCACCGGCGACGGTGTGGCCGAGATCTTCAAGGGCTTCCAGCTGGACGTGGGGGCGCCGCCGGAGTTCATGGACTTCCGCTACGCCGTGACCGACCACGACCACGGTGAGTTCTGGCTCGACCACTGCGGCGCGCTCATGGACGTCGAGCCGATGGGGGACCGCCTGGTCACCACGATGTGTCACGACATCGAGGACCCCACCTTCCCCGCGACCGCCCTGGCCACCAACCCGCGGGCGGTGGTCGAGCCCGTCCACCGCCCGCCCCGGGAGCCCGAGGGCCGCACCCCGCACTGCCACTGGACCGTGCGCATCGATCCGGACGCCGAGCCTGCGGCGCTCCCGGAGCCGGCCCGCGAGTCGGCGTCCAGCCTCGCCGTCGACGTCTCCTTCCCCCCGCCCGCCCCGCGCGACACCACGGGCGAGGGCAGCCGGGACGACTACGCGGGCCCGCTGCTGTCCGACCTGCGCTTCGACGAGTTCACCTCGGCAGCCCTGGTCCGGATCACGCGCGAGGTCTACCTGCAGATGCACCTGCTCGCGGTGGGCTTCCACCAGTCGGTCCGCCGGCGGTCCGACGCGGCCACCGCCGACCGGCTGCTCGCCTACCAGGCCACCGGCATCGCCGGGGTCGCCGCGGGCCGGCTGCGCCAGGTCCTGGGCACGGGCGGGGACGCGCCCGGTCTCGCGGCGGTGCTCCGGGTCCATCCCCTCGCGGGTCCGGTCGCGTACACCGGGTTCTCGTGCGGGACGGCCGGAGAGGACGACGACGAGGTGATCGTCCGCTGGGACCGGTCGGCCGCGGCGTTCGCCGACGACACGTGGGCGCCGTTGCTGGCCGCCGGGGACCTGCGGCCGCTGGCGGCGGCCGCCCAGGCGGTGGACCCGCGGTGGACCCTCACCGAGACGGGCACCGCTACGCATGTCGAGGCGGTGCTGCGCCTCGGAGACGAGCCGGTCCGCGAGTCCGACGAGGTGGCCGTGACCCGCATCAGCACCGGCGCCGCGTTCGCCTTCGGCCCCGCCCGCACTCCCCTGCCCATCACCCCGGTCTAGAGACGAGAAGCCCATGGCGCACCATCTTGCAGATCTGTTCGAGCACGCCGTCGACGCCTACGGCGACGACCGCCTGGCGGTGGTCGAGGGCGACCGCCGCCTCACCTACGCGGCGTTCGACGCCGAGGTCAACCGCTGGGCCGACGCCCTGGCCGGGCTCGGGGTGGGGGTGGGCGACCACGTGGGCGTGCACCTGCGCAACGGCGTGGACTGCCTGGCGGTGATGATCGCCGCACTCAAGCTGCGCGCGGTGCCGATCAGCATCAACTACCGCTACGCCGGCCCCGAGCTGCGCTACCTCTACGAGTACTCGGACACCGAGGTGCTCGTGTTCCATCGGGAGTTCGGCGCGACGGTCTCCGGCGCGGTCGCGGGGCTCGAGAGGGTGCGCCACCTCGTCGTCGTCGAGGACGGCAGCGGCGACCCGGTGCCGGACGGGGCGCACGACGCCGGGGAACTGGTCGCGGCGGCCTCTCCCGAGCGGACCCGGGTGGAGCGCAGCCCCGACGACCTCTTCCTCATCTTGACCGGCGGCACCACCGGCAAGCCCAAGGGCGTGATGTGGCGGCAGGAGGACCTGTGGCGCAGCCTCGGCGGCGGGGCGGACTACCACACGGGCGAGCCGGTCCCCGACGAGTTCCACCAGTCGCGCGCGGGCCTGGGCGGGGACCCGGTGCGGTATCTGGTCCTCATGCCGCTCATCCACACCTCGGGCATCATGCCCACGTTCACCGCGCTATTCGCCGGCGGGACCTGCTACTACCTGCCGCATTTCCGGGCCGACGAGGCCCTGGAGACGATCGAACGGGAGCAGATCCAGGTGGCGATCGTCGCCGGCGACGCCATGGTGCGCCCGCTCGTCGAGGCGATGCGGCGGACCGAGCCGGACACCTCGAGCATGTTCATGGTCTCCTCGGGCGCCGCGCTGTTCTCGCCGACCGTCAAGGCGGACCTGCTCGCGCTGCGGCCCGACCTCATGATCATGGACGCGTTCGGCACCTCAGAGGGTGGTTACGGCGGGCTCGGGATGGTGACCAGAGCTGACGTCGACAGCGGCGCGCTCTTCGCCCACCACGGCCCGCGGATCCCGCGGGGTACGACGCTGCAGCTCGTGGACGACCTCGACGAGCCGCTACCCGACGACTCGACCGAGGTGGGCTGGATCGTCAAGTCCGGCTACCTACCCAGCGGCTACTACAAGGACCCCGACAAGACGGCGGAGACGTTCCGCGAGATCGCCGGTGAACGCCGGTGCTTCACCGGCGACCGCGGCGTCTACTCCGGGCCGGAGAGCATCATCATGTTGGGCCGGGCCAGCCAGGTGATCAACTCGGGCGGCGAGAAGATCTTCGCCGAGGAGGTCGAGGCCGCCCTCAAAGCCGTGGACGGGGTGGAGGACGCCGTGATCCTCGGGGTGCCCGACGAGCGGTTCGGCGAGCGCGTCGGCGCGGTGGTCCAGTGGTCGGGCACGCCGCGCGGCTTCGAGGAGATCGACGCCGCGCTGCGCTCGAGCCTGGCCGGCTACAAGGTCCCCGCGGCGTACTGGGTCGTTGACGCGGTGGGCCGACACCCGAGCCGAAAGACCGACTACGGCTGGGCGCGCCGCCTGGTCGCCGATCGCGCCCCGGACCACGACCGACGGGTCGACGCGGGCGGGCCGAGCGCGTGACGGGCACCGTGGGCGGCGCGGACGGCCCGGCGGGCGGGGGCCTGCGGCTCGACGGGAAGGTCTTCGTCGTTGTCGGCTCCTCCCACGGCATCGGCGCGGCGGTCGCCGCGGACCTCGCCGGCGCGGAGCCGGCGTCGTGCTCAACGGCCGCGACGCCGCTGCGCTCGAGACGAGGGTGGAGGCCCTCGCCGCACGCTCGCGCGGCCGGATCGTCGGAGTCCGGGGGCGGCCCACCGTCCGGAGGTCGCGGAGACGCTGCTCGAGGCGGCGCGAGGTGACGACGGCGAGGTGGCCGGTCTCGTCACGTGTGCGGGCGTGGCCGAGCCGGCCGGCTCCTCGATCCTCACGGCGACCCACGACGAGTTCGCCGGTCTCCTCGACGCCCACCTGGGAACGGTGTTCGCCCCGTGCCGGGTGTTCGCGCCGTACTTCGTCGCAGCCGGGGGCGGGGCGATCGTCACCACGTCGTCGTTCGCCTGGACGGGCGACTACGGTGGCACGGGCTACCCTGCGGGCAAGGGTGCGGTCACCTCGCTGCGCCGCTCTACACCTATCTCGTCTCCGAGCTGTCGGCCGGGATCACCGGGCAGGTCTTCGCCGGCGCGGGCGGGTTCGTCGGCCGGTTCCCCGCGCCCGAGGCCCGGGTCCTCGCCTACCGGGACGCCCGCGAGGCGCCGCCGTGGACCCCGGAGGAGATCGACGCCCTGGTGCGTTAGTGAGGGCGCACGCCGCGGGCCCTCCCCGCCCCCGAAAATCGGCGACTTAGCTGCGTGGTCGGCGACCCCCACAGGGGCTGCCGATCCAGCGGTAGAGTCGCCGATTTCGGGGAGGAGGGCGGGCGAGGGGGAGGGGTCAGCGGAATTACTCCTCGCGGAACTCGCCCGGGAAGTCCACGGCCGGGCCGTTGGCGCTCTCGCCCTTGCGCAGCTCCACGCGGCGGATCTTGCCCGAGATCGTCTTGGGCAGGTCGGTGAACTGCAGGCGGCGGACCCGCTTGTAGCCGGCGAGGTGGGTGCGGGAGTGCTCGAAGATCACGCGGGCGGTCTCCTCGGTGGGCTCCCATCCGGCGGCCAGGACGATGAACGCCTTGGGCACGCTCAGCCGCACCGGGTCGGGGGAGGGGACGACGGCCGCCTCGGCCACGGCCTCGTGCTCGAGCAGGACGGACTCGAGTTCGAACGGCGAGATCCGGTAGTCGGAGGACTTGAACACGTCGTCGGTGCGGCCGACGTAGGTGATGTAACCCTCGTCGTCGCGTTCTCCCACGTCACCGGTGTGATAGAAGCCGTCCGCGTACGCGGCTTCGGTGCGCTCCGGATCGCCGTGGTAGCCCACCATGAGGCCGAGCGGGCGCGGGTCCAGGCGCAGGCAGATCTCGCCCTCGACGCCGGGGCCTGTGACCTCCTCGCCGGTGGCGGGGTCGACCAGGGCCACGTCGAAGCCGGGGCAGGGGCGGCCCATGGAGCCGTCCTTGATGGGCTGGCCGGGGGTGTTGGCGATCTGCACGGTGGTCTCGGTCTGACCGAAGCCATCGCGGATCGTCACGCCCCAGGCGTCGCGGACGCGGCCGATCACCTCGGGGTTGAGCGGCTCGCCGGCGCCCACGGCCAGGCGCGGGGGGTTCGCGAGCTGTGTGAGGTCGGCCTGGATGAGCATCCGCCACACGGTGGGCGGGCAGCACAGGCTGGTGACGCCGCAGCGGTCCATCTCGCGCATCATCGCGGTGGCGTCGAAGCGCGAGTAGTTGTAGATGAACACGCACGACCCGGCGATCCAGGGTGTGAAGACGTTGGACCAGGCGTGCTTGGCCCAGCCGGGCGAGGAGATGTTGAGGTGGACGTCGCCGGGCTGCAGGCCGATCCAGTACATCGTCGACAGGTGGCCGGCCGGGTATGAGGCGTGCGTGTGTTCGACGAGCTTGGGCTTGCTCGTGGTGCCCGAGGTGAAGTACAGCAGCAACGTGTCGTCGGCGTGGGTGGTGTGACTCGGCTCGAAGTCCGGCGAGGCGTCCATGGCCGCGGCGAGGTCGATCCAGCCCTCGGGGGCGCCGCCTACGGTGATGCGCTGGTAGTCGCCGGAGATGGTGGCGAAGCGCTCGGCGAGCTCGGCGCGGACGATGACGTGCTTGATGCCGCCGCGCGCGATACGGTCCCGCAGGTCGCCCTCGGCCAGCAGTGTGGTGGCGGGGATGACGACGGCGCCGAGCTTGATCGCGGCGAGCATGACGTCCCACAGCTCGACCTGGTTGGCGAGCATGAGCAGGACGCGGTCGCCCGGGGCGACGCCGCGGTCGCGCAGCCAGTTGGCCGTGCGGTCGGACCGGACACGCATCTCGTCGAAGCTGTACTTCGCCTCGGTGGCCTCACCCTCGCCGTCGCTCTCCTCGACGATCCACAGCGCCGGGTCCGTGTTGCCCTCGGCTTGGACGTCGAACCAGTTCAGGGCCCAGTTCCACTCGTCGAGCTCGGGCCAGGCGAAGCCGGCGCGGGCGCCGTCGTAGTCCTCTGCGTGGGCCTGGAGGAAGTCGCGGGCGGCACGGAACTTCTCGGTTGCGGCGGTGGAGAGGGGGGACATGGACGCTCCTCACAAGGGACGACAGCGACGTGAACCAGGTCACACTATTCTGGCCCGCGCGGGGGCGAGTACACCCGAAAGAGGAGGGGTGGGGGTGGGGTCGGGGTGCGCCCCTGGATTACTAGGAGTTGCAAGTATATGGTGACTGGCATCACCCCAGCACCTCCCGACCACGAAGGGTTGTCATGTCGGATCTCAGGCAGGTCGAGCACTACATCAACGGCAAGAGGGTCACCGCCACCGGCGGCCGCACCCAGGAGGTGCTCAACCCGAGCACCGGTAAGGCGCAGGCGGTCGTCCCGCTGGCCTCGACCTCCGAGGTCGACGACGTGATCGCCAAGGCCGCCGAAGCCCAGAAGGAGTGGGCGGCGTTCAACCCGCAGAAGCGGGCCCGCGTCCTCATGCGCTTCGTGGACCTGGTCAACCAGAACATGGACGAGCTCGCCGAGCTGCTCGCGATCGAGCACGGCAAGACCACCCCGGATGCCAAGGGCGACATCCAGCGCGGCATCGAGGTCATCGAGTTCGCCATCGGCATTCCGCACCTGCTCAAGGGCGAGTACACCGAGAACGCCGGCACCGGCGTTGACGTCTACTCGATGCGTCAGCCCCTCGGCGTGGTTGCCGGCATCACCCCGTTCAACTTCCCGGCCATGATCCCTCTGTGGAAGGCCGGACCGGCCCTGGCCTGCGGCAACGCCTTCGTCCTCAAGCCCTCCGAGCGCGACCCGTCGGTTCCGGTCCGCCTCGCCGAGCTGTTCACCGAGGCCGGCCTGCCGGACGGTGTCTTCCAGGTCGTCCACGGCGACAAGGAGGCCGTGGACGCGATCTTGAACAACGACACGATCAAGGCCGTCGGCTTCGTCGGCTCCACCCCGATCGCGCAGTACATCTACGAGAACGCGGCCCGCACCGGCAAGCGCGCCCAGTGCTTCGGCGGCGCCAAGAACCACATGATCATCATGCCGGACGCCGACCTCGATCAGGCGGCGGATGCCCTGGTCGGAGCCGGTTTCGGCTCGGCCGGTGAGCGTTGCATGGCCATCTCTGTGGCGGTGCCGGTGGGCGAGGGCACCGCCGAGGCCCTGCTCGAAAAGCTCGTCCCCAAGGTCAAGGCCCTCAAGGTGGGCCACAGCCACGACCCGCAGGCGGACTACGGCCCGCTCGTGACCCCCGAGTCCAAGAAGCGCGTCCTGGACTACATCGACCAGGGCGAGGCCGCGGGCGCCGAGATCCTCATCGACGGCCGCCAGGTCGGCGCCTACACCGGTGAGTTCAACGGCGAGGACATCTCCGAGGGCTACTACGTCGGCCCCACGCTCATGGACAAGGTCACCACCGACATGAGCGTCTACACCGACGAGATCTTCGGTCCCGTCCTCGTGGTGGTCCACGCCAAGGACTACGAGGAGGCCCTGCGCCTGCCCAACGAGCACGAGTACGGCAACGGCGTGGCCATCTTCACCCGCGACGGCGACGCCGCCCGCGAGTTCGTCTCGAACGTCCAGGTGGGCATGGTCGGCGTCAACGTCCCGATCCCCGTCCCGATCGCCTACCACACCTTCGGTGGCTGGAAGAAGTCCGGTTTCGGCGACCTCAACCAGCACGGCCCGGAGTCGATCAAGTTCTACTCCAAGGTCAAGACGGTCACGCAGCGCTGGCCCTCCGGCATCAAGGAAGGCGCCGAGTTCGTCATCCCCACGATGGACTGACGACCCGCCGCCACGACACCTGTAGACGAAAGGAGCCATCCCCATGCCGGTGATGGATGACGACGACAAGATCATCGTCGACGCCGCGTACGACTTCGCCGCCAAGCGCCTCGCGCCCAAGGCGTTGGAGTGGGACGCGCAGCACCACTTCCCGAAGGACGTCCTCCGGGAGGCCGCCGGCATGGGGATGGGCGCCATCTACGTGTCCGAGGACGTCGGGGGCAGCGGTATGCGCCGCCTCGACGGCGTCCGCATCTTCGAGCAGCTGGCCCGCGGCTGCCCGGCCGTCGCCGCCTACCTGTCCATCCACAACATGTGCGTGTGGATGATCGACGAGTTCGGCACCGACGCCCAGCGGCAGCAGTGGATCCCGCCGCTGGCCGCGATGGAGCACTTCGCGTCGTACTGCCTCACCGAGCCGGGCGCCGGCTCGGACGCGGCGGCGCTGCGCACCAAGGCCGTCCGGGACGGCGACGACTACGTGCTCACCGGCACCAAGCAGTTCATCTCCGGGGGCGGCCGGTCGGACGTCTACGTGGTGATGGCCCGGACCGGCGACCCCGGCCCCAAGGGCATCTCGGCCTTTCTCGTCCCCGCGGACGCCGAGGGCCTGAGCTTCGGCCCGAACGAGGACAAGATGGGGTGGAACGCCCAGCCCACGGCGCAGGTGATCATGGAGGGCGTTCGTGTGCCGGCCGCCAACCTCATCGGCGAGACCGAGGGCCTCGGCTTCACCATCGCCATGCGCGGCCTCAACGGCGGCCGCATCAACATCGCGGCCTGCTCGCTCGGCGGGGCACAGGATGCGTACTCGCGGGCCGTGGCCCACCTGCGGGACCGCGAGGCCTTCGGCGGCCCGCTCATCGACGAGCCGACCATCCGGTTCACGCTCGCCGACATGGCGACGAACCTCGAGGCGAGTCGGCTCATGCTGTGGCGGGCCGCGGAATCGCTCGACGCCAAGGAGCCGGACCACGTCGAGCAGTGCGCCATGGCCAAGCTGTTCGTCACCGACCGGTGCTACGACATCGCCGACACGGCGCTGCAGCTCCACGGCGGTTACGGCTATCTGGCCGAGTACGGAATCGAGAAGATCGTCCGAGATCTCCGGGTACACCGCATCCTGGAGGGGACGAACGAGATCATGCGCGTGGTCGTCGGCCGGGCCGTCGCCGCGCGAGGACTGGGAGCGTAAGTCATGACCACTGTTGCATTCCTCGGGCTCGGCAACATGGGCGGCCCCATGGCCGCCAACCTCGTCGGCGCCGGACACGACGTCCGCGGCTTCGACCCGGTGCCGGCCGCCCAGGACGCGGCCCGCGAGTCCGGCGTCACCGTGTGCGAGACCCCCGTCGAGGCGGTGCAGGGGGCCGACGCCGTCGTCACCATGCTCCCCAACGGTGCGCTCGTGAAGTCGACCTACGCCGACGTCCTCCCGGCCGCCGGGAAGGGCACGCTCTTCATCGACTCCTCGACCATCTCGGTCGACGATGCCCGCGAGGTCCACGAGCAGGCGGTCTCCGCCGGGATGCTTCAGGTGGACGCTCCGGTTTCCGGCGGCGTCAAGGGCGCCACCGCGGGCTCGCTCGCCTTTATGGTGGGCGGCGAGGACGAGGCGTTCGCCGCGGCCCAGCCCGTCCTGGAGCCGATGGCCGGCAAGATCATCCACTGCGGTGTGCCCGGCGCGGGCCAGGCCGCCAAGGTGTGCAACAACATGGTCCTGGCGGTCCACCAGATCGCGATCGGCGAGGCGTTCGTCCTGGCCGAGCGACTGGGGCTCGAACATCAGGCTCTTTTCGACGTGGTGACCGGCGCCACCGGCAACAGCTGGGCGCTGCACACCAACTGCCCGGTCCCCGGTCCGGTCCCCACATCCCCGGCGAACAACGACTTCAAGCCCGGGTTCGCCACGGCCCTCATGAACAAGGACCTCGGGCTCGCGCTCGCGGCCCTCGAGAGTACCGGCACGGTCGCACCGCTCGGTGCGGCGGCGGCAGCCCTGTACGACGAGTTCGCACAGGAGCACGGCGGCGAGGACTTCAGCGCCATCATCACCAGCATCCGCGACTCGTCGGCCTGACCCGGCCGACGGGAGCTGACATCACTCCACTCTCGGGAGCCCACCATGTCCACCCTCCGTCCCAACGATTCCGACGCCGTCCTGGCCGCCCTGCGCGACCTGAGAACCGGGACGGGCCTGCCCGTCGTGTTCGCCGGGGAGGTGGAGGGGGAGACCGCCAAACTCAACCGGTTCATCGGCGTCCGCACGGACTCGATGCAGGGCCTGGCGGTGGCCAAGGGGCGCGGCCTGGGCGGCCACGTCATGGCCTCCGGCCGCCCGGCCACGGTGCGCGACTACCGGGAGTGTGAGGCGATCACCCGGCACTACGAGACCGCGGTCGAGCGCGAGGGCCTGCGCTCGATCATCTCGGTCCCGGTCATGGTCTCCGGGGTGGCGCGCACGATCCTCTACGGGTCGGTCCGCGTCGCTTCGCAGCTCGGCGACCAGGTCACCAAGGCGTTCGTCTCGGTGGCCGGCGAGCTGGCCACCGAGTTCCACGTGCGCGATGAGGTGGACCGCAGGCTGCGCATGAGCGAGCTGGCGGTGGCCGAGCAGCGGCACGGCCTGGAGTCCAGTGACCGTGAGCGGCTGCGCGTCCTGCACGGCGAGCTCCGCGCGATCGCGGCCGAGCTCGCCGACCCCGCGTTACGGGAGCGTCTGCTGGCGGCCGGGTCCGCCCTCGCCGGTGTCGGGTGGGCGCCGGGCACCGACGCCGCGCCCGTCACCACCTCCCCGGTCCTGTCGCCGCGCGAGATCGACGTGCTCTCCCAGGTGGCCCTGGGCTGTTCCAACGCGGAGGTCGCGGCGCGGCTGTCGCTCTCGCCGGAGACCATCAAGGCCTACCTGCGCAATATCGGCACCAAGTTGGGCACCCGGTCGCGGATGGAGTCCGTGGCCCGCGCCCGTCTGCTCGGCGCCCTGCCCTGAGCCGGCGCCGCACCGGATCGCCCCGGACGACCCCACGGTCGTCCGGGGCGATTGGCGTCCGAGGGGGTGCCGGGGTACCGCCGGGGTGGCCCGGTTCACCCAGAATCAGCCGCCTGACCTGCGGCTTGTGATCCGCGTCACCAGCCATCCACTTTCGGGTGTACCGGGGTGTGACCCATGCCACTTACTGTCCTCTTATCCGGCTGCAGTGAGTCGGAGTTCGCTCGCCTCGATCACACTCTCGGGGCTACCTCATCAGGAGACGCAAGTGACGACGCAGATCATCGACGCGAAGGGGGCCGGTAAGCCCACCTCCCTCAAGCGTGTCGCCGCGGCGAGCTCGATCGGCACCACGATCGAGTTCTACGACTTCTTCATCTACGGCACGGCCGCGGCCCTCGTGTTCCCGCACATCTTCTTCCCCAACCAGAGCGCCGCCGCCGCGACTCTCTCGTCGTTCGCGACGTTCGCCGTCGCGTTCTTCGCCCGCCCGGTCGGCGCGATCGTCTTCGGTCACTTCGGTGACCGGATCGGTCGCAAGAAGACCCTCGTGTCGACGCTGCTCATCATGGGCGTCGCCACCGTGTTCATCGGCCTGCTCCCGGGCTACTCGACCGGCGCGTTCGGCATGTTCTCGAACGGAATCGGGATCTGGGCGCCCACCCTGCTCGTGCTGATGCGCTTCTTCCAGGGTTTCGCCGTGGGCGGTGAGTGGGCCGGCGCCACGTTGCTCACCGCGGAGTACGCCCCCAAGGGCAAGCGCGGCATGATGGCGATGTGGCCGCAGCTCGGCCCCGCCTTCGCCTTCTTCCTCTCGTCGATGACCTTCCTCATCTTCACCCGCGGCGACAACACGAGCACCGACAGCTTCTTCATGACCGTCGGCTGGCGCATCCCGTTCCTGCTCTCCGCGCTGCTCGTGCTGGTCGGCCTGTGGATCCGCCTCGCGGTGGACGAGACCCCCGTGTTCAAGGAGGGGGAGCGCCGCCTCGGGCAGGACCCGGAGAAGAAGCTGCCCTTCCTGGACGCCATGCGTTACCAGTGGAAGGAGATCCTCATCGCCGGCGGTGCGCTGGCCTCGCTGTTCTCCCTCTTCTACATGGGCACCTCGTTCTTCACGAACTTCGCCACCAAGTACCTCGGCCACAGCATGCCGTTCGCCCTGTCCATGGGGATGCTCGCCGCGGTGATCTTCGGGCTCTCGATCGCCGCCTCGGCCATGTGGTCGGACAAGATCGGCCGACGTAAGGTCATCATGATCTCCTGCACCCTCGCCGTCATCTGGGCGCTCGCGGTGTTCCCGATCATGGAGACGGGCAGCAAGGCCGCGTTCGCGGTCGGCCTCATCGGCACCCTGATCATCTTCGGCATCGCCTACGGCCCGGCCGGCGCGGCCCTGCCCGAGTTGTTCCAGGCCCGCTACCGCTACACGGGCGCCGGCCTCGGCTACAACCTCGCCGGCATCTTCGGTGGCGCCATCCCGCCGCTGTTCGCCGCCCAGTGGGTCTCGCAGGGCAACGTCCTCTACGTGGGCATGATGCTGGCCGGACTGTCCGCGGTCTCGGTCCTGTGCACCTACTTCATGGTCGAGTCCAAGGACACGGAGATGGGCCAGGACCACGTGGCCCCGAGTGCCGCGCGCAAGGATCAGGCGCAGCAGCTCGCCCAGTCCGAGGTCCTCGCCTCCGAGGTGCCGTGATCGCACCGGCCTGACACGGGCGCCCCACCGGGTCCACCCGCCGGACCCACCCCAGCAGCCGCGCCCGGCCCCACCCGAGAGGGGGCCGGGCGCGGTGTCGTGTGTGGCGCGGTCAGAAATCGCCCGAGGAGTGGCGCAGGGTGGCGATCGCGTCGATGAGCGCGACCTGCTCCGCGTCGCTCATGCCGGGTTCGGCGAACACGCCGGCGTTGAGCGCCTCGGTGGCCTCGGCGACCACGTCGCGGCCGGCGTCGGTGATCTCGACGAGCGTGGTGCGCCCGTCCGTGGGGTGCGGGCGGCGCTCGACGAGTCCGGCCTCGAGCAGACGCTTCATGGCGCTCGTGACGCTGGTGACGTGCACCTGCAGGCGCTCGGAGGCCTTGGTGATGGGCATCGAGCCGGTGCGGGAGAAGGCGAGCAGGCGCAGCAGCTCGTAGCGCGGGAACGAAAGGTTCCACGGCCGTAGAGTCTCCTCGACGCGGGCGAGCAGGATCTGGTGCGCGCGCATCACCGATGTCACCACGGTCATCCCCTGGGCGGCTTCGGTCCAGCCCTCCCGTTCCCAGTTGGCGCGCGCCTGGTCGATCCGGTCGGGGGTCGGGGAGGTCTTCGGGGGCACGGTTCACTCCTCGAAGGCTGGGGGGATGGGATGATCAGGTGATTCTATCCGTAGAGCACGAGGAGGCCGAGCCGCCGTGGCCGAGGACCGACCGACCTCCGGAGCCGACGTCCCGCCGGAACGGGAGGTGGCGCCCGCGCCGAGCGTGCACTCGCTCGCGTCCGAGCTCCTCGCCGCCGCGGACGTCGCGGCGCCGGACCTGCGAGGGGGAACGGTGCTGGCGATGGCGGAGGCCTCCGATCCCGTCGCGCCGCCACGGGTCGAGGCCGCGGGCGGTGGCTGCGGCGGCGGCCGCCGTATCCTGCTCGACGGCGCAGCCACCACGTTGACCGACGGCGACCGGCCCACCCATCTGCTCGTGCGCGCGGTGGGACCGGACGGGTCCGGGGTCCTGGTGCTGGTCGAGCGCGGTGAGAGGGGCGTGGAGCCCTGGCCGCGCGGGGGCGAGCGGACGGGGGAGGTCGTCTTCCGGGCGGTCCGGCTCGACGCCGACCGGGTGGTCACCGGTGAGGTCCGCGACCCCGCCTGAGCTACTACGGCACGACGCTGCCGCCGAGCCGTAAGTCCATCCAGCTCACGCACGCCGACAAGCGGATCGGGCGCCAAGGGAGGGGCGGTCTCGTCGATCGTGCCCATCGTCCCGCACGGCCGGCCCGACGCCGACTGAACCCCGCATATCCTCGAGGAGGCGTTCTCGTTCCACACCCGCCTCGCGGAGACGGGGACCATGCTGGGGTAGGGAGAGTCCCGCCCACCGCCCGGAATCGGAGGACCGATGACGACGACCACCCGCCCGCTGCGGATCGGCAACGTGTCCGCCTCTCGTGGCGACCGTGCGAGCGCCACCGCAGAGTTCCTCGCCGCCGCCTCGCTGGACGTGCTCGCGCTGGACATGCTCTCGGACGAGGCGGTTCTCGAACGCGCGGAGGCCCGGGCCGCCGGAGGGCCGGGCTACGAGCCCGCGCTGCTCGACCAGCTGGAGCTGTGCCTGGACCGGCTGGGTCCGGGCGGGGTCCGGATTGTCACCAACGCCGGCGCGCTCGACCCGGCCGGGCTGGCGGTAGCGCTGCGTGAGCGCGCCGCGGAGGCGGGCGTACAGCTCGCGGTGGCGGCGGTCGACCCCGGCGACGTGACGGACCGGGCCGCCGAACTCGGACTGGGGGAGGCCGACGTGGCGACGGTGCGTCACGGCGCCTTCGGGATCGCCGCCGCGCTGCTCGCGGGTGCCGCCGTCGTCGTCACCGGGCGGGTGAGCCGGGAGGCGCTCGTGACGGGCGCCGCGGCCGCGCACCACGGCTGGACCCCGGCCGCCCTCGACGCGCTCGCCGGATCGGTGGCCGTGGGCCACGTCCTGTCGGGTGGGCCCGGCGCGACCGGCGTCGTGGACTCCTCGACCGACGTCACCCGCACCACGGACCCGGTCACCGGCGGCTACCCAATCGCAGAGATCGCGGGCGACGGCACGGCCGTCATCACCCGCCATCCGTCCGCGTTCGGTTCGGTGACCGTAGGCACCGTCACAGATCAGCTCCTCGACGGTGTGGCCGGGGCTCGGTACGCGGCGCCCGACGTCGTCCTGCGCCTGGACACCGTCCGCCTCGCCCAGGAGGGCACCGACCGCGTGCGCCTCACGGGTGCACGCGGCGAGCCGGCCCCGTCGGTTGTCGCCGTGGTGGCGATGACGGCGGGCGAGGGACGGCCGACAAGGGTGGCGCGGCCGCTGGAGCAGGAGCTTTCCGGGCACACCGTGGTCCTTCCCGACGGCCGACGCGTCGCTGTGCCGGTGCCACCGGAGACCGCCGCCATCGGGCCCGGCGAGCTGCCCTCCCCGTGGACGCCCGGCGCCGTGCCGGGCGGGCGGCCCCGGCCGGCGCCACTGGGCAGCGTGGCCGGCGTGCGGTGCGGAGTCGTGGGCCGAGGGGTCAACCTGGCCGTGTGGACGTGGGACGACTCGGCGTTCGCGTGGCTGGCCGGCGAGCTCACCACCGACCGGCTCACCGATCTCGTCCCCGGCCTCGACGGGCTCGACCTGCGTCGCTATGTGCTCCCCAACCTGCGGGCCGTCAACGTGGTGGCGCGACCCCCACGTGGACAGGTGATCGCCCCGGCGCTGGGGGCGGGCCTCGCCGGTGCGGTGCTGGAGATCCCCTCGGAACTACTCGAGGTGGATCCCTAGCGGAGTGCGCGGCCCATCCCGCCCCGTCCAACCAGCCCAGCTCGTACGACCCGCACCTACAGTGACCTCCGCAGCTCCGCCTTGCGAATCTTGCCCGTCGCGGTCCGGGGGATGGTGTCGACCACCACGACCTCGCGCGGTCGCTGCGCCGAGGACAGGTGCTCGGCGCCGAACGCCAGGACCGATTCACGTACGGAGTCGTCGTCGGTCGCTTCCTCTGCGGGGACGACCACGGCCACCACGATCTCCCCCCACCTCGGGTCCGGCCGTCCGAGACAGGCCACCTCGGCGATGTCCGGATGGTCGAGGAGCACCCGCTCGACGTGTAGGGAGGAAACGTTCTCGCCACCGGTCTTGACGATGTCCTTGACCCGGTCGGAGAACCAGACCACCCCGTCGGCGTCGATTCGGCCGAGGTCTCCGGAGTGCATGTGCCCGCCTCTGAAGACCTCGGCGTTGGCCTGCGGATTGTTCCAGTAACCCTCCATGACGGTCGGGCCGCGGTATGCGAGCTCGCCGTCGGCGTCATGCCCCAGGACCTGTTCGTCGCCCGGTTCGCAGATGCGGTTCTCGGCGACGGGGGTGGGGTAGCCCCACGAGTCCGGCTTGTCGGACCCGAGCTCGGGCCATTGCATGACGGTGGCGGGGGTGCACTCGCTCATGCCGGAGCCGAGGACGATCCTGGCGTCCGGGAGTGCGGCCTCGAGCCGGCGGCGCATCTCGGCGGACATCGGGGCCATCGCGTACAACGCGACCTCGACGGAGGTGAGGTCGAGCCCGCGTTCGGCTCCGTCGGCGAGGGCCTCGAGCATGAGCGGCAGGGCCACCAGGTGGGTGGCCCGGACGCGGGCGACGGTGTCTGCGTACCGCACCGGCTCGAAGCCGGACAGCAGGTGCACGGTCGCGCCCATGGTGATGCCCGCGATCAGCACTCCGTTGAGGCCTGCGGTGTGGAACAGCGGTAGCGGGAGGACCATCACCGACCCCGCGGTTCCCCAGCGTAGGCCGAAGATCGCGCCGTTGGACAGGCCGGCCATGGTGACGGCGAGGTGGGAGGTGAGCACCCCCTTGGGGCGCGAGGTGGTGCCGGAGGAATACAGGCACTGCACCACCTGGCGGTCGGCGATGACGGTCTCGGGGTTGGAGGGGTCGTCGGAGAGGAGCTCGTCCCAGCCGAGGAGCACGGGACCGCCGGCCGGGGCCTCGACTCCCTCGGGTACCGGGCCGAGGACGGCGACGGTGCGCAACGCCGGAAGGGCGGAGGCGGCGCCGAGAGCGAGTTCGGCGAGTGAGGGTTGGACCAAGAGGATCCGCGCGCCCGAATCGGCCAGGGCGTGACTGATGTCGTCGAGGCCGGACAGGAGGTTGAGGGGCAGGGCGACCATCCCGGCCTTGGCAGCGCCGAAGTAGGCGGCCACGAATTCGCGACAGTTGGTCGAGAGGATCGCCACCGGGTCGCCGGCCTGCGTACCGAGCGCGACCAGACCGTGCGCGAGGCGGTTGGCGGTGGTCTCCAGCTCGGTGTACGTCCACTCTCCGGCCTCGTCCGTCACCGCGACGCGGTCCGAGAAGGTGGCCGCGGCGCGGGTGGGGATGTCGCCGACGGAGCATCGCCGGGCGAGGGCGTGGTCGGTGGGGTCGATGCCGGTCAGGTCCAGTTCCACGAGCTCTCCCAGGGTTCCGTCCCCGACACGCTGTGTGTCGGGGATCACAGAGAGGAGAATCGCACGGCGCCCGAAAAAAAACAAGCATGCATGCTTGCTTTGTGTCGGGCGGGGTGAGACTGTGGTGTGGTGCACGACACGACACCGCCCCGGACGGCGCCCTCGGACCCACACCCGGCACTCGCCTCGTTGAACGACAGGCTGGACGCGCTCGTCGAGCAGGCCGGCCCCGAGGCCTGGACCACGGCCACCCCGGCCGAGGGGTGGGACGTGGGCATGCAGATCGCCCACCTGGCCTGGACCGACGAGGTCTCGCTCACGGCCATCACCGACCCGGACGCCTTCCAGGGCGTGGTGGAGCAGGCGATGCAGGACCCGACGGGCTTCGTCGACGTCGGCGCCGCCGCCATCGCCGCCACCGGCCGGGACCAGGTCCTCGCCCGCTGGCGCGCCGCCCGCGACGGACTCGGCCGCGCCCTCGCCGAGACCGACCCCGGCACGCAGATCCCGTGGTTCGGCCCACCGATGCGGCCCAGGTCGATGGCCACCGCCCGGATCATGGAGACCTGGGCTCACGGGACCGACGTGGCCGACGCGCTCGGGACGACGCTCGACGTACCCGAGGCGCTGCCCCACGTGGCTCGGCTCGGCTACCGCACCCGGGGCTTCTCCTACACGATGCACGGCCGGGAGGCCCCCGCCGCCGAGGTCCGGGTGGAGCTCGTAGGACCAGACGGTGCGGTGCACACCTTCGGCCCCGACGACGCCCCCCAGCGGGTCACCGGCTCACTCGAGGACTTCTGCCTGCTGGTCACGCAACGCGTCCACCGCGCGGACACCGACCTGGCGGCCACGGGCGCCAGCGCCGAGGAATGGCTCGGAATCGCCCAGGCCTTCGCAGGACTGCCCGGTGACGGACGCGAGGAGGGATCGCGCGCATGACCGAACTGACCACACCGACCGTGCTCCGCGTGGGCAACATGTCCGGCTTCTACGGCGACCGCATCTCCGCGATGCGGGAGATGCTCGAGGGCGGGGAGCTCGACGTGCTCACCGGCGACTACCTCGCCGAGCTCACCATGCTCATCCTCGGCCGCGACCGGATGAAAAGTGAGGAGCTGGGCTACGCCAAGACGTTCCTGCGCCAGCTCGAAGACTGCCTCGGCCTGGCGCTCGACTCCGGCGTGAAGATCGTCGCCAACGCCGGTGGCCTCAACCCGGCCGGGCTGGCCGGCGCGATCCGCGAGCTCGACGAGCGCCACGGCCTCGCCCCGAGGGTCGCCCACGTCGAGGGCGATGACCTCATCGCGCGGATCGGCGAACTCGAGATCCCGGCCGATGCCGGGCATCCCCTCACCGCCAACGCCTACCTTGGTGCCTTCGGGATCGCGCGCTGTCTCGACGCGGGCGCCGACGTCGTCGTCACCGGTCGGGTCACCGACGCCTCGGTCATCGTGGGCCCGGCCATCAGCCACTTCGGGTGGGGTCGCGACGACCTCGACGCCCTCGCCGGCGCCACCGCCGCCGGCCATGTCATCGAGTGCGGCACCCAGGCCACCGGTGGCAACTACGCCTTCTTCAACCGCGGCGAGATCGCTGATCCCCTCCACCCCGGCTTCCCGATCGCCGAGATCGCCGCCGACGGCACCTCGGTGATCACCAAGCACGCCGGCACCGGGGGAGCGGTCACCGTCGGCACGGTCACCTCGCAGCTGCTCTACGAGGTCACCGGCGCGCGCTACGGCGGTCCTGACGTGGTGACGCGCCTCGACACGGCCGTCGTCGAGCAGGAGGGACCGGACCGTGTCCGGATCTCCGGTGTGCGCGGCGAGACCCCGCCGCCCGAGACCAAGGTGTCGGTGACGTGCCTCGGCGGCTTCCGCAACGAGGTCACGTTCCTGCTCACCGGCCTGGACATCGAGGACAAGGCCGACCTGGTGCGCCGCCAGCTCACCGCGGGCCTGGCCACGCAGCCCGCCGAGATGGACTTCCGTCTCCACCGGACCGATCACCCCGACGCCGACACCCAGGCCGCGGCGACCGCCCTCTACACCTGCGTGGCATGGGACCCTGACCCCGAGGTCGTCGGCCGAGCGTTCTCGGACGCCGCCGTGGCCATGACCCTCGGCAGCTACCCGGGCGCCACCCCGAGCGCCCCGCCCGGACGCGGCGGCCCCTACGGCGTCTACATCCCCGCGTTCGTCCCACAGGCGTCGGTGCCGCACGTGGCGGTTCTGCCCGACGGGACCCGCGAGGACATCGCGCCGCCGGAGCGCACCGAGCCGATGGGCGACGGCCACGCCTCGGACGGCCTCGACGCCGCCGGTGCCCTGATCGACGACGACGAGGTCGGCGCCGCGACCGGCGGTTCCGCGCGCCGCGAGCCGCTCGGGACAATCCTCGGGGCGCGCTCGGGTGACAAGGGCGGCACCGCCAACATCGGCCTGTGGGCGCAGAGCGACGAGGCGTACCGCTGGATGCGCGAGACGCTCACCGTCGAGGAGCTGCGCCGTCTTCTGCCCGAGACCGCCGAGCTGCCGGTCGAGCGGTACGAACTGCCGCGCCTGCGGGCGATCAACTTCGTCGTGGACGGCCTGCTCGGCAAGGGCGTCGCCCACGGCTACCGCTGGGACCCGCAGGCCAAGGGGCTGGCCGAGTGGCTGCGCTCACGCGTCGTCGACATCCCCGAATCCCTCCTGGAGGAGTCCCCGTGACCATCCCTCCCCACGTACCGGGCGACCCCTGGTACACCGACGAGCGGCTCGCCCTGCGCGAGACCGCCAACCGTTTCGCCGAGCGCGAGATCCTGCCCTACCAGGACGAGTGGGAGGCCGGCGGCGCGATCCCTCGCCAGCTGCACCGCAAAGCCGGCGACCTGGGCCTGCTCGGCGTCTCGTTCCCCGAGGAAGTCGGCGGCGGCGGGGGTGACATCCGCGATTCGATCGTGGTGTGCGAGGCCCTGCACGAGTCCGGCGTCTCCAGCGGTGTGTTCGCCTCGCTGTTCACCTGCGGTATCGCCACCCCGCACCTCGCCACGTCGGGCCGGCCGGACCAGATCGAGCGCTGGGTCGCACCCACGCTCGCCGGCGAGATGATCGGCTCGCTCGCGATCACCGAGCCCGGCGGCGGCTCGGACGTCGGGCACCTCACGACCACCGCGCGGCGCGACGGCGACCACTACGTCGTCAACGGCGCCAAGACGTATATCACGTCCGGCACCCGCGCCGACTTCGTGGTGACGGCTGTGCGCACCGGCGGCGAGGACCTCCCTGGCGCGGCGGGCGTGAGCCTGCTCGTCATCCCCACCGACACCTCCGGCTTCCACCGCTCGGCCCCGCTCGACAAGCTGGGCTGGCGCGCCTCCGACACCGCCGAGCTGACGTTCACCGACTGCCGCGTGCCGGTGGAGAACCTCGTGGGCGAGGAGAACAGCGGCTTCGCGCAGATCGCCCTCGGCTTTGTGGGTGAGCGCGCCGCGCTGGCCTGCCAGGGCTACTCGCACGCCCAGCGCTGCCTCGACCTCACCCTGGACTGGGTGCGCGAGCGGGAGACCTTCGGCCGCCCGCTGCTGTCCCGCCAGGCCGTGCAGAACACGGTCACCGAGATGGCCCGCCGCATCGACGTGGCCCGCACCTACACGCACCGCTGCGTGGACCTCGCCGCGTCGGGCCACGACGCGATCGCCGAAGTCTGCTTTGCCAAGAACACCGCCGTGGAGTGCGCCGAGTGGGTGGCCAACCAGGCCGTCCAGCTCTTCGGTGGCCTCGGCTACATGACCGAGTCCGAGGTGAGTCGCCAGTACTGGGACGTGCGCCTGCTGGGCATCGGCGGCGGCACCACCGAGATCCTCACCACCCTCGCCGGACGACGATTGGGATACACGGCATGACCATTCTGCGATCCACCCTCGATACCACGGGCGCCGAGTTCGACGCCGCCCGCACCGCGATGGAGGCCAAGCTCGAGCAGCTGGCCACCGACCTCGAGCCGGCCCTGGCCGGCGGCGGCGAGCGCAAGGTCGCCCGCCACCGCGCGCGCGGCAAGCTCACCGCGCGCGAGCGTATCGACTCGATCCTCGACCGTGAGTCCCCGTTCCTGGAGCTGTGCGCGCTCGCTGCCTGGGGCTCGGACTTCCAGACCGGCGCCTCCGTGGTGGCCGGCATCGGCGTGGTCGAGGGCGTGGAGTGCCTGCTCATCGCCAACGACCCGACGGTCAAGGGCGGCACCTCCAACCCGTGGACGCTACGCAAGATCCTCCGCCTCAACGACGTGGCGCTGAAGAACCGGCTGCCGGTGATCAGCCTCGTCGAGTCCGGCGGCGCGGACCTGCCCACGCAGAAGGAGGTGTTCGTCCCGGGCGGCGCGCTCTTCCGCGACCTCACCCGCCTGTCCAAGGCCGGCATCCCCACCATCGCCGTGGTGTACGGCAACTCCACCGCCGGCGGCGCCTACGTTCCCGGCATGAGCGACCACGTGGTGATGATCGAGGGCCGCTCGATGGTGTTCCTCGCCGGCCCGCCGCTGGTCAAGGCGGCCACGGGCGAGATCGCCGACGAGGAGACGCTCGGCGGCGCCGACATGCACGCCCGGGCCTCCGGCCTGGCCGACCACCTCGCCGTGGACGAGAAGGACGCCGCCCGCATCACCCGGGGCATCGTCCGCCGCCTCAACTGGACCAAGGTCGGCCGTACGCCGCGCGCCGAGGTGGCCGAGCCGCTGTACTCCGACGAGGACCTGCTGGGGATCGTCCCCGAGGACCTCAAGATCCCGTTCGACCCGCGCGAGATCATCGCCCGGATCGTCGACGGATCCGACTTCGACGAGTTCAAGCCGCTGTACGGCGCGAGCCTGTGCACCGGCTGGGCCGAGATCCACGGCTACCCCGTGGGGATTATCGCCAACGCGCGTGGTGTGCTGTTCTCCGAGGAAGCGCAGAAGGCCACGCAGTTCATCGAGCTGGCCAACCGCTACGACACCCCGCTGCTGTTCATGCACAACACCACCGGCTACATGGTGGGCTCGGAGTACGAACGCGGCGGGATCATCAAGCACGGCGCCATGATGATCAACGCGGTCTCCAACTCGGAGGTCCCGCACCTCTCGCTCATCACGGCCGCCTCCTACGGCGCCGGCCACTACGGCATGTGCGGCCGCGCCTTCGACCCGCGCTTCCTCTTTACCTGGCCCAGCGCCAAGTCGGCCGTCATGGGCGGGCAGCAGCTCGCCGACGTCGTCACCTCCGTCGCCGCCGCCGCCTCCGCCGCCCGCGGCGAGGAGATGGACCCCGAGAGCATCGAGGGCCTCAAGACGATGATCGCCGACCAGATCGAGAAGGAGTCGTTGCCCGCCTTCCTGTCGGGGATGCTCTACGACGACGGCGTGATCGACCCCCGCGACACCCGGACGGTGCTGGGCCTGGCCCTGTCCGCGATCCACTCCGGCCAGGTCGCCGGAACCGACCGCTTCGGCGTCTTCCGGATGTGAGGAACCAGACCATGACCACGCAGATCACCTCTGTCCTGGTGGCCAACCGCGGCGAGATCGCCCGGCGCGTCCACCACACCGCCCGGTCCCTGGGCATGACCACCGTCGCCGTGTACTCCGACGCCGACTCCGACGCCCCCCACGCGCGGGAGGCCGACGCGGCCGTCCGGCTGCCGGGCAACACCCCGGCCGAGACGTACCTGCAGGGCGAGGCCGTCATCGAGGCCGCCCGCGCCGCCGGCGCCGACGCGATCCACCCCGGCTACGGCTTCCTGTCCGAGAACGCCGGCTTCGCCCGCGCCGTCATCGACGCCGGCCTGACCTGGGTGGGCCCGCCGCCCGCGGCGATCGACGCCATGGGTTCCAAGATCGAGGCCAAGAAGATGATGGCCGCCGCGGGCGTCCCGATGCTCACCGACCTCGAGCCCGGCGACGTCACCGAGGACATGCTCCCGGTGCTCGTCAAGGCCTCCGCCGGCGGCGGCGGGCGCGGCATGCGCGTCGTCCGCACGCTCGACGCCCTGGAGGGCGAGATCGCGGCCGCGAAGCGCGAGGCGCTCTCGGCCTTCGGCGACGACGCCGTGTTCTGCGAGCGCTACCTCGAACGAGGCCGCCACATCGAGGTCCAGGTGATGGCCGACGCCCACGGCACCGTGTGGGCGGTGGGGGAGCGTGAGTGCTCCATCCAGCGTCGCCACCAGAAGGTCATCGAGGAGGCGCCGAGCCCGCTCGTCGAGCGCACGCCCGGGATGCGGGAGAAGCTCTACACCGCGGCCCGCGACGCCGCGGCCGCGATCGGCTACACCGGTGCCGGCACCGTGGAGTTCCTCGCGACGGATGCCGGCGAGTTCTTCTTCCTCGAGATGAACACCCGTCTCCAGGTGGAGCACCCCGTCACCGAGGCCACCACCGGCCTGGACCTGGTGGCGTTGCAGCTCGACGTGGCGGCCGGCCTGCCGCTGCCCTCGGCCGAGCCGCCGGCCGCCCACGGCTGGTCGATCGAGGCGCGCCTCTACGCCGAGGATCCTGCCAACGACTACACGCCCGGCTCGGGGACGCTGTGGTCGCTCGAGGTGCCGGGCGTGGTCTCCCGGTTCGAGGGCCCGCACCGGCCGGGGATCCGGCTGGACAGCGGCTTCGAGCCGGGCGAGACGGGCGCGGAGATCGGCGTGCACTACGACCCGATGCTCGCCAAGGTCATCTCCTACGGACGTACCCGCGCCGAGGCGTGCGCCTCGCTCGCCGGCGCCCTGGCCCGCGCCGAGGTTCACGGCCTCATCACCAACCGCGCCCAACTCGTGCGCGTGCTGCGGCACCCGGAGTTCGTGGCCGGCAACCTCTCGACGGCCTTCCTCGACGAGCACGGCGGCGAGGACGCCCCGGACGGCCCGGCCCTGGCGGCCCCGCTCGCCGACGCCGAGGCCACGGCGATCTCCGCCCTGGCGGCGGCCCTGGTCTCGGGGACCGCCGAGCACGCGGCCGGCCCGGTCCCGCGCGCCCGGCCGGGCTTCCGCAACGTCGGCCGCACGCTCCAGAAGCGGACCTACCGCTCCGGCTCCGACGAGCTCGAGGTGGCCTACGTGCGTAGCCGCTCCGGGGCGAGCCCCGACGGCGAGCTGGCCGACGTGGTGACCGTCGAGGAGGTGGGCCCGGACGCGGCCGTCTTCTCCGTCCGCGGCGTGCGCCGGGCCCTCCGGGTGTCCCGGTACCCGGTGCCCGGCGCCGACACCGTGGTCGAGGTGGACTCGCCGCTGGGCCCGGTCTCGCTCACCGAGCCGCCCCGCTACACCGACCCGGCCGCCGAGGTGGCCGCCGGCTCACTGCTCGCCCCGATGCCCGGCGCGGTCATCCGCGTCGCGGTGGAGGTGGGCGACACCGTGACCGCCGGCCAGCCGCTGCTGTGGATGGAGGCCATGAAGATGGAGCACACCATCGCCGCGGCCGTGGACGGGGTCGTCACCGAGCTGCCCGTCGCCGTGGGCGACCAGGTGGCCTCCGGCGCGGTCCTCGCCGTCGTCTCCGAACCCGATACCGATACCGATCCCGACAACGCCGCGCAGGAGTGACACCGATGACCCCCGACCCCAGCCAGATCCCCAACCCGGTCGTCGACACCGACGAGCAGGCCCAGCTCCGCACGGTCGCCTACGACCTCGGCTCGCGCTACGGCATCGAGTACATGCGCGAGAAGTCCGACGCGGGGGAGACCACCGACGAGCTGTGGACCGAGGCGGGCCGCCTCGGCCTGCTCGGTGTGAACCTGCCCGAGGAGTACGGCGGCGGTGGGGCCGGAATGACCGAGCTCGCGATCGTCGAGGAGGAGCTCTCCGCCGCGGGCGCCGGGCTGCTCATGATGGTGGTCTCGCCGGCCATCAACGGCACGATCATCTCGCGCTTCGGCACCGAGGAGCAGAAGAAGCGGTGGCTGCCCGGCATCGCGTCGGGCGAGACCATCACCTCGTTCGCGATCACCGAGCCCGACGCCGGCTCCAACTCGCACGCCATCACCACCACCGCCCGCCGCGACGGCTCCGACTTCCTGCTCAAGGGCCAGAAGACGTACATCTCGGGCGTGGACCAGGCGGACGCCATCCTCGTGGTGGCCCGCCTCGAGGGCTCGAACAGCGGGCGGCTCGAGCCGGCGCTGTTCATGGTTCCCACCGACGCGCCGGGCCTGGAGGCCACGCACATCCCCACCGAGGTGCGCACGCCCGAGCGGCAGTTCCAGCTGTACTTCGACGACGTCCGGCTGCCCGCCGAGGCGCTCATCGGCGACGGCGACACGGCGCTGCTCATGCTCTTCGCCGGCCTCAACCCCGAGCGGATCATGGCCTCGGGCATGGCGTGCGGCACCGCCCGCTTCGCGCTGAACCGGGCCACGACGTACGCCAACGAGCGGCAGGTGTGGAAGACCCCGATCGGCGCCCACCAGGGCGTGTCGCACCCGCTCGCGCAGTGCAAGATCGAGCTCGAGCTGGCACGGCTCATGATGCGCAAGGCCGCGGCCCTCGTGGACGCCGGGCTCGACGACCTCGCCGGCGAGGCCGCCAATATGGCCAAGTACGCCTCGGGGGAGGTTTCCGCGCGGACCGTGGACCAGGCCATCCAGACGCTCGGCGGCAACGGCCTGTCGGTGGAGTACGGGCTCGCGGGCATGCTCGCCGCCTCGCGCCTGCCGCGGATCGCGCCGGTGAGCCGCGAGATGATCCTCAACTACGTGGCCCAGCATTCGCTGGGCCTGCCCAAGAGCTACTGAGGGCCGGCGGGGACTGTCGGTGACTGCCGGTAGGATGTGCCCACCCGGGAAGACTGACGACGACGCTCACGACGACGAGGTGTGCCATGGCCAGGACCAAGCCTGCTCACGACCTGCGGTCCGACGAGCAGTTCCTCCACGAGGAGGCCATGACCGACGTCTCGGACGTCCTGCTGTGCATCGAGGACGCGGTCAAGCGCGCCCGCAAGGCGCTCAAAACGCTCGGGGACACGCCGTCGGAGCGGAACACCACGCTCGCGCTGCAGCAGACGGTGGACTCCCTCACCTCGGTGCGCAAGCGTCTGGAGTGGGACACCCTCTACGCCGACCCGGACTCGCCGCGGCTCCTCTGACCGTGCGGTGGGGCACCACCCGGTGTCCGACCGGCGTGTCAGGGTGAGGGCCATGCGGAGTGGCCAGGAGATCCAGGAAGCGCTCGAGGGGTTCGTCGAGCGGTGGAAGGACTACACCGGGAGTGAGAAGGGCGAGGCCCAGACCTTCCTGACCGAACTGTTCCGTGCGTACGGAACCGACCGGGTCGAGGTGGGGGCGCGCCTGGAGGACTTCATCTCCACCGCGGGCTTCCTGGACCTGCACTGGCCGGGGGTCTGCATCATCGAGATGAAGGCTCCGCACGTCTCGGTGGAGACCGCCCGCGAGCAGGTCAAGGCGTACTGGGAGGAGTCGTCGACGGACGACACTCCGGCGGCGCGCTGGGTGGTGATCTGCAACTTCCGTGAGTTCGAGGTGTGGGAGCCGGGGCGGTACCCCAAGTCACCGCGGATCCGGTTCTCGCTGGGTGAACTACCGCAGCGCCTCGAAGCCCTGTCGTTCCTGCAGGGCGAGGACCAGGTTCCGAGCTTCCTCGAGCACCACAAGGAGCTCACCACGCGGACGGCGGCGTGGGTCGCCGAGGCCTACCACTCGATGGCGGACCGCCGCGCTGCGCCGTCGAGTGAGATCCAGCGTTTCGTCATGCAGTCCGTGTGGACGATGTTCGCCGAGGACCTGGGGTTGCTTCACGGGTCGCCCTTCCAGAACACCGTGGAGCTCCTGCGCAAGGATCCGTCCCGGAACTCGGCTGCCGAGCTGGGCTACCTGTTCCGGGTGCTCAACCAGAAGGGCAAGCACAACCGCAAGGGGCTGCTGGCCGGCACCGCGTACGTCAACGGCGAGCTGTTCGCGCAACCGGCCGAGGTCGAGCTGAACGCGGCCGAGCTGGAGTTGTTCGCCAAGGCCAGCGCGTCGGACTGGAGCAAGGTCGACCCGACCATTTTCGGCTCGCTCATGGAGCTGGTGATCGGGCAGGAGAAGCGCTGGGAGCGCGGCGCGCACTACACGCACGAGGCCGACATCATGAAGATCGTCGGCCCCACCATCGTGCGGCCGTGGCAGGAGCGCATCGACGCCGCGACGAGCCCGCAGGAGGCGGCCGATCTTCTCGACGAACTGTGCGCCTTCCGTGTACTCGACCCGGCCTGTGGCTGCGGCAACTTCCTCTACATCGCCTACCGCGAGCTGCGCGGGCTGGAATCGGAGCTCAATCGTCGGATCGACGACCTCGCCTCGGAGACCGGCCTGCCGGCTCCCGCCGGCCCCCGGCCGTTCTATCCGGTGACCAATCTCCTCGGGCTGGAGATCGAGCGGGTCTCCGTGCTCATCACCCGGGTCACCCTGTGGATGGGGCAGCGGCAGATGATCGACCGCTTCGGCCCCGCCGAGGACCCGCTGCCCCTGGTCGGTCTGCCGGGGATCCAGCACGCCGACGCCCTGCGGACGCCGTGGCCGGAGACCGACTGCATCATCGGCAATCCGCCGTTCATGGGGTCACAGCGTGTCCGGGCGAGCCTCGGTGACCAGTACACGGAGTGGCTCAAGACGCAGTTCGGCGTCGGGGTCAAGGATCTGTGCACGTACTGGTTCCGGATCGCGCAGGATCATTTGAAGGTGGGGCAGCGTGCGGGCTTGGTCGGCACCAATTCCGTCGCACAGAACAAGGGCCGGGCGGCCTCACTCCAGTACATCGCTGACAACGGCGGTGTGATCACGGACGCCGTCTCAAGCCAGAAGTGGCCGGGGGAGGCCAAGGTCCACGTATCCCTGGTGAACTGGGTGAAGGGGGAGCAGCCCGAGCAGTTCATCCTCGACGGCGAAGAGGTCGAGGGGATCTCGACGAGCCTCGGGCCGGTCATGGGCTGGGAGCCTGTCAAACTGACGGCGAACAAGGGTAAGAGCTTTCAAGGGGCGACCCCTGGTAACGCAGGGTTTCTCGTGTCGGCGGAGAAGGCATCGGAGTTCGTCGGAGAGCATTACGAGAACCGCAGTGTCGTGAAGCGGTCGATGACCGCGAACGACATCACTGAAGAATGGAATCAAGAGCCGACCCGATGGACGATCGATTTCGGAGTTCTGGCGCTTGAAGACGCACTTCAGTATGGCGGCCCTTTAGCGGTGGTAAGGGAAAAGGTCCGCCCCGAACGAGAGTCGAATAACCGAGCCTCCTATCGGAAGTACTGGTGGCGATTCGTGGAGCCACGACCGGCGATGCGGGCCGCGCTGGCGCCACTTTCCCGGTTCCCGGTGATCGCGATTCACGCAAAGCGATTCGCGATGGCGTGGGCGGAGAAGGACTGGCTTCCGAGCAACGCGATCATCGCCTTCGCCTTCGACGACGACTTCTCGATGGGAGTCCTCCAGTCGAGCGCCCACGTCGCGTGGGCGTGGTTCCGCTCGTCGACCCTTGAAACCCGGCTCCGATACACCCCCACGTCGTCTTACCAGACATTCCCCTGGCCGGACCGGATGACCGAAGCCCAGCGGGAGGCGGTCGCCGCCGCCGGCCGCGCCATGCTCGCCGAGCGCACTCGCATCTGCACGGAGCGGCAGATCGGTCTCACCGAGCTCTACAACCTCGTCGACGAGGGCGCCTTCGCGGAACTGAAGACCCTCCACAAGAAGCTCGACGTGGCCGTCGCCGCCTGTTACCGGTGGCCGGCCTCGATCGCGCAGGACCACGACGAGCTCGTCCGGCGCCTCCTCGACCTCAACAGAAAGATCAGCCAAGGAGAACGCGACTATGACCCCTTCTGACGCCGAGATCGTCCGGTACGAGTCCCGCGGCGGCGCCGCGTACGTCACGCTGGACTCCCCGCACAACCGCAACGCCATCTCCACGGCGCTCGTCGAGCAGCTGCTCGCGGCGCTCGAGCGGGCGGCGACCGACGACACCGCGCGCGTCGTGGTGCTGGGCCACACCGGCGGCACGTTCTGCGCCGGCGCGGACCTGTCCGAGGCGTCCGCGAGCACCGGCAGCCCGGAGGAGCAGGCCGCGCAGCGGACCCGCGTCTTCCTGGGCCTGCTCCGGGCGATCGTCGCGCACCCCAAGCCGGTGATCGCGGCCGTGGACGGCCACGTCCGCGCGGGCGGGATGGGCCTGGTCGCGTCCTGCGATCTGGCGCTGGCGGGACCCTCGTCGTCGTTCGCCCTCACCGAGGTGCGACTCGGCCTGGCCGCCGCGATGGTCTCCGTGCCCCTCGCCGCGCGGGTCGAGGCCCGGGCGCTGTCCCTGCTCCTGCTCACCGGCGAGAAGATCGACGCGGCCCGGGCCGCGGAGATCGGCGTGCTCACCGCCGCCGTGGACGACCTCACGGCGGCCGTGGGCGAGCTCGTCGAGGCCTTCCGGCCCTGCTCGCCCCAGGGGCTCACGGAGAACAAGGCGCTCCTCGCGGCGCCGCTGCTCGCCGAGCTCGACGCCCGCGGGGACGAGCTGGCGGGTGTGACGGCGAGGTTGTTCACCACCCCGGAGGTGGCCGAGGGGATGACCGCCTTCCTCGAACGTCGCCCGCCGTCCTGGGCGACGGCGTAGGTCCCAGAGGCCCGCTGCACCATCGCCCCGACCACCACCACGCATCCGAGGACGAGGAGCAGGACCGTGCCGCGAGGCTATCCGCCGGAGGTGCCGCCGAGACACCCCGGGACGGCTACCGTATGCGGTGGCACTGATATGTGATCAGGACCACATCGCACCCGGTTCTCACCGGATCCGCTGAAGCGAGGAGCACGAGAATGCGTACCAAGGCCGCCATCATCCGCGAGCCCAAGCAGGACGGCTGGGAGATCGTCGAGGTGGACATCGACGATCCCAGGGCCGGTGAAGTCCAGGTCAAGCTGGCCGCCTCCGGACTCTGCCACTCCGACGAGCACCTGCTCACCGGCGACCTGCAGTTCGAGTCCTACCCGATCATGGGAGGGCACGAGGGTGCAGGCGTGATCACCAAGGTCGGGGAGGGCGTCATCGGCCTCGAGGAGGGCGACCACGTCGTCCTGGCCTTCATCCCCGCCTGCGGCACCTGCCCGCCGTGCTCGGAAGGCCTACAGAACCTCTGCGACAACGGTGCCGGGCTGCTGTCCGGCAAGGCGATCAGCGACGGCGACTTCCGCGTTCGGCTGCCCGACGGCGAGGGCGTGGCCACCATGTGCGTGCTCGGTACCTTCGCCCCGCACGTCACCGTGCACCAGTCGTCGGTCATCAAGATCGAAAAGGACATCCCGCTCGACAAGGCCGCGCTGCTCGGCTGCGGCGTGTGCACCGGCTGGGGCTCGGCCACCGAGATCGGCGGCGCCTCCGAGGGCGACGTCGTGGTGGTGGTGGGCATCGGTGGTATCGGCATCAACTCGGTGCAGGGCGCGGCCGCGGCCGGCGCCCGCGCCATCGTGGCGGTGGACCCGATCGAGTTCAAGCGCGAGAAGGCGATGGAGTTCGGCGCCACCCACACGTGCGCGTCCATGGATGAGGCCATGGGCATCGTCGGGGAGATCAGCTGGGGGCGGATGGCCGACCTCGTCGTCCTCACCATGGGCGTCGTGGAAGGCAAGGATCTCCTGCCGGGCCTGCTGCTCACCGGCAAGGGGCGCCGCTGCGTCGTGGTGGGCCTGGGCGACATGATGGCCGTGGACGCCCAGATCTCCATCCTCGACCTGGCGATGCAGCAGAAGACGCTGCAAGGCGCCATCTTCGGCGGGACCGGCCCGCGTAAGCAGATCCCGCACCTGCTCCACCAGTACCGTGCGGGCAACCTCAAGCTGGACGAGCTCATCACGAAGACGTACAAGCTCGAGGACATCAACCAGGGCTACCAGGACATGCGCGACGGCAAGAACCTGCGCGGTGTGATCATCTACGACGAGAACGACTGGTGACCCGATGAGGAGGCCACATGGCGGCACCCGAGCAACGTGCTCCCAAGCAGGACCGCAGCCGGCTCACGCGTGAGCGGCTGCTCGCGGCCTCCATCGACCTTCTCGCCACGCAGGGCTGGGCGGCGACCACCGTGGGCGCGGTGGCCGCCGCCGCCGGCGTCTCCCGCGGCGCCGCCCAGCACCACTTCCCGACCCGCGAGGACCTCATCACCGCGGCGCTCGAGCACATGATCGAGCAGCGCCTGGGGCAGGTCCGTGCCGGCGGTGTCGACCTCCCGGAGCCCGGGCCCGAGCGGACACTCGCGGTGGCCCGGCTCATCGTGGAGCACTACACCTCGGACCTGTTCAAGGCCGCGCTGCACGTGTGGACCGCGGCGGCCTCCGATCCGGCGCTGCGCGACCGCGTGCTCCCGCTGGAAGCCCGCATGTCCCGCGAGGTGCTCACCATCTCCGCCGACTCCCTGGGCGTGGACCCGGACGACGTCCGTGTGCGCCGCGCGCTGCAGATCACCCTCGACCTGGCTCGCGGCCTGGGGCTCACGGACGTGCTCTCCGACGACGCGGCGCGTCGCGAGAAGATCGTCGCGGCGTGGGCCGGGATGCTCGACGACGTGATCCGCCGGGCCGGCACCCGCGGGTGAGGCGGCCGGCACCCGGGGCCTGTTTTGACCGCCTGGCCCGGCGGCGGTTAGGCTTGACCATCGTGCTCGCAGTATGCGAGCTGGAGGATCGTGCCCCGTAGGCCAGCGAGAGCGGCTGACGAGGTCACCCATGCGCCCGAGCGGACAGAGAATTCGCAGGTGGGACCCGGGGGCCAGGCCCGGCGGGAGCGCGAGACGACAGTACAGACGCAACGTCCCAGTGACCGGTGGTCGCCGCCCGGAGGCCGCCAGCTAGAGAAAGTCGGTTCATGCCAACCATTAACCAGCTGGTCCGCAAGGGCCGCACTGACAAGAAGTCGGCGACGTCGACGGCCGCCCTCAAGGGCTCGCCGCAGCGTCGTGGCGTGTGCACGCGTGTGTACACCACGACCCCCAAGAAGCCGAACTCCGCGCTCCGGAAGGTCGCCCGTGTGCGCCTGACGAGTGGCGTCGAGGTCTCGGCCTACATCCCCGGTGAGGGCCACAACCTCCAGGAGCACTCGATGGTGCTCGTCCGTGGCGGTCGTGTGAAGGACCTTCCGGGTGTCCGGTACAAGATCATCCGCGGCTCGCTCGACACGCAGGGCGTCAAGGACCGCAAGCAGGCCCGCTCCCGCTACGGCGCCAAGAAGGAGAAGTAATGCCTCGTAAGGGTCCCGCCCCCAAGCGCCAGCTCATCAGCGATCCGGTCTACGGGTCGCCGCTGGTGACGCAGCTCGTCAACAAGATCCTCCTGGACGGCAAGAAGACGACCGCCGAGCGCATCGTCTACTCGGCCCTGGAGATCTGCCGCGAGAAGACCGGCACCGACCCGGTCATCACGCTCAAGAAGGCCCTGGACAACGTCCGTCCCGCCCTCGAGGTGCGCAGCCGCCGCGTCGGTGGCGCCACCTACCAGGTGCCGGTCGAGGTCCGTCCGGGTCGCGCCACCACGCTGGCCATGCGCTGGCTGGTGACCTTCTCGCGTCAGCGTCGCGAGAAGAGCATGATCGAGCGGCTCGCCAACGAGATCCTCGACGCCTCGAACGGCCTGGGTGCCGCGGTCAAGCGCCGCGAGGACACCCACAAGATGGCCGAGGCCAACCGGGCGTTCGCGCACTACCGCTGGTGACCCGGCCGGACCCGGTCGGGTAGGGGTCGGCGACGACCTCCCCCCGTACCGGGTCCCCGCCACCGGCTGGTGGCATCATTGACCAAGGGTCTGCGTCCCGCCCACAGGCGGGGGCCGGCCACGACACGACACACCGACCCGGTTCGGACGGTCGAGACAAGACCGCACGGGCCACCTGACGACTGAACGATCGGGGAGATTCCGTGGCACAGGACGTGCTGACCGACCTGAACAAGGTCCGCAACATCGGCATCATGGCGCACATCGACGCCGGTAAGACCACCACGACCGAGCGCATCCTGTTCTACACGGGTGTCAACCGCAAGGCCGGCGAGACGCACGACGGTGCCTCGACGACCGACTGGATGGAGCAGGAGAAGGAGCGCGGCATCACGATCACCTCGGCCGCGGTGACCTGCTTCTGGGACAACAACCAGATCAACATCATCGACACCCCCGGTCACGTCGACTTCACGGTGGAGGTCGAGCGCTCGCTCCGCGTCCTCGACGGCGCCGTCGCCGTCTTCGACGGCAAGGAGGGTGTCGAGCCCCAGTCCGAGCAGGTGTGGCGCCAGGCCGAGAAGTACGACGTCCCCCGCATCTGCTTTGTCAACAAGATGGACAAGCTGGGCGCGGACTTCTACTACACCGTCCAGACCATCATCGACCGGCTCGGTGCCAAGCCGCTCGTCCTCCAGCTGCCGATCGGCGCGGAGGACGCGTTCGACGGCGTCGTGGACCTGCTGGAGATGAAGGCCCACGTCTGGCCCGGCAAGACCGAGATCGGCACCGAGGCCCAGATCCAGGACATCCCGGCCGAGCTCCGGGAGAAGGCCGAGGAGTACCGCGAGAAGCTCCTCGAGGCCGTCGCCGAGAGCAGCGAAGAGCTCATGGAGAAGTACTTCGGCGGCGAGGAGCTGACCCTCGACGAGATCAAGACCGCCATCCGCAAGATGACGGTCAACTCCGAGATCTACCCGGTCCTCTGCGGCTCGGCGTACAAGAACAAGGGCATCCAGCCCATGCTCGACGCCGTCATCGACTTTCTCCCGACCCCGCTCGACATCGGCGAGGTCCACGGCCACAAGGTCGGGGACGAGGAGACCGAGCTGGTGCGGAAGCCGGCCAAGGACGAGCCGTTCTCGGCGCTCGCGTTCAAGATCGCGGTGCACCCGTTCTTCGGCAAGCTCACCTTTGTCCGCGTCTACTCGGGCCGCGTCGAGCCGGGCGCCCAGGTCGCCAACTCGACCAAGGGTAAGAAGGAGCGCGTCGGCAAGCTCTTCCAGATGCACGCCAACAAGGAGAACCCGGTCGACGAGGCCGTGGCGGGCAACATCTACGCGTTCATCGGGCTCAAGGACACCACCACCGGTGACACCCTGTGCGACCCGAACGACCAGATCGTGCTCGAGTCCATGACGTTCCCGGACCCGGTCATCGACGTCTCCATCGAGCCCAAGACCAAGGCCGACCAGGAGAAGCTCGGTACCGCCATCCAGAAGCTCGCCGAGGAGGACCCGACCTTCACCGTGCGCCTGGACGAGGAGACCGGACAGACGGTCATCGGCGGCATGGGCGAGCTCCACCTCGACGTGCTGGTGGACCGCATGAAGCGCGAGTTCAAGGTCGAGGCCAACGTCGGTAAGCCGCAGGTCGCGTACCGCGAGACCATCAAGGGCAAGGTCGACAAGTACGACTACACCCACAAGAAGCAGACCGGTGGCTCCGGTCAGTTCGCCAAGGTGCAGATCCGCCTCGAGCCCCTGGACCAGGAGTCCGTGGAGGAGGGCGAGACCTATTCCTTCGGCGACGAGGTCACCGGCGGCCGCGTGCCCAAGGAGTACATCCCCTCCGTGGACGCGGGCATCCAGGACGCCATGCAGTACGGCATCCTCGCCGGCTACCCGATGGTCAACGTCAAGGCCACCCTCGTGGACGGCGCGTACCACGAGGTGGACTCGTCCGAGATGGCGTTCAAGGTCGCCGGCTCGATGGCCTTCAAGGAGGCCGCCCGTCAGTGCCAGCCCGTGATCCTCGAGCCGCTCATGGCCGTCGAGGTCATCACGCCGGAGGACTACATGGGCGACGTCATCGGCGACCTCAACTCCCGCCGCGGCCAGGTCAACGCGATGGAGGAGCGCTCCGGCGCCCGCGTCGTCAAGGCCCACGTGCCGCTGTCCGAGATGTTCGGCTACGTCGGCGACCTCCGGTCGAAGACGCAGGGCCGGGCCAACTACTCGATGGTCTTCTCCCACTACGCCGAGGTCCCGGCCTCGGTCTCCAAGGAGATCATCGCCAAGGCGACCGGCGAGTAACCGGTAGTGGTGTCGCCCGCCCCACGCGGGAGGGGCGGTACCGCGGCCGGCGGCGCACGGTCGAACCTCCGGGTGGCCGCCGGACGTGCCTCACGGCACGATGAGTAAGATCAACACCCACACATCACGAATGTGCCCACAACCCGTGGGGACAGACCAGTCCAGGAGGACATCAAGTGGCGAAGGCGAAGTTCGAGCGGACGAAGCCGCACGTTAACATCGGCACCATCGGTCACGTCGACCATGGCAAGACCACCACGACCGCGGCCATCACCAAGGTCCTGGCGGACACCTACCCGGAGCTCAACGACGCCTTCGCGTTCGATGAGATCGACAAGGCGCCGGAGGAGAAGGCTCGTGGTATCACGATCAACATCTCCCACGTCGAGTACCAGACGGAGAAGCGCCACTACGCGCACGTCGACGCCCCGGGTCACGCCGACTACATCAAGAACATGATCACCGGTGCCGCCCAGATGGACGGCGCGATCCTCGTCGTGGCCGCCACCGACGGCCCGATGCCGCAGACCCGCGAGCACGTGCTGCTCGCCCGCCAGGTCGGCGTGCCCTACATCCTCGTCGCCCTGAACAAGTGCGACATGGTCGACGACGAGGAGATCCTCGAGCTCGTCGAGATGGAGGTGCGTGAGCTCCTCGCCTCGCAGGACTTCGACGAGGACGCCCCCGTCGTCCACATCTCGGCGCTCAAGGCGCTCGAGGGCGACGAGAAGTGGGTCAAGTCGGTCGTCGAGCTCATGCAGGCCTGCGACGACTCGATCCCGGATCCGCAGCGCGAGACGGACAAGGACTTCCTCATGCCCGTCGAGGACGTCTTCACCATCACCGGTCGCGGCACCGTCGTCACCGGCCGTATCGAGCGCGGTAAGATCAACGTCAACGAGGACGTCGAGCTGATCGGCATCAAGGACAAGGCCACCAAGACCACCATCACGGGCATCGAGATGTTCCGTAAGCTGCTCGACTACGGCGAGGCCGGCGACAACGTGGGTCTGCTCGTCCGTGGCCTCAAGCGCGAGGAGGTCGAGCGCGGCCAGGTCGTCATCAAGCCGGGCGCCTACACCCCGCACACCACGTTCGAGGGCCAGGCGTACATCCTGTCCAAGGACGAGGGCGGCCGCCACACGCCGTTCTTCAACAACTACCGCCCGCAGTTCTACTTCCGTACCACGGACGTGACCGGCGTCGTGACCCTCCCCGAGGGCACCGAGATGGTCATGCCGGGCGACAACACCGAGATGAGCGTCGAGCTCATCCAGCCGGTCGCCATGGACGAGGGCCTGCGCTTCGCCATCCGCGAGGGCGGCCGCACCGTCGGCGCCGGCCAGGTCACCAAGATCATCAAGTGATCTGAGCGATCCGGGCGCCGAGTCCGGATCGGGCACCAGCCACGAGGCGCCGCCCCCACCGTGTTCGTCACGGCGGGGGCGGCGCCTTGTCGTCTGGCCGGGGGACCCCGGTCGGTCGGCGGCCGCCGGCGGCCGCGGTGAGGATATTCTTCCGGAGAGCGAACCGACGAGGGGAGGAGGCGGACGATGGCCGACGACCGGCGTGAGACCCGGGCCTGGGGTGCGGAACCGGACCCCTGGTCCGAGCAGCCCGATACCTGGGCGCAGAGCCCCGACGCCTGGGCGGAGCCATCCGACACCTGGGCGCAGCAGTCCGATCTCTGGGCGCAGTCGCCGCTGCACCAGCCGCCGCAGCAGGCCGACGGATGGTGGGCCGACCCCGGGCCCCGGCGGGCGCCGGAGCGCGGCAGCGGGACGGCGGGGATCGCGGTGGGCGCCGCGGTCATCGCGTTGCTCGCGGTGGTGGGGCTCGTCGCGGTCCTGGTGCTCAACGGCTCGCCCGACGACGAGGGGACCGTCGCCGCCGACGAGGTCACCGGCAACCCGGGCTGGACCACCGAGCCCGGCGCCGGGGGCACGAACACCGGGGACACCGGGACGACCACGACCACGACGCCGGCCACCGGCGGAGGGGGAGAGCGACTCGACGACCTGGTTGCCGAGAGCGCCTCGCTGGTGGAGGCCGTCGAGGATCGCTGGGTACCGCAGCTCGGTGCGATGCGGATCGGTACCGGCTCGGCGGCGGACGAGTGGACGGAGGACGACATCGTCGAGGCCTTCGAGGACTACCAGGACCGCTTCCCCGAGGCCGCGATGCTGCGCTCGGGGGACTGGTCGGTGTACTCGGAGCCCTACTGGTACGTGGTGATCGTGGCCCGGCCGTTCTCCGACCCGGACACGGCGCTGCGCTGGTGCCGCGACCAGGGCTTCGACCGAGACGGCTGCCTCGCAAAAAACCTCCATCGCGGCGGCTCGCCCGAGGGGGCGACGCGGCTCAACGGGTGAGGGCCGGGGGAGAAAACGCGTTCGGGGACGTCGTCACCCCCTTCCGGCGAGTCAGCGCCGCCGGCCCAGCAGCGCCGTGGCCACCGACAGGCCCACGGCGGCGGCGCCGGCGAGGACGGTGACGGCAAGGGCTGCGACCTGCTCTGCCGACGGGGTCGTCTCCGGGCTCATCCGGGGCAGCACCCCGTGTCGCCGATCGACCTCCTCGAGCGCGCGAAGCATCTCGTCGGGGTCCCCGCCCTTGTCCGGGTGGTGCCGCAGGACGGCCTGACGGCGGTCCCGCTTGTACGCCTCGGGGTCTCGCGGGGGACGACGGCGCTGCGGTCCCGTCATGGGGGCCTCCTCGGGGCTCGGGGAAGGGCGGTGGGCGGGGGATGACCCGGTGATTTTGTGGTGCCGGGGGCTCTGGGGCATACTGAACGGGTTGCCCTGACATGGCGAGGAGCCCGGGCGCCTGGATCTCCCTGAGGTCCCAGCGTACGGCACACTCCTCGGGATGGCGGGGCGAGCACGACCGTGGCGGGTGAGCGATCACCCGCCGGAGAAGTGGGAGGGCGACACGCCCGACCGCGTGGGCGCGTCGTGACACATCAACAGCGGCAGCGGATCGGTCCGCCGTCCTCTCGCCCTGCGCGAGGTGCGGCACCTACGTCCACTGGAGGGCTCGAGGCGTGTCACGGACGTGTGCACGCACCGGGGCCGCCATGACGGGGCACCGATGCACACGGCCAGGCCGGTCCTGGTTGACGGTGTCACGAATGACAAGCGAACACAGCAGCGTTCCCCGCACGGCGAGGGCGCTCACGACAGCCGCCCTCGCGAGGGGCGGGAGGAGAAGAGGACGAAGTGGCGGGACAGAAGATCCGCATCCGGCTCAAGGCCTATGACCACGAGGCCATCGACGCCTCGGCGCGCAAGATCGTCGAGACCGTCACCCGTACGGGCGCTCGTGTCGTGGGCCCGGTGCCGCTGCCCACCGAGAAGAACGTCTACTGCGTCATCCGCTCGCCGCACAAGTACAAGGACTCGCGCGAGCACTTCGAGATGCGTACCCACAAGCGGCTGATCGACATCCTCGATCCCACGCCGAAGACCGTGGACGCGCTCATGCGTATCGACCTGCCTGCCAGCGTCGACGTCAACATCCAGTGACCCTCGGGCCGCTCGGCGGCCGGCAAGCGAATCGCGTAGCAAATACAGTGCAGCGGAGACAGTGAGCAGATGAGTAACACCGAGATCAAGGGCATCCTGGGCGCCAAGCTCGGCATGACCCAGGTCTTCGACGAGAACAACCGGGTCGTCCCGGTGACCGTCATCAAGGCCGGGCCGTGCGTCGTGACCGGGATCCGTACCGAAGAGACCGACGGCTACAACGCCGTGCAGATCGCGTTCGGCGCGATCGACCCCCGCAAGGTCACCAAGCCCGTCGCGGGCCAGTTCGCCAAGGCGGGCGTGACCCCGCGGCGCCACGTGGCGGAGATCCGCCTCGACTCGGCCGAGCAGGCCGCCGGCTTCGAGTTGGGCCAGGAGCTCGGCGCGGACGTGTTCGACGACGGCGCGTTCGTCGACGTCACCGGCACCTCCAAGGGCAAGGGCTTCGCCGGCACCATGAAGCGTCACGGCTTCGCCGGCCAGGGCGCCTCGCACGGTAACCAGGCCACCCACCGCAAGCCGGGCTCGATCGGTGGCGCCGCCACCCCGGGCCGCGTCTTCAAGGGCAAGGCCATGGCCGGCCGCATGGGCAACGAGCGCGTGACCACCATGAACCTCAAGGTCCACAAGGTCATCGCCGAGGAGGGCGTCCTCCTCATCAAGGGCGCCGTCCCGGGCCGCAACGGCGGCCTCGTGATGGTCCGCTCCGCCGTGAAGGGCGGTGCGCACGCATGAGCAGCACTACGGAGAACACCGTGAACCTCAAGCTGGACGTCCGGACCCCCGCCGGTTCCACCGATGGGGCGGTCGAGCTCCCCGCCGAGATCTTCGGCGTCGAGCCCAACCTCCCGCTGATGCACCAGGTCGTCGTGGCCCAGCTCGCCGCGGCGCGCCAGGGCACCCACTCGACCAAGACCCGCGGCGAGGTCCGCGGCGGTGGTCGCAAGCCGTTCCGCCAGAAGGGCACCGGCCGCGCCCGCCAGGGCTCGACCCGCGCTCCCGCCTACACCGGCGGCGGCACGGTCCACGGACCCAAGCCGCGCGACTACTCGCAGCGCACGCCCAAGAAGATGAAGGCCGCCGCCCTCCGCGGCGCCCTCTCCGACCGGGCGGCGAACGACCGGATCCACGTCGTCACGGAGGTCGTCGAGGGCCAGACCCCCTCCACCGCCAAGGTGCGTGACTTCCTGGGCTCGCTCTCCGAGCGCAAGAAGTTCCTCGTCGTGGTGGGTCGCGAGGACGTCGCCGCGTGGCGCTCGGTCGCCAACCTGGACACCGTCCACCCGATCGCGCCCGACCAGCTCAACACCTACGACGTCCTCAACGCCGACGACGTCGTGTTCACGGTGGAGGCGCTGGACGCGTTCGTGAACCAGGCCGCGCGCGCGTTCGCCGGCAAGGCTGAGAAGGAGGCCGAGAAGTGACCACCGTCGCCGATCCCCGTGACGTGATCCTCGCCCCGGTCGTCTCCGAGAAGGCCTACGGCCTGCTCGAGCAGGGCGTGTACACGTTCCTGGTGGCCCCGGACGCCAACAAGACGCAGATCAAGATCGCCGTGCAGGAGATCTTCGGTGTCAAGGTGGAGTCCGTGAACACCGCCAACCGCCAGGGCAAGCGCAAGCGCACCCGCACCGGTTTCGGTCAGCGCAAGAGCACCAAGCGCGCCATCGTGACCCTCGCGGCCGACAGCAAGCCCATCGAGATCCCGGGTCTGACCGCCTGACGGCGGGACGAGTCAAGAACGAGAGAACCTCATGGCTATCCGCAAGTACAAGCCCACGACGCCCGGTCGTCGCGGCTCGAGCGTCTCGGACTTCGCCGAGATCACCCGCTCGACGCCGGAGAAGTCGCTGCTGCGCCCGCTGAGCAAGTCCGGCGGCCGCAACGGCCACGGCCGGATCACCACCCGCCACAAGGGCGGTGGCCACAAGCGCCAGTACCGTGTCATCGACTTCCGTCGGAACGACAAGGACGGTGTGCTCGCCACCGTCGCGCACATCGAGTACGACCCCAACCGCACCGCCAACATCGCCCTCCTGCACTACGCGGACGGCGAGAAGCGGTACATCATCGCCCCACGCAACCTCAGGCAGGGCATGAAGGTGGAGTCGGGCGCGACCGCCGACATCAAGGTCGGCAACAACCTTCCGCTGCGCAACATCCCGGCCGGCACCATGGTCCACGCCGTGGAGCTGCGCCCGGGCGGCGGCGCCAAGATGGCCCGCGCGGCCGGCTCGGGGATCCAGCTCCTTGGCAAGGAGGGCACCTACGCGTCCCTCCGCATGCCGTCGGGTGAGATCCGCCGCGTCGACGTGCGCTGCCGCGCCACGATCGGCGAGGTCGGCAACGCCGAGCAGATCAACATCAACTGGGGTAAGGCCGGCCGCATGCGGTGGAAGGGTGTCCGCCCGACCGTCCGTGGCGTCGTCATGAACCCGGTCGACCACCCGCACGGTGGTGGCGAGGGCAAGACCTCGGGTGGTCGCCACCCGGTCAGCCCGTGGGGCCAGAAGGAAGGCCGCACCCGTAAGCCCAACAAGGCGAGCGACAGCATGATCGTCCGTCGCCGTCGCACCGGTAAGAAGCGCTAAGGAGGGAAACTAGGATGCCTCGTAGTCTCAAGAAGGGTCCGTTCGTCGACGAACACCTCCTCGCGAAGGTGGACGCGCAGAACGACAAGGGCACCCATCAGGTCATCAAGACCTGGTCGCGTCGCTCGACGATCCTGCCCGATTTCATCGGTCACACGTTCGCCGTCCATGACGGCCGCAAGCATGTGCCCGTGTTCGTGTCCGACTCGATGGTGGGTCACAAGCTCGGCGAGTTCGCGCCGACGCGCACGTTCAAGGGTCACATCAAGGACGACCGGAAGAGTAAGCGTCGATGAGCACTGATACCCAGAAGAACGCATCGCAGGCCGAGCAGCAGCTCAGCGCCCGCGCCACCGCCAAGTTCGTCCGTGTCACGCCCATGAAGGCGCGGCGCGTGATCGACCTCATCCGCGGCAAGGACGCCGCGGCCGCGCTGGACATCCTGCGGTTCGCCCCGCAGTCCGCCAGCGAGCCGGTCGCCAAGGTCCTGGCCTCCGCGATGGCCAACGCCGAGAACAACCTCGACCTGGATCCGCGGACCCTCGTCGTGTCGGCGGCCTACGCGGACGAGGGCCCGACCCTCAAGCGGTTCCGTCCGCGTGCGCAGGGCCGCGCCTTCCGCGTGCGCAAGCGCACCAGCCACATCACCGTCGAGGTCACCAGCGTGCCCGAGAAGGCCGGGAACGCCGGCCGGGGCCGTCGCAACCAGGGAGGTGCCCGCTAAATGGGACAGAAGATCCAGCCGCACGGCTTCCGTCTCGGCATCACCTCGGACTGGACGTCCAAGTGGTACGCCGACAAGCAGTACGCGGACTACGTCGCCGAGGACATCAAGATCCGTGAGCTCCTGTCCACGGGCATGGAGCGCGCCGGGATCTCCGGCGTGGACATCTCGCGGACTCGGGACCGGGTCCACGTGGACATCCACACCGCCCGTCCCGGCATCGTGATCGGTCGCCGGGGTGCTGAGGCCGACCGCCTGCGCCTCGAGCTCGAGAAGCTCACCGGTAAGCAGGTCCACCTCAACATCCTCGAGATCAAGAACACCGAGGCCGACGCCCAGCTTGTGGCCCAGGGCATCGCGGAGCAGCTCAGCAACCGCGTGGCATTCCGCCGCGCGATGCGCAAGGGCATCCAGTCCGCTATGCGCCAGCCGCAGGTCAAGGGCATCAAGGTGGTCTGCTCGGGCCGTCTCGGCGGTGCCGAGATGTCCCGCTCGGAGCGCTACCACGAGGGTCGCGTCCCGCTCCACACGCTGCGTGCCGAGATCGACTACGGCACCTACGAGGCCAAGACGACCTTCGGTCGCATCGGCGTCAAGGTGTGGATCTACAAGGGCGACGTCGTCGGCGGCCGTCGCGAGTCCGACCAGTACGCCCAGTCCAGCAACCGCGGTGGCGGGGACCGTGGCCCGCGCCGCGAGCGTGGCGCCGGCCGTCCGCGCCGCTCCGGCGCGCAGGGCACCACGGCCACCAGCACCGAGACCGGTCGCGCCGGCTCGGGTACGGCCGAGGCGCCCGCAGAGAACAAGGAGGCCTGACGATGCTGATCCCCAAGCGCGTCAAGCACCGCAAGCAGCACCACCCCAGCCGCAAGGGCGGCGCCAAGGGTGGCACCAAGGTGACCTTCGGTGACTACGGCATCCAGGCCCTCGAGCCCGCCTACGTCACCAACCGGCAGATCGAGTCCGCGCGTATCGCCATCAACCGCCATATCAAGCGTGGTGGCAAGGTGTGGATCAACATCTACCCGGACCGTCCCCTCACCAAGAAGCCGGCCGAGGTCCGCATGGGCTCCGGTAAGGGCTCCGTCGAGTGGTGGGTCGCCAACGTCAAGCCGGGTCGCATCCTCTTCGAGATGTCGTACCCCAACGAGGAGACCGCACGTGAGGCCCTACGCCGCGCGCAGCACAAGCTCCCGTGCAAGACCCGCATCGTCACCCGGGAGGAGCAGTTCTGATGGCCAGTGGAACCACCGCCCCCGAGCTGCGTGAGCTCGATGCCGAGGCTCTGACCTCGCGCCTGCGTGAGGCCAAGGAGGAGCTGTTCAACCTGCGCTTCCAGATGGCCACGGGTCAGCTGACCAACAACCGTCGCCTGCGGGTCGTGCGTCACGACATCGCGCGCATTTACACCGTCATGCGCGAGCGCGAGCTCGGGCTGTCGGTCGCGCCGGGTGATGCCAAGTGAGTGAGAAGGATGTCGCAGTGACCGAGGCTGCCGAGAACACCGAGCGCAACAGCCGCAAGGTGCGGATCGGGTACGTCGTGTCCGACAAGATGGAGAAGACCATCGTCGTCGAGCTCGAGGACCGCGTGAAGCACCCGCTGTACGGCAAGATCATGCGTCGTACCGAGCGCGTCAAGGCGCACGACGAGACCAACACCGCCGGTGTCGGCGACCGCGTGCGGATCATGGAGACCCGCCCGCTGTCCGCCACCAAGCGGTACCGCCTCGTCGAGGTCCTGGAGAAGGCCAAGTAAGGCCCTCCCCGCCCCCCGCCCGGCCCGGCCCCGTCCCACGGGGCCGGGCCGACGGTGTCTTCCGCGAGCTCGACGGGTGTGGTTTCTGGGGCAGGTGTGAGTATGCTTAACCCGCCCCGGTCGTCCTGCTCCCGAGATGGCCTACTCTCATCCGGGGTCGGCACGGCCCTACCCCTGCAGGTGCGACACCGGATTTCCTCAGCCCCCACGAAGGACATCATGAACTCTGAGCCCGCCGCCCCCGCCCGTACCGCCGTGTCCAAGGCCGTGCGCCCGTACCAGCGTGCGGCTGTCGTCGTGGCCACCTCGCTGGGCGTCGTCCTGGCAGGCTCGGTGCCGGCCAGCGCCCAGGGCTCCGGCCCGGGGTCGGCCGACCCCGGCTCGATCGCGGAGGCCCCGCGCGCGGCCGTGGCGGGCCTGCCCTCTGCCAGTGTCGCCGGTCTCGCGTACCTCGGCGGCTCCGTCCCGCTCGCCGGCGTGCTCGGTTCACTCGACGCCGCGGGGTCGGGGGAGTTCGACCGCCCCGGCAGTTCCGCCCCGCCGAGCGAACCCGTCGCCACCCGCGACACCTCCATCAAGACCACGGAGGTCCGCGGGGTCGAGCCGCTGTACCCGGACAACAACGACCCGGAGTTCGCCCGGGCCGAGGTGTGGACAGTGGCGTCCGCGACGATGCAGCGCGAGGTGCGCGTCGAGGTCTACCGCGCGCCCGGCCGGTACTCGGCCGCGCCCATCGTCTACTTTCTCGACGGCGTGGGCTCCGAGAAGCCTTCGGGATGGTCCGGGGGGATGGGTTTCGGTTCGCCGAACCTGCGTGACAAGGCCATGACGGTCGTCGCCCCGACCGGTGCGCCCGCCTCGATGTGGGCCGACTGGAACGAGGACGACCCCGTCCTGGGGCCCAACCAGTGGGAGACCTTCCTCACCAAGGAGCTGCCCCCGCTCCTCGAGAAGGGGCAGGAAGAGACAGCCGGTGTCGAGGCCGTGGAGCCCGTGCCGTTCTCGAAGGCACTCCGCTACGGCGTCGTGGGCATCTCCATGGGCGGCGGTCCGGCCCTGCGCCTGGCCAACAAGCACCCGGATATGTTCGGCGGGGCGGGCGCGGTGAGCGGCTGCTTCTCGACCATGGACGACCTCGGATACCAGAACACCCGGCTCACGGTGGAGTCGCGGGGCGGGGATGTCGAGAACCTGTGGGGCCCGCGCGGCTCGGAACAGTGGCGGGAGAACGACACGGTGCTCGACCCGAGCGGGCTCGATGGGCAGCGAGTGTACATGTCCGCGGCCACCGGGCTCATCGGGAGCACCGACCTCCTCCACTTCGGGCCCAACCCGACCGTCATGGCCGACGGCCACCTGCTGGAGAAGGGCTCCTACGAGTGCACCCGTGCACTCGAGAACTCGCTGACGGAGGCGGGCATTGAGCACCGGGTGGACTACGACCCCACCGGTATCCACAACTGGCCCGTGTTCATCCCCCGGATCACCAATGCCACCGAGTACATCCTCCCCGGCCTCGGTGAGCCGGTCCTGGCCCCTGTTCGGGCGGCAGCCGGCGCCGGTGGCGCCGGCCCGCTCGGGTCCGCGGGCTCGCTCGGGTCGCTCGGATCGACCGGCGGCAGCGGTTCCGGCAGCTGACGACCCTGCGCCGCGCAGATGACCCAGGCGACGACGGGCCCCGGCGGGACCGACGAGGCCTCGCCTCGGCCCGGCCGGCTCTCCGCGGACGACTGGGCCCGCGCGGGTCTGCACCTGCTCATGACCGAGGGTCGGCAGGCCGTCAAGATCAGCCGGCTGTGCTCCGACTTCGGGGTCACCAAGGGCAGCTTCTACTGGCACTTCGCCGACTTCGATGCGTTGATGAGCGCGATCGCGCGGCTCTACTTCTCCCGGGAGCTCGACGCGGCCCGCGGCCTCGTCGCCGTCGAGGCCATGCCGGTCGAGGAGCGGCTCGAGACCATGGCCGCGATGCTCGTGGACTCCCGCGCCTTCGAGGGGGAGGCCGCGGTCCGCGAGTGGGCCCGGGCCGACGAGTCGGTGGCGGCCGCGGTGCGAGACCTCGACCAGCGGATCCTCCGGGTGGTGCATGAGGCGTTCGTCGAACTCGGCTTCTCCGAGCCGGAGGCGCGGGTGCGCGCCGGACTGCTCGTCTACGCGGGGATCGGGTTCGTCTACGGACGCTCGGCGCTTCCCGTCCCGAAGGTCGACGAGATCCACGAGATCCTCGCCCTGCTCATGCGCCGCGACGGCTGAGCCGTCGATTTGGGTCGCGCCGCCCGCTCGCCCTACACTGGACCAGTTGCCCGAGCAGGCGTGTCCCATGACCGTGCCCGGGCGGCGTGACCGCGTGCGTCGGGTCGGAATCCGGCGCACATCAGTTTCAGCCTGGTCAGGAGAACCATGATCCAGCAGGAGTCGCGACTCAAGGTCGCCGACAACACGGGTGCCAAGGAGATCCTCTGCATCCGTGTCCTCGGTGGCTCGAAGCGTCGTTACGCGGGCGTCGGCGACATCGTCGTCGCCACCGTCAAGGACGCCATCCCCGGCGGCAACGTCAAGAAGGGCGAGATCGTCAAGGCCGTCATCGTGCGCACCGCCAAGGAGCGCCGCCGGCCGGACGGCTCGTACATCAAGTTCGACGAGAACGCCGCCGTCATCATCAAGAACGACAACGACCCGCGTGGCACGCGCATCTTCGGCCCCGTCGGCCGCGAGCTGCGCGACAAGAAGTTCATGCGCATCGTCTCGCTGGCTCCGGAGGTGCTCTGACATGAAGGTCCACAAGGGCGACACGGTGCTCGTCATCTCGGGCAAGGACAAGGGCGCCAAGGGCAAGGTCATCCAGGCCTTCCCGGCGCAGGAGAAGGTCCTCGTCGAGGGCGTGAACCGCATCAAGAAGCACACCGCCGACTCCGCGGCCGAGCGTGGCGCCTCCTCGGGCGGCATCGTCACGCAGGAGGCCCCCATCCACGTGTCCAACGTGATGGTCGTCGACGCCGACGGCACCCCGACGCGCGTCGGCATCCGCACCGACGAGAACGGTAAGCGCGTCCGGGTCTCGCGTAAGACCGGGAAGGACCTGTAAGCCATGACCGACACCGCTCTTCCCGCCGACTACCAGCCGCGGCTCAAGGCCAGGTACCGCTCGGAGATCAAGAAGGCTCTGAACGACGAGTTCTCGTACGAGAACGTCATGCAGATCCCGGGCGTCGTCAAGGTCGTCGTCAACATGGGCGTCGGCGACGCCGCCCGCGACGCCAAGCTGATCAACGGCGCCATCAACGACCTCACGCTGATCACCGGCCAGAAGCCGGAGGTCCGCCGGGCCCGCAAGTCCATCGCGCAGTTCAAGCTGCGTGAGGGCATGCCGATCGGCGCGCGCGTCACGCTGCGCGGCGACCGCATGTGGGAGTTCCTCGACCGCCTCACGACCGTCGCGCTCCCGCGCATCCGCGACTTCCGCGGCCTCTCGGGCAGGCAGTTCGACGGCCACGGCAACTACACGTTCGGCCTCAACGAGCAGACCATGTTCTACGAGATCGACGTGGACAAGGTCGACCGCCCGCGGGGCATGGACATCACGGTGGTCACCACGGCCACCAACGACGACGAGGGTCGGGCGCTGCTCAAGCACCTCGGGTTCCCCTTCAAGGAGAACTGACCCGGGCGTCTTCGGCCGGACCGGCCGTCCGCGCCGGGAACCCCCGGGTTCCCGGCGCCGGGCAGACGGCCCAGCCGTCTGGTCGTGCGCAAAGGACGAACACAGCGCGCGGCGGGACGCCGGCCTCCCGATCACGGGAGGTCGAAGACCCACACAAGAGAACACACGACACTCTTCGCGATAGGCCCACGACGGTGATGGGCGGCCCAGAAGGCCGACCGTCCGCCGTGTTGCATGGGAACCGTTGCGAGAAAGGAACATGGTCCATCCATGTCGATGACCGACCCCATCGCGGACATGCTGACGCGTGTGCGTAACGCCAACTCGGCGTACCACGACACCGTCTCCATGCCGCACTCCAAGCTCAAGGGCAACATCGCGGCGATCCTCAAGCAGGAGGGTTACATCTCCGATTTCGCGATCGAGGACGCCGAGGTGGGCAAGAAGCTCGCCATCGATCTCAAGTACGGCCCGTCGCGCCAGCGCAGCATCCAGGGCATCCGCCGCGTCTCGAAGCCCGGTCTGCGCGTGTACGCCAAGTCCACCAACCTGCCGAAGGTCCTCGGCGGCCTGGGCGTCGCGATCATCTCGACGTCCCAGGGTCTGCTCACGGACCGCCAGGCCACCAACAAGAAGGTGGGCGGGGAAGTCCTCGCCTACGTCTGGTAAGGGGGCGAAGAATGTCTCGTATCGGCAAGGCTCCGATCACCGTCCCGTCCGGCGTCGACGTCAAGGTCGACGGCCAGACCGTCACCGTCAAGGGCCCCAAGGGTGAGCTCACCCAGGACATGCCCTCGCCCATCACCGTCGCGGTGTCCGACGGCACCATCTCGGTGACCCGTCCCGACGACCACCGCGAGAACCGTGGCCTGCACGGCCTCACCCGCTCGCTGGTCAACAACATGGTCGTGGGCGTGACCGAGGGCTACAAGCAGGACATGGAGATCTTCGGCGTCGGTTACCGCGTCGTGGCCAAGGGTAAGGACCTCGAGTTCTCGCTGGGCTACTCGCACACGGTCCCCGTCGAGGCCCCCGAGGGCATCACGTTCGCCGTCGACGGCGCCACGAAGTTCTCGATCTCCGGAATCGACAAGCAGCAGGTGGGCCAGATCGCCGCCAACATCAAGCGTCTGCGGAAGCACGATCCCTACAAGGGCAAGGGCATCCGATACGCGGGCGAGCAGGTCCGTCGCAAGGTCGGAAAGACGGGTAAGTGATCATGAGCAGCACCAAGAAGCGTTCCCCGCTGGGCACCGACGCCTCGACCGCGCGCCGCATCGGCCGCACCCGGCGTCATTCCCGGCTCCGCAAGAAGGTCTCCGGTACCCCGGAGCGGCCGCGGCTGGTGGTCAACCGGTCCTCGCGGCACATCCACGCCCAGATCGTCGACGACCTCGCCGGCCGCACCCTGGCCTCGGCCTCGACCCTCGAGGCCGACGTGCGCACCGTCGAGGGCGACAAGAAGGCCCGCAGCGCGAAGGTCGGCCAGCTCCTGGCCGAGCGCGCCAAGGCGGCCGGGATCGATGCCGTCGTGTTCGACCGTGGCGGCAACCGCTACCACGGCCGGATCGCGTCGCTCGCCGACGCCGCCCGCGAGGGTGGGCTGGAGTTCTGATGATCAACATCACTGCACTGACCGCTAATGGAAGGACCGTCTGATGCCGGGACGTCAGCGTCGTGACGGCGGAAGCAACGGGCCCGCCGGCGACAACACCAACCCCCGTAACGACAACCGTGGCGGCGGCGACCGCGGCCGCGGTGGTCGCGACAACCGCGGCCGCGGCCGCCACGACGACGCCGAGAAGTCGCAGTACATCGAGCGCGTCGTCACCATCAACCGTGTCTCCAAGGTCGTCAAGGGTGGTCGGCGCTTCAGCTTTACCGCCCTCGTGATCCTCGGTGACGGCAACGGTATGGTCGGCGTCGGCTACGGCAAGGCCAAGGAGGTGCCGGCCGCGATCCAGAAGGGCGCGGAGGAGGCCCGGAAGAACTTCTTCCGCGTCCCGCTCATCGGCTCCACCATCCCGCACCCGATCCAGGGCGAGGACGCCGCCGGCGTCGTGCTCCTGCGCCCGGCCTCGCCGGGTACCGGTGTGATCGCCGGTGGCGCCGCGCGCGCCGTGCTCGAGTGCGCCGGCGTCAACGACATCCTGTGCAAGTCGCTGGGGTCGGACAACGCGATCAACGTGGTCCACGCGACCGTGGCCGCGCTCAAGGGTCTGCACCGTCCGGAGGAGGTCGCGGCCCGCCGTGGCCTGCCCATCGAGGACGTGGCGCCCGCGGGGATGCTGCGCGCGCGTGCCGGACAGGGGGCGTAGATCATGGCGAACCTCAAGATCACCCAGGTCCGCGGCGTCGTCGGGGCCAAGCAGAACCAGAAGGACTCCCTGCGCACCCTCGGCCTCAAGGGCATCCGTAAGTCGGTCGTCCGCGAGGACAACGCGCAGACCCGGGGTCTGATCAACGTCGTGAACCACCTCGTCGTGGTCGAAGAGACGGAGTGATTCCATGACCATCAAGTTGCACCACCTGCGCCCAGCGCCCGGTGCCCACACCGACAAGACCCGCGTGGGTCGCGGTGAGGGCGGCAAGGGCGGCAAGACCGCCGGCCGCGGTACCAAGGGCACCAAGGCCCGCAAGAACGTCCCCGCGGCGTTCGAGGGCGGCCAGATGCCGATCCACATGCGGCTGCCGAAGCTCAAGGGCTTCACCAACCGCAACAAGGTCGTCTTCCAGGTCGTCAACGTCTCCGACATCGAGCGGCTGTTCCCGAACGGTGGCGAGGTCGGCAAGGCCGAGCTCGTCGCCGCGGGCGCAGTCCGCAAGAACCAGCCGGTCAAGGTGCTGGGCGACGGGGAGATCTCCGTGGCTGTCACCGTGACCGTCGACAAGGTGTCCGCGTCGGCCAAGAGCAAGATCGAGGCCGCCGGCGGAAGCGTGACGGAGGCCGGGGCCTGATCCCCGCCCGACCCGCGTGCGGGTCGTCGTCGGGAGGCAGGGGCCGGGTCCGAGTGTCTCGGATCCGGCCCCTGCACCCGTCTTGGTAGAGTTTTTCCTGTTGTGCGCTCGGGGCTGACGGTCCCTCTTCGCGGCGCGCGCCAGCTTCGACGACGGAGCGGCCCGGACCGGGCCGTCCATGACCAGGAGGACATGTGCTCTCCGCACTCGCGTCCGCGTTCAAGGACCGGGACCTGAGGAAGAAGATCCTGTTCACGCTCGGGATCATCATCCTGTACCGGATCGGCGCGCAGATCCCGTCGCCGGGCGTCCACTACCCCATGGTCCGCAGCGCGCTCGACGCTGCCGAGGGCGGCGACCAAGCGCAGCTGTACTCGCTGGTCAACTTGTTCTCCGGTGGTGCGCTCCTCCAGCTGTCGGTGTTCGCGATCGGCATCATGCCGTACATCACGGCGAGCATCATCGTGCAGTTGCTCACCGTGGTGATCCCGTACTTCGAGCAGCTCAAGAAGGAGGGGCAGTCGGGTCAGGCCAAGATGACCCAGTACACGCGCTACCTCACCATCGCGCTCGCGCTCCTCCAGTCGGCGGGCATCGTCGCCCTTGCCGACCGCGGCCAGCTCCTGGGCAACGGCCAGTCCGTGCTCGTAGACAGCGAGATCTTCACGCTCATCACCATCGTCGTGGTGATGACCGCGGGCGCCGCGCTCGTCATGTGGTTCGGCGAGCTCATCACCGACCGCGGCATCGGCAACGGCATGTCGCTGCTCATTTTTGCCGGCATCGCCGCGCGCATCCCGGCCGAGGGCGTGAACATCTACCAGAACTCGTCGATGCTCAAGTTCATCGCGGTGATGGCCGCGGTCGTGCTCATCGTCGTCGCCGTCGTCTTCGTGGAGCAGGGCCAGCGCCGCATCCCGGTGCAGTACGCCAAGCGCATGGTGGGTCGTCGCCAGTACGGCGGCACCTCCACCTACCTGCCGCTCAAGGTCAACCAGGCCGGCGTCATCCCGGTGATCTTCGCGTCCTCGCTCATGTACGTGCCGATCCTCATCAGCCAGCTGGTGCAGGGGCCGGAGCCGTCCGGCGACGGGTTCTGGCAGCGCTACGTCATGCAGTATCTGCAGAACCCGTCGAGCGCGGTGTACATCATCGTCTACTTCGCGCTGATCCTGTTCTTCGCCTACTTCTACGTGGCCATCCAGTTTGATCCGATGGAGCAGGCCGAGAACATGAAGAAGTACGGCGGCTTCATCCCCGGCATCCGCCCGGGCCGCCCGACCGCCGAGTACCTGGGCTACGTGCTCAACCGCATCCTGCTCTTCGGCTCGCTGTACCTCGGCCTCATCGCCGTCCTCCCGAACATCTTCCTGGACATGGGCTCCGGGGGTGGGGACATGCAGAACATGCCCTTCGGCGGCACCGCGGTGCTCATCATGGTCTCCGTGGGGCTCGACACGGTCAAGCAGATCGAGGCCCAGCTCATGCAGCGCAACTACGAGGGATTCCTCAAATAAGAAAGGCTGGTCACCACACCATGCGTCTCGTCCTCCTCGGCCCTCCCGGCGCCGGCAAGGGAACCCAGGCCGCCCTGCTCTCCGAGAAGCTCGGTGTGCCGCACATCTCGACCGGCGACCTGTTCCGCGCGAACATTTCGCAGGGCACCGATCTGGGCAAGGAGGCGAAGAGCTACATCGACGCCGGCAACCTCGTCCCAGCCGACGTCACCAACCGCATGGTCGAGGCCCGCATCGGCGAGCCGGACGCCACCGAGGGCTTCCTCCTCGACGGCTACCCGCGCAGCGTCGAGCAGGCGGACGCTCTCAAGGGGATGCTCGCCGACGCCGGTGCCTCCCTCGACGGCGTGCTCGAGTTCAAGGTGGACGAGGAGACCGTGGTCCAGCGTATGCTCGCGCGCGGCCGGGAGGACGACACGGAAGACGTCATCCGCAACCGGATGTCGGTGTACAAGTCCGAGACGGCCCCGCTGCTCGAGTACTACGGCTCCGAGGTCACGACGATCGACGCGGTCGGCGAGGTCGAGGAGATCAACGCTCGCGCCCTCACGGCCCTCGGTCGCTGAGTCCCGCCGCGGTGTTCGGCAGGTCCCGTAAGGGCGTCGTCCCGGCCCGGACGCCGGGCGAACTCGACGCGATGGAGGCCGCGGGGCGGATCGTCGGCCGGGCGCTCGTCGCCGTGCGCGACGCCGCGACGCCCGGCGCCACCACGGCTGACCTCGATGCCCTCGCCGAGCAGGTGATCCGCGACGCCGGGGCAGTGCCCTCCTTCAAGGGGTACGAGGGCTTCCCCGCGTCCATATGCTCGTCGGTCAACGAGGTCGTGGTGCACGGGATCCCCGGCGTCGGCACGGTCCTCGCCGAGGGGGACCTCGTCTCGGTGGACTGCGGGGCGATCCTCGACGGCTGGCACGGCGACTCCGCGTGGACCTTCGGTGTCGGCAGGCTCGACCCCCGCGTGGACACCTTCAACGAGGCGACCCGTGAGGTCCTCGAGGAGGGGATCCTCGCGATGCGCCCCGGAAACCGGCTCACCGACGTCTCCCACGCCCTCGAGGTGGCCACGCGCCGCGCCGAGGAGCGCCACGGGCTGGCCCTCGGGATCGTCGACGGCTACGGGGGCCACGGCATCGGTCGCGAGATGCACGAGTGGCCCTTCCTCGCCAACGAGGGCAGGGCCGGCAAGGGGCCGCGCCTGCAGGTGGGTTCAGTCCTGGCCGTCGAGCCGATGCTGGTCCTGGGAGGCGGGACCGCGACCCACGTCCTCGGGGACGACTGGACCGTCGTCACCGCTGACGGCGCGCCGGCGTCGCACTGGGAGCACACCGTCGCCGTCACCCCCGACGGGCCGCGGATCCTCACTCCTCGCCCCTGACCCGCACCGGGCGGACGGCATCGCGCGCGATTGGCGAACCGTGCATCCCTGCCGTAGTCTGATACGCCGGTGTGCCCACCAGTGCACCACCTACCGGTAGACGATCACCTGGGAGAACACCCGGGCGAGATGGAGGACCGTAACCAGCATGGCAAAGAAGGACGGAGCCATCGAGGTCGAGGGCCGCGTCGTCGAGCCGTTGCCGAACGCTATGTTCCGCATCGAGCTGGAGAACGGCCACAAGGTCCTCGCCCACATCAGCGGCAAGATGCGGCAGCACTACATCCGCATCCTGCCGGAGGACCGCGTGGTCGTGGAGCTCTCGCCCTACGACCTCACCCGCGGTCGCATCGTCTACCGCTACAAGTAAGACGCTCAACTCCCCGTATCAGCCGTCCCGCCCCTCCGGGCGGGACGGAGACACACCCCCGGACGCGGAGGCCGGGGCCCCGGGCCGGGTGCTCATCGTGAGATGACCGCACGGACCGAGGACGGTCGGGGAGCAGACCTACCGCACGACGAAAGAGAATCGCCACATGGCACGTCTTGCCGGCGTCGATCTCCCTCGCGACAAGCGCATGGAGATCGCGCTCACCTACATTTTCGGCATCGGTCGCACTCGGTCGCTGGAGATCCTGGAGCGGACGGGCATCAGCCCTGACCTGCGCACCAAGGATCTCACCGACGAGCAGCTGTCGACCCTTCGTGACGACATCGAGGGCAACTACAAGGTGGAGGGCGACCTCCGCCGTGAGGTGCAGGCCGACATCCGTCGCAAGATCGAGATCGGCTGCTACCAGGGTCTGCGTCACCGCCGGGGTCTCCCCGTCCACGGACAGCGGACCAAGACCAACGCCCGTACCCGTAAGGGACCGAAGAAGACCGTCGCCGGAAAGAAGAAGTAATGCCCCCCAAGTCACGCGCTGCGGGCCCCAAGAAGTCGGGTCGCCGCAGGGATAAGAAGAACGTCGCTCACGGCCAGGCCCACATCAAGAGCACGTTCAACAACACCATCGTCTCGATCACCGACCCCTCGGGCGCCGTCATCTCCTGGGCGTCGTCCGGTCACGTCGGCTTCAAGGGGTCTCGTAAGTCGACGCCCTTCGCCGCCCAGCTCGCCGCCGAGAACGCGGCCCGCAAGGCGCAGGAGCACGGCATGAAGAAGGTCGACGTGTTTGTCAAGGGCCCCGGTTCGGGTCGTGAGACCGCGATCCGCTCGCTGCAGGCCGCCGGCCTCGAGGTGGGCACGATCTCCGATGTCACCCCCCAGCCGCACAACGGCTGCCGTCCGCCCAAGCGGCGTCGAGTCTGAGGCCGAAGGAGCTAGAGAACAATGGCACGTTACACCGGCCCTGCCACCCGCAAGTCGCGCCGTCTCGGCGTGGACCTCGTGGGTGGGGACACCGCCTTCGAGCGTCGGCCCTTCCCGCCCGGCCACCACGGCCGCGCGCGGATCAAGGAGTCCGAGTACCGCCTCCAGCTGCAGGAGAAGCAGAAGGCCCGCTTCACCTACGGCGTCATGGAGAAGCAGTTCCGTCGTTACTACGAGGAGGCCAACCGCCGCGCCGGCAAGACCGGTGAGAACCTCCTCCAGATCCTCGAGTCGCGTCTGGACAACGTCGTGTACCGCGCGGGTCTGGCGCGCACGCGACGCCAGGCCCGTCAGCTCGTGAGCCACGGTCACTTCCTGGTCAACGACCAGAAGGTCACCATCCCGAGCTACCGAGTCTCGCAGTACGACATCATCGACGTCCGTCCCAAGTCCACCAAGATGGACTGGTACGAGATCGCCGCCGAGACGCTCGGCGAGCGTCCCGTGCCGGCGTGGCTGCAGGTCGTCCCCACGACGCTCCGCATTCTCGTCCACCAGCTCCCCGAGCGCGCCCAGATCGAGGTGCCGCTCCAGGAGCAGCTGATCGTCGAGCTCTACTCGAAGTGATCTGTCCTCCCCCGTCGCCGGGCGGGCCGCACACCGCGGTCCGCCCGGCGACGGTGGGTTCCTACGGCGTCAAATAGCGGACGCCGAGAATCGAAAGAGGTAGCACATGCTCATCTCCCAGCGGCCCACCCTCACCGAGGAGGTCGTGTCCGAGAACCGCTCGCGGTTCGTGCTCGAGCCCCTCGAGCCCGGATTCGGCTACACCATCGGAAACTCTCTGCGGCGCACGCTGCTCTCGTCCATCCCGGGCGCGGCGGTCACGAGCATCCGCATCGAGGGCGTCCTCCACGAGTTCACCACCGTGCCGGGCGTCAAGGAGGATGTCACCGACATCATCCTCAACCTCAAGGGCCTGGTCGTCTCCTCCGTGGAGGACGAGCCCGTCACCATGTACCTCAAGAAGCAGGGCCCGGGCGCCGTCACCGCCGGCGACATCGTGCCGCCGGCCGGCGTGGAGGTCCACAACCCGGACCTGCACATCGCGACTATCAACGAGAAGGGCCGCCTGGAGATCGAGCTCGTCGTGGAGCGTGGCCGCGGCTACGTTCCCGCCGGCCTCAACAAGGACGCGGGTCACGAGATCGGCCGCATCCCGGTCGACTCGATCTACTCGCCCGTCCTCAAGGTGAGCTACAAGGTCGAGGCCACGCGTGTGCACCAGCGCACCGACTTCGACCGTCTGGTCCTGGACGTGGAGACGAAGAACTCCATGACGGCCCGTGACGCGCTGGCCTCGGCCGGCAAGACGCTGGTCGAGCTCTTCGGCCTGGCCCGTGAGCTCAACGAGGAGGCCGAGGGTATCGAGATTGGCCCCAGCCCCGCCGAGGCCGACCACATCGCGGCGTACGGCATGCCGATCGACGACCTGGAGCTCTCGGTCCGGTCCTACAACTGCCTCAAGCGCGAGGGTGTCCACACGGTGGGCGAGCTCGTGGCCCGGAGCGAGTCGGACCTGCTCGACATCCGCAACTTCGGCCAGAAGTCGATCGACGAGGTCAAGGTCAAGCTCGTGGAGCTGGGCCTCTCGCTCAAGGATGCGCCCCCCGGGTTCGACCCCGCCTCGGTGGCCGGCTACGACGCCGAGACCGGCACGTGGTCGAACGACGACGGTGGCGACGCCTACCTCGAGACCGAGCAGCTCTGACGAGCGCTCAGCACATTATTCCTAGGAGAATCTGATGCCCAAGCCCAAGAAGGGCGCCCGCCTCGGCGGTTCCGCTTCCCACCAGCGGCTCATCCTCGCGAACATGGCCACCCAGCTGTTCGAGCACGACGCCATCCGCACCACGGAGACCAAGGCGAAGCTGCTGCGTCCGTATGCCGAGAAGCTCATCACCAAGGCGCGCCGTGGCACGCTGGCCGACCGTCGTGAGGCCGCCAAGGTCATCCGCGACAAGGACGTCCTGCACAAGTTGTTCGCGGAGATCGGCCCCCGTGCCGCGAACCGCGACGGCGGCTACACCCGGATCGTCAAGCTCGAGAACCGCAAGGGCGACAACGCGCCCATGGCGATGATCGCGCTCGTCACCGAGGAGCTCGCCTCCTCCGAGGCCTCGCGCGCCACGCGCGCCGCCGCCTCGAGGAAGGCCGCCGAGAAGCCGGCCGCGGCGGAGGAGCCCGCCGAGGACACCGGGTCCGACGCCACTGCCGAGGCCGAGGCCAACAGCCCGGTCGCGGACCAGGTCGAGGCCGCCGACGACGCCGAGGTCGCCAAGGCCGAGGAGACCGCCGAGGTCGTCTCCGAGGACTCGACCCACGCCGACGACACCGAGCAGAAGGCCGACGACGCCTGATCCGTCCCGGGCCGATCCGCTCGGATAGCGCTCACGAGGGCCCCGTCCCCGCCACGTGTGGGGGTGGGGCCCTCGTCGCGCCGGCCGCCCCACGTCTCCACCACGCAACCCCGGCGCGCAGCCACCCCGGCCAGCGGATTGCACAACACCACGGCGGCAACGCGCGAGAGACTCCCGAGCTGGCGTTGTGCAATCACGCGGCCGTGGTGTGCAGAACCGGCGGCGGCGTCGCGGCGGCCTCGGCTACAGCACCGCGCCGACGGCGTCCGCCATCGCGCGGTGCCCCGCGGCGGTGGGATGCATGGGGTGCGAGCCGGTCTCGACGCCGGTGAAGTCGGTGTAGCGCACGTCCGGGGCGGCGCAGGCGCTGCGCTCCCGGGCGTCCTCCGGCAGGACCGCCTCCGCCCCGGCCCGTCCGGCGGCGTCGGTGACGATGCGGTTGATCCGCTCGGTGACGGCGCGGGTCCAGGTGATGTCGCCGGGGCTCATGCGGGAGACGAAGTCGCAGCCGCCGTCGGCGGGCACGAGCGGCAGGTACGCGGTGGTGACGACCCGGGCGTCGGGGGAGCGCTCGCGGATGCCGGCGTACACGGTGTCGAGTCGATCCCCGAGGCCGTCGAGCGCGCCGGTGACCGGCAGCTCCAGGCGGTCGCGGCACGGGGACCCGGCGGCCGCCCGCGGGGTCTGCACGATGCACTCGACCATTGCGCCGAACCCGATGTCGTTGCCGCCGATCGACAGGGTCACGAGGTCGGTGTCGTGGGTGAGGGCGTCGAACTGCGGCGGGGTCTCGACGATCTGGGGGGCCGTCATGTCCGGCGTCTCGGCGCCGCCACAGGTCACGTCCACGAGTTCACCCACGTCCGGCCGCTCGGCGAGCAGCGACGCGTAATTCCGCGACGAGCGGTGGCAGGCCTGCGGGCCGCTCGTGGGGGCGGCGGTGGGGCCGAGCGCGGCGAACGAGTCGCCCAGGGCCACGTAGCGGGCGTACCGCGGTGCGGCGTTCGCACCGGACTTGGACGCGTCGGCCGCCGTGCCCCCGGTCGGCGTGCCCGGGCCGTCCCGGCCGGCCTCGTCGTCACCACCCCCGCAGGCCCCCAGGGCCAGTACGGCGGCGAGGGCCGTGGGCGCGAGCAGGGCGGTGCGGGGGCGCGGGCGGGGGAGATGTGACGACGACATGGGTCCATGGTGCCGGAGGGGCGGTGTGCCGAGTTTTCCGACGTCCGCCGCCGTGGACTAGCGTCGAGCGACGTGAGCACCCGCCGGATCCGCCTGGACGTCGCCTACGACGGCACCGACTTCTCGGGCTGGGCGCGCCAGCCCGGCCGGCGCACCGTGTGCGGGGTGCTCGAGGAGGAGCTGGGCCGGGTGCTGCGCCATCCCGTGCAGCTCACGGTGGCCGGGCGAACCGACGCCGGGGTGCACGCCCGCGCGCAGGTGTGCCACCTGGACGTGGACCCGGCGTGGCTGGACCAGCGGTCGGTCGGCGGAGACCCTGCGGCGCTCGTGCGGCGGCTGGCGCGGCTGCTGCCGGGGGATGTGGCGGTGATGCACGCCGCCTGGGCGCCGGCGGAGTTCGACGCGCGCTTCTCGGCGCTGCGCCGGCACTACGAGTACCGGCTCACCACCGCGCCGTGGGGTGCCGAGCCGACCCGCGCCCGGGACACGGCCGCCTGGCCGCGCACCGCGCAGCTCGAGCTGGTGCGGGAGGCCTCGCGGCGGTTGCTGGGCCTGCACGACTTCGCGGCCTTCTGCCGCCGCCGCGAGGGCGCCACCACGATCCGCGAGCTGCAGCGCTTCGACTGGCGCGCCGAGCCCGATCCGCGCGGTGCCGACGCCCCGGGCGCGGCCGAGGTGTGGACCGCGAGCGTGAGCGCGGACGCATTCTGCTGGTCGATGGTGCGCAGCCTCGTGGGCGCGGTGATGGCCGCGGGGGAGGGGCGGCGCTCCCTCGAGTGGATCACCGGCCTGCTCGCCGAGACCGAGCGGTCCTCGGCCGTGCCGGTGGCCCCGGCGTGTGGGCTGAGCCTGGTGGGGGTCGACTATCCGGCGGACGACGAGCTGGCGGCCCGTAACCTCGCCACCCGGGAGTCACGCACCGCGCCGTTCGACGGCGGTGAGGCCTGTTGCGGCGGATGAGCACGTGCGGTCAGGGCGCCGCGGCCTCGAGGATCGGGCCGAGAGCCAGCAGCATGACCATCGACCACGCGACGTGCGTGACGACGGGGCCGAGCACTCCGCCCGTGATCCGTCGCTGCACGGCGGTGACGAGTCCGAGGAGTACCGCGGCCACCACGAGCAGGGGGATCCCCGACGTGGCGGTGACGGCCGCGTAGACGCCGGTGCTCACGAGCACCGGGTGGAACCGGCCCGCCGCGGAGTACACGGCGCCCCGGTGGAAGCACTCCTCGGCGACGCCGTTGACCGCGGTGAGCGCCCCGACCAGGGCCAGGCTGCCGACCGTGGCGTGGTCGAGCAGCGCCTGGACCGGGTCGCGCAGCGGCGCGATCCGGGCCACGATGAGCGCTCCCAGACAGAACACGACCGCCAGGACCGTGGCCGTGAGAACGGAGGAGAGGACCGGCCGGTGCCCTTCGTGGTCCGGTTCGGTGCCCAGGTGGATCGGCCCCGAGGCGAACGCGCCGGTCAACCACACCAGCGCGAGCGCGGCCGTGGCCGGGTAGAACAGCGTGTCACCGGCGGGGATCCGCAGTGCCCAGGCGTTGACGGCGATCCCGGCGACGAGCGTCACCGCCACGACTGTCAGGCGCCGGCGGCGCAGCCCCTGCGGGTCCCGGTTCTCGCGGTCCCCGTTGCGCCACGCGCGGAGATAGCGGTCCGCGACCGCCCGGGTTCCGGTCATCGTCCCCTCCTCGCCGTCGGTGGCGGGGCGACCGGTTCCAGTGCCGCTCGTATGGCCTCCCCCGGGCCCGTCCAGCGGCCCCCGGCGGGCACGAGCCCGGCCGCCGCCGAGAGGTCCTCACACACCATGTCGTGGCGCAGGCTCTCTACGAGGGCGGCCACGGTGGTGGGATCCTGTGGCACCATCCGCGCGAGCCCGTTCGCGACGAGGTTCCAGGGTACCGGCGGGGCGGGGATCCGCACGGTGGGCGTCGCGTAGATCCGGAGCAGATCCGGGTAGGTGGGCTGCGCCGCACCCGAGGTCGGCGTGGCGGGTGCGCGGCCGCACACAGCGCTCCGTGCCGACGGCCTGCATCGCGGAACGCATGGTGCGGGCCCCGGTGGCGTCCTCGTCGCGGAAATCGGGGCCGCCCGCCATGCGGTGGACGAGGTAGACCACCGCGTCCACGTCAGCGACGGCGTCGGCGACCGATCCGGGGTCGAGGACGTCGCACCTGGCCGTCTCGACGCGCCGGGCCCACGGGGTGCGTGCGCCTCGCCGCGGATCGGTGTATCCAGCCCGGACCGTGTACCCGCGGTCGAGCAGCAGGGGAATCAGCCGGGAGCCGACGTATCCGCCGGCGCCCGTCACCAGGACGCGCACGTTCACCGCTCCGGGCGCGCGGCACGCCACAGGGTCGGGGGCCTGACCCCGGACCAGTCGGCGTCCGACGGGATCTGGGTGGCCGGATCCTCCAGCGGGTCGGCGCCGTCCCACGAGGCCGGGCGTGCGGGGCCGATCGGCACGCGCAGCGCCTCGCGGACGGCCTGCCGGTACCCGGTGCGTCCGCCGGGCGGGGCGCCGAGTACCTCGTCGGCGTCCTCGCGCAGCACGATTGCCTCGCAGCGCAGCGATTCCACGAGTGGGCCGGCGAGCCCGAGCGGCAGGGGTGTGACCAGTCCGGTCCACAGCGAGGACAACCGGGGTGTGAGGAGGGGCACCGGGACCATGATCCGTCGGTGCAGTCCGGCCTCCTCGGCGTACTGCTGCATCATCTCGCCGTACTCCAGGACGTCGGGCCCGCCGATATCGACGGTGCGTCCGGCGTCGAGCGGGCAGGTGGTGGCGGCGGCGAGATAGTGCACGACGTCCCGCACGGCGATGGGCTGGATGCGGTTGTGCACCCAGCTCGGAGTGACCATGGCGGGCAGCCGGGTGGTGAGGTGACGGATCATCTCGAAGGAGGCCGAGCCGGAGCCGATGACGACGCCGGCCTGGAGAACGAGCGCCGGGACGCGGGAGCCGAGGAGGATCCGGCCTACCTCGACGCGAGACCGCAGGTGCGGGGACAGGTCCTCGTCGCCGTCGGGGTGCAGTCCCGACAGGTGGACGATCCGGCGGACGCCCGCGGCCTCGACGGCGTCGACGAAGCTGCGGGCGGTCTCGCGCTCCTCGCGCTCGAAGTCCTCCGACGTGCCCATCGAGTGCACGAGGTGGCAGGCCACGTCGACGCCGCGCAGAGCCCGCGAGAGAGACGCGTCGTCGTCGAGTCCGCCCTCGTGGACGGTGACCCGGTCCCGCCAGGGCACGTCGGCGAGCTTGTCGGGTGAGCGGGCCAGCACCGAGACGTGGGTGCCGTCGGCGAGCAGGCGGGGTACGAGGCGGGATCCGACGTAGCCGGTGGCGCCGATGACGAGGACGGAGGCGGCCACCGGTCTACAGCTCGACCGTGCCGCGCGTGCCCATGTCCGGCGTGCGGTCGTCCGAGGAGAGCGCTGCGCGGACGAACGAGGCCACGTGGGCGACGGTCGACCCGCTGGAATCCCAGTACTCGGCCGATTCGGCGTCCACGTAGATCGCGACGGCGGAGTCGGGACCCTCGGGGAGCCAGGCGTCCGTCGCGGCCGACCAGTTCTCGGAGACCGTCGCGCGGCTCTCGTCGACCACCGCCCGTCCGGCCACGGAGACGAAGCCGTCCCGGGACTGGACGGACACGTTGACTCGGTTGTCGGCCGCGATCTCCGCGAGCAGGTGGCCGTCCTTCGGCGCGAGGAAGCGGAAGCGGCCGCTGAAGTCCGAGTCCTGGCGGGTCATCGGGCGGGCCATCAGGCGGCCGTCGGGGCCGATCGAGGTGACCATGCAGATCGGCGACTTCTCGACGAGGTCGGTGACGATCTGCTCAGGGTTGCGGGTGTCGTCGCTCATGCGGGCGTCCTTCTCGTCGTGCGGGGGTGGGGGAGGTCAGGCTTCGGCGGCGTCGCCCTCGGCGAGGCCTTCGGCGTCTGGGGCGTCGGCCGAGTCGGCGGTCTCGTCCTCGTAGCCCTCGATCACCTCGTCGGCGTGGGCCAGCTGGTCCTCGGTGGCGTCGTCGAGTTGCTCGCCGACGGGGTTGTTCGGGTCGGTGCTCACAGGGATCCTCTCGGTGCGGCGGGGACGCGGCCCCGGGTCGTCCCTATTCACTCACCCGAGGCGCCACGGCGACACCGGTCGCCGGCGTCGTCGCCTCCGGGGCCGCTCAGCGCGCCCAGTCGTGGGCGGTCCAGAACTGCTCGAGCGCCTGCCCGAGGCGGGTGCGTTCCTGCATGGGCAGGGAGTGGGCGCTCCCCGGCCACACCTCGACGTCCGCGTCGGGCCGGAGCGCGCGGGCGCGGTCGGCGGCCTCGGCGCCCCGGCGAGTGACTGCCCCCGGAGACGTCGAGGCGGAGGGGGGTCGCGGACCCCGTCGTCGCCGCGCGGATCCTCGTGGCCGCCGCGGACGGCCTGATCCTCCGGGTGTTGGTGGGCGACCTCACCGCCCGGCAGGCGGAGGAAGCGCTGCGCGGCGCCGTCGACGGCACGATCGGCCTCTGATCCGGATACTGGGGGCAGGAACGCGCGCCGACCGTCGGCGCGCCGGGCGACACGGGACGGAAGGTGAACGGATGGCGATCGGTGCGGCACGGCCCCGGGAGTTGTCCCGGTCACTGGACCTGACCGGCGTCCGCATTGAGACCGCCCGCCTCCGCTCGGACCGGGCGATCACCGCCTTCTGGCGGTGGTGGGCCGACGGCGGGGCGCGCCGGTCGGCCGCCGCGTGCGCGTCCGGCGACGTCCGCCGCGTGGTGCCGGAGATCACTTCGCTCATCGAGGCCGTGGACCCAGGGCTGTCCTGGGAGTTCGTACCCGGCCACGGGGGCGCGCGGCACCGGCTCACGGTGACGGCCGCGGGCGTGCCCGAGCTGCGTGGGGTGGCCCGCCGCTGGCTCGCGGCGGCGCCACCGGCCGACGAGACGTGGTGCTTCGACGACCTGCGCGAGCCGGTGGCCGGCTGTGCGATGTATTTCCGCGACCACCGCCTGGGCTTCGACGAGGCCGAGGTCGTGGTGGACGTGGGCCTGTCGCAGGCCGACGTGACCGTGCACCACCCGGCGTTCGCGGGCCTGTCCGGCCCGGATCGGGGCGTGGCCGCCTACCTGCTGCTCGACGCCATCTGCGGCGAGGCGGCGGTGGAACTGTGGGTGGGGTGTATCCGCGCCAACGCCACGGCGCCGGGTGACGACGCGGTGCGACTGTCCGACCTGCCGGGGATCCTGCGCGACCTGGCCGAGGATAACCGGGACGAGTGGGGCGGCCCGGCGTGGCAGATCCTCCACGGCGACACCCCGGGCGGGCCGCTCGTCGCGGTGGTGCGGGTGCCGCTCGTGGCGCTGTCGGCCCCGGAGTTCGACCGGCACGTGGCGGTCAGCGTCCCCTATGCGGATGTCGAGGAATGCGGACTGCCGGGCCCGCTCTCCCTGCCGGGCCTGCGGGACCTCGAGGACCATCTGGTGGACCGGATCGCCGGAAACGGCGAGTGCGTGGGGGCGGAGAGCTGCGACGGCCGGCGCCTGCTGCACTTCTACGTGGACTCCACCACCCCGGCCGACGAGCAGCTCCGTGTGTCGGCCGCGGGCTGGGACCAGGGCGAGGTGACCGTCCGGGTCACCGACGATCCGGGCTGGCGGAAGGTGCAGCACCTGCGGGTGTGACCTCGGCGGGTCCGTTCACATAGCGTTCCTCGCCGGGTCCGGACACGACCGACACCCGGTACGGCTCCCCGCCCCGCGGTTCCACGGAGATCCAGCCGTCGATCCGGCCGTCCAGGACCAGGTCCGGGGGTGCGCCGGCCGCGGTGTCGTGGGGCAGCCCCACACCCCAGTCGGCGTCCACCCGGATCACGGTGGGCGCGGTGACGTCGGGGCCGCCCGGCCCGGCGAACGCGTCGATGCGGGCCTCGCTGAGCTTGCCGGCGACGTCCCACACGACCGCGTCGACGGGGGCTCCTGCGTCGGAAGCGTCGGGGTCGACGATCCGGTAGCGCGTTTCGTCGGCAATCGCGAGCAGAGGACGCCAGCGGTCGGGGACGTCGGTCACCACCGCCACCCGGTAGCCGGAGGCCACGGCGCGGAGGACGACCTGCCGGCACACCGTCGGACGCGCCGCGAGGAGGACCGAGCGCAGGTGCGGGCCGGCGAGCTGCAGCGCCGAGGCGCCGCCTGCGCGCGTTGCCCCGAGGATCTGGCCCGCGCCGTGGGCGGGCGGGGCGAGGAGATCAAGGTCGGCGATGCGGTGCCGTGCCGCCGCCCCGGCCAACTCCTCGGTCAGGGGTTCGCCCGGTACCGGCAGCATTCCACCGTCGAGGAGAGGCCGACAGGCCCCGGTGGCCGGGGTGGGCAGCGCGCCCGGGTCGGCGCCCGTGAGGCCCGCGACCGTCACCACGTCGACCCGGTCCGGGCGGCCGGGCACCGGCCGGAGCCGCAGGACCTCCGTGACCTCCGCCGCCGGGACCGCGCCCAGCGCGTCGACCACCGTGCGCGCGTCGGCCCCGGCGCGCACGATGAGCCCTATCCGGTCGCCCGACCGGGCATCCTCCTCCGCCTCGAGATAGCGCTCGGCGAGCTCGGCGGCGTCGAGAACGCGGCAGGGTACCCCGTGGTGGACGAGCGCGCGGCGCACTCGCTCGGTGGCCACGGCGACTCGGCGCTCGAGGTCGCCGCGGTCGGTCGTCCCAGGGCAGGCGGCCAGGCGCTCGAGGTCGAAGCGGAGCAGCAGGTGCACCCGCCGTCGCGAGATCAGGGCGAGCGGCCCCACGAGGGCGGCGTAGACCGCTCCGTCCGGACCGGTGGAGGTTCGCCGGCCCCGGACCACGACGTCGATCCCCTCGAGGGCAGGCCCGCCGCGGTCGAGCTGTCGCCCCACGGCGCTGAGCGGGAGCCGCACGCCGGGGAAGTCGGCGGGGTCGTCGCGGCCGACCTCGGTGGGGGCGGTCGAACCGCCCGAGATCTCTACGGCCGTGGTGACGATCCGGTGGCCCTCCACGCAGCCGACGTGGGACCGGTCCGGCGCGACGAGGTCCACGACATCGACCGGGGGGCGCCGCGCACCGGGGCGGGTCCCGAGGAACGGGCGGCCGCCACGGCGAGCCGTCACCGCTGCGGCGACCAGCGCGGCGGCGGCGAACTGGACCCACGGCTGCCACGCCGGCGGGCACGCCACGGTGAGCGCCAGACAGAGGACGACGAGGACGGGTACCGACGTCACCGCCACCCCCTCCCCGGTCCCCGGGCCCGGTGCCGGAGCCGGGAGGGGAGACCGGCCACCGCGGCCGGATGCTGGCGTATCCTACCCCCGGTGCACCCGCCGAAGGGGTGCCACGTCGGCGGAGGGGAGCCGGGTCGTGCCGCTGAAGCCCACCACAAAGGCGCAGGTGGACGGCCATCGTTTCCTCGGTCGGCGGGCCCGGCACGCGGTGGTGTCCCGGGACGTGCGGATGCTGCACGATCCGCTGCGCCGCCAATCGCTCGGGCTGACCGTCGGGGCCGTCGCGGCGGTCCTCGTGTGCGCCGGGGCCGCGATCCTCTCGTTGCTCGACCCCGCGCCGGATGTCGGCCGGTCCACGATCATGGTGTCGCGCGAGTCCGGCGAGATGTACGTCCGCGTCGGCGACGCGGTCCACCCGGTCCTCAACCTCGCCTCCGCGCGGCTCGTCGTGGGCGAGCCCGCCCAGCCGGTGATCGTCCGCGAGCGCGACCTCGTGAGCACGAGCCGCGGCGGACTGGTCGGTATCCCCGGTGCGCCCTCGGCCCTCCCTGCGGAGCGGGATCCGGCCGCCGCCGCGCGGATCTCCTGGACCGTGTGCGACACGGTGGCGGACGCGGACCGCGGCCAGCCGCGGGTGTCCGCGACGACTGTGGTGGCGCGCGAGGACACGGCCGCCCCGGGCAGGGTGACCGCCGACGACGAGGTGGTCGTCGCGAGCCAGGAGGGCCAGGGGTGGCTGCTGCGCGCGGGCACCCGCGCCCGCATCGACCTCGCCGACGAGGCGCTGCTGGCGGTCCTCGGCCTCGACGGGGTAGCCCCGCGGCCGGTGTCCGCCGCGCTGCTCGACCCGTTCCGCGAGGTGACTCCGGTGGCGCGCCCGGAGATCGACCTCGTGGGCGAGCCGGTGGACTACGGGCTCGATGGGCTCCTGATCGGACAGGTGTTCACCGTCGCCTCCGCGACGGGGCCGCGCACCCACGTGGCGCTGGCAGACGGCGTCCAGGAGGTCGGGCCGGTGGTGGGGGACCTCGTCCGCGCAACTGTCACGGTGGGGGAGGTGGTGAGCGTGGCGCCCGACCGCATGGACGTGCCGCGCTCGGTGGCCCTCGACGTCTCGGCGTTCCCCGGGGACCGTCCCCGGGTCCTCGCCAACGGCGACTCCCCGGTCCTGTGTGCCCGGGACGGCGCGGACGAGGCCGCCGCGACGCGCCGGGTGACGATGGTGGCCGGTGCCGGGGAGCCCGGCCCGGGGGAGGTCCGTACGCTGGCGGGGGCGGACGGCGGCGGTCCCGCGATCGACGCCGTGGGCGTCCCGGGCGGCGGGGTGCTCGTCGCGGCCGCCGGCCGGGGGAGCGCCACGCGCAGCGCGGTGACGACCGTGATCACGGACACCGGGGTGCGCTTCGACGTCCCCGACGCGGAAACGGCCGCCGCGCTCGGCGTGGGCGGCACCCCGGTCCCGATCGATCCCGGCACCCTCGACCGTCTGCCCGCGGGCCCGCGCCTGGACCGGGGGTCGGCCCTGGTCACCCGGGACGGGACGGACCTCGCCCCGGCCGTGGACGACGCGCCAGGGCGGTGACGACGAGCACGGCCGTCCCCAGGACGAGGGCCGCCGCAGCGACCACGCCCCCGGGTCCCGCGCCGGGCGGGTCGTGCGGGGGGCCGGGCGCGGGCTGAGCGGCCGCGACCGGCTCCGGGCGGGCCGACTGACGGATCCCGGTGACGGCGGACACCGGGTCCACCACACCGTGTCCCACCGCGAAGTCGCGCCCGCCGGCCGCGGGGAGCGCGGTGTCGCGGATGCGGTCGATGACCTGCCGGGCGGAGAGTTCGGGGTGCGCCTGTCTCACGAGCGCGGCCACACCGGCCACGAAGGGGGCGGCGAAGCTCGTGCCGGTGATGGGCACACGGGAGCCGTCGGCGGCGACCACCACGTCGGACACGCCGTCGCCGTCGGCGCCCACCGACCGCAGGTCCACGGCGGGCGCGGCCACGTCGACCCACGGTCCCCGGAGCGAGAAGTCGGCGGGCGCACCGGCCGCGTCGACGGCGCCCACTGTGAGGACGAACTCGTCGTACCAGGCGGGGGAGGCGACGGTGACCACGTCCCCCCAGCCGTCGTCGTGCGGGTCGGTGGGGTCGGGCCCGCCCGGGTTCTGGTCGGCGCAGTCCCGGCCCACGTTGCCGGCGGCGGCGACGATCACGACGTCGTGTTCGGTGACGGCGTGGCGCACCGCGCCGCCGAGGGGCCCGTCGGCGAGCCGGGTGCCCGCGGGGACGCAGGCAACCTCGGAGATGTTGACGATCCCCGCCCCCGCGTCGACCGCCGCCCGCAGCGCGGCGGCCAGCGTGGACAGGGTCCCGACGCCCGGGCCGACGGACGCGTCGTCGCCGTCCGGGGCCCCGGCCCGCAGCACCCCGGAGGACTGCCGGATCGAGACGATCTCGACGCCCGGGGCCACCCCGGTGTGGCCGGAGTCGTCCTCCTGCGCGGCCAGGACCCCGGCGACGAGCGTGCCGTGCGCGTCGCAGTCCTCGGTGCCGTCGCCGCCCGGGGCGAGGTCACCGCCACCGCGGACCCGGGGCAGTCGTGGGCCGGGGTTGACCCCGGTGTCGATGACGGCGACGACCTGGCCCTCCCCGCGCCCGTGGATCCATGCGGGGCGAAGGTCGGCGGCGGTCGTGGCGGCGGGCGGCGCGGCGGGGTCGAGGACCGCCGCCGTGGTCCGGCACGGTCCGTCGAGGCGGAGTTCACCCGGGGGCGCGAGGTTCGCGGCGGGGACGGGGCCGTCGATCGACGGGCGCTCGACCGCGGTGGCCGCCGGCACTCCCGCTTGCGGGCCGAGGAGCCCGGCCACCACGAGGACGCCCGCCCCGCGCAGTGCCCCGCCGGGCAGGCCGCGGCTCCGCGTGACCGTCATTGCTGGCGGACGAGGGAGTACACGCCCGTGGCCCCGACGGCGAGGGGGACCACGCTGCACAGGAGAACGGCCTCGACCGTGCCCACCGCGCGGAGCGCCCCGGGGGAGAGCTCGATCCGGGGCAGCAGCGTCGCGGCCACCACGACCGCTGCCGCGACCGCGGCCGCCGCGGGGACCACCACCGCGACAGGCTCCGACAGAGTCGCCAGCGCGCCGAGGAGGATGCCCGCCGTGAGGGCGAGCGCCGATACGAGGAGGACGGTGGTGTGCACGCGGTCGGCGTATGCGAGGCCGCGCAGGACCAGGAGGATCACCAGCACGAACGCCGTCGGCGCGGCCCAGCGCGTGGCGTCCGGGTCCCCGAGCGCCACCAGCGCCCCGGCCGCGGCGGCCGCCCCGGAGGCGGCGAGCAACCCGGTCAGCCAGGAGCGGGAGGTGAGGAAGCGGTGCCGCAGTGCGGCCGGGGTGGGCAGCGCCGGGGCCTCCGCCCCGGACCCGGCACCGTCGCCCTCGCGGGCGCGGAGGTCGTGGTCGAGGTCCTCGAGGTCCCCGGCGTCGACGTCCTCGCCCGGCGTGGGCACCGGCGGGACGGGGATGCGGGCGGCGGCGACGGCGAGGCGGGGCGCGGAGGTGAGGACGAGAAGTCCCGCAAGGAGCGTCCCCGCGCCCGCCGCGGCGGGCGGGGCGCCGGTGGTGGCGGCGACCCCCGCGGCCACCGCCCCGATCGCCAGGGCGACGGTGAGCGCGAGGTAGCCGGCGGCCAGGGCGTACGTCGTCCGGACAGTCGCGTCCGCCGCGTCGCCGTCGCGCGGCGGGGTCGGCCGGAAGACGGTGGCGCGCAGCACCCCGGCGAGCACGGCCCCGGCCGTGAGGGCGCCGAGCAGAGCGCCGGGTCCGCCGGGCGGCTGCCCGACCGTGCCCGCGGCCAGGACCGTGAAGCCGACGGCGGCCCCGCCGGCCGCGGCATGCGCGTGCCCGGGCGCCGCGGTGCCCCGCAGGGCGAGGACGGCCGCCAGGCCGACCACCGCGAGGAGGGCCGCCGCGAGCGGCACGACCGGCGAGCCGCCGGTCCACCACTGGCGGAGGAGGGCCGCGCCCGCCAGGGCAGCCGTCACGGACGCGGTCCGGGCGGCCACCCGGGCGGCGTCGTGGCGGTCCCAGGCGGGGGTCCGCGCGACATCGGCCTCGGTGAGGCCCTGCAGCACGTCGTCGAAGAGCGGGGCGGGCGTCGGGACGGGCCGGTGATCGAGGACGAGGATCTCGCCGTCGTGGACCCGCTGTTGGGCCAGGGTCTCGGAGACGGCGAGCGGCCCGCCGGCCAGGCGGGAGAGCTGCCACGACCCGCCCGCGCCACCGCCCATGCGCGCGTCGACGTCGACCGTCACGGCAGGGCCGGCCGCGGCGCGGACGTGCTCGCGGACGAGGTCCACCACCTCGGGGATCACCGCCACCAACTCGAGATGGGCGGGCAGGCTCAGATCGACCCGCGTGGTCCGGCAGACCACCGAGACCCGCCGCTGGTCCAGGGGCTCGACCCCGGCCGCCACGGGCCGCGACCCGTTCAGCTCCGTCACCGCTGTCTCCTCTCCGGGGCGAGCACGGTGACGTCCCCGTGCGGGCCCGTGCTGCCCTACCATCCCGTTCGGCGCGACGACCATTGTCGATGCCGAGGAGCGTTCGTGGGGGATCCACCCCGCGGCGGTGCGGCCAGGCGGGAGGGGACCTATGGGGGACGTGGTCTTCCCGCGCGCGGAGCGGCCCGAGGCGCCACCCGTCCCGACCGGGGAGGTCGCCCTGCAGGCGCCGCCGGGCCTGCCGCGTCCCACCCCGCGTCCGCTCCTGCAGACCGTGCTGCCGATCGTCCTGCTCGTGGCCGTGGTCGGCGCGGTGGTGGTGATGATGCGCGGCGGCATGATGCGTAACCCGCTGGCCATGATGTTCCCGGCGATGATGGCGGTCTCGGCGGTGGGCATGCTGGCGACCACCTTCTCCGGCGGCACGCGGACCGCCGAGACGGACGAGCTTCGCAAGGACTACCTGCGGTACCTGGGCCAGACCCGGGAGACGGTGCGGGAGACGGCGGCCGCCCAGCGCGCTGCCGCCCTGTGGCGCCACCCGGACCCGACCGAGCTGCCCGCGCTCGTGGGCACCCCGCGCATGTGGGAGCGTGATCCCACCGACGCCGAGTACCTCACCGTTCGCCTGGGCCCGGGCCGCCAGGCCCTCGCGACGCGGCTCGACGCGCCGGACACCGGGCCGGTGGACGACCTCGAGCCGGTGTCGGTGGTGAGCATGCGGCGCTTCGTCCGCGCGCACTCGGTGGTCGACGAGCTGCCCGTCGCACTGGACCTGCGGGCCTTTGCCGCGCTCTCACTGGACGGCGACGTGGACGTGGTCCGCTCGGCCGTGCGGGCGATGCTCGCGGGCCTGGCCGTCTCGCATGGACCGGACCGGGTGCGTGTGGCGGTGGCGGCGAGCGAGGGCGACGCGCGGCGCGCCTGGGAGTGGCTCAAGTGGCTGCCCCACCACGAACACCCCGTCTACACCGACGGCGGCGGCCGGGTGCGCCTCACCGAGTTCTCCCTCGGCGGCGTCGAGTCGATGCTCGCCTCGGACGTCGTGGAGCGGCCGGCCTTCGCGCCCAGCTCCCCGGCGCGGCCCGGCGTCCCCCACCTCGTCGTGGTGGTGGACGGCGTGGGTGTGTCGGGCGCCGAGCGGATCCTCGCCGAGGACGGACTCGATGGGGTCACCGTGATCGAGGTCTCGGGCAGCCGCGCCGGCCAGCTGCGCGACCTGGCCCTGCGGCGCGGCCTGTGCATCCGGGTCGTCGACGGCCGGGCCCGGCTGTGGACCCGGGGCGGTGAGGAGGAGGTCGCGCGGCTGGACGCCCTGAGCCCGCCCGAGGCCGAGCGGCTGGCCATGGCGATGGCCCGCTACCGCCTCCCGGACACGGTGACCAACGCCGACGGCTCCACTTCCACCCGGCGTGCCCCGGGGCTGCCCGACCTGTTGGGGATCGGCGTGGCGTCGCAGGTCGACCCGGCGGTGGCGTGGCGACGACGAGGGGAGCGGGACCGGCTCCGTGTGCCCGTCGGGGTGAGCCCCGACGGCGCGCCCGTCGAGTTGGACCTCAAGGAGGCGGCGCACGGCGGCATGGGACCCCACGGCCTGTGCATCGGCGCCACGGGCTCCGGCAAGTCGGAGTTCCTGCGCACCCTCGTGCTCGGCCTGGTCGCCACCCACGACCCGGACACGCTCAATCTCGTGCTGGTGGACTTCAAGGGCGGTGCCACATTCCTCGGGCTTGAGCCCCTCGCGCACGTCTCGGCGGTGATCACCAACCTGCAGGCCGAGATCACCATGGTCGACCGGATGCGGGACGCGCTCGAGGGCGAGCTCACGCGGCGCCAGGAGCTGCTCCGTGCCGCCGGCAACTACGCCAACGTCGGAGAGTACGAGGCTGCCCGGGCCAAGGGCGTCCCGCTCGACCCGCTGCCCACGCTGCTCGTCGTGGTCGACGAGTTCTCCGAGTTGCTCAGCGCCAAGCCCGAGTTCGCCGAGCTGTTCCTCACCATCGGGCGCCTGGGCCGCAGCCTGCACATCCACCTGCTGCTGGCCTCGCAGCGGCTGGAGGAGGGCCGCCTGCGGGGGCTGGACAGCCACCTGTCGTACCGGATCGCGCTCAAGACCTTCTCGGCCACCGAGTCCCGCAGCGTGCTCGGCGTGACCGACGCCTACCACCTGCCGGCCACCCCGGGGGCCGGCTACCTCAAGGTGGACTCCGGCGACCCGGTGCGCTTCGACGCGGCCTACGTCTCCGGACCGTACGTGGCGGACCGGCGGGTGGACGGCTCGTCCTCGGTCGTCGTCCCGGTCGCCCGCGCCACCCCGCGGGCGTTCACGTCCTGGTACATGCCGGTGCCGACGCCGCCGCCGGCCACGGTCCCCGCGGAGGAGCCGGTCACCGTCGAGGACACCTCGGCCAGCCTGCTCGACGTCCTCGTGGGCCGGCTCGCCGGGCACGGCAGGCCGGCGCACGAGGTGTGGCTGCCGCCGCTCGGGCAGGGCGCCCCGCTCGACGCCGCGGTGGGCACGGAGCCCTCCGGCGACGAGCCGGGATGTCCGCCCGCGCTGCGCTTCCCCCTCGCGGAGGTGGACCTGCCGTACGAGCAGCGGCGCGACACCTGGGAGGTGGACCTGTCCGGGGGCGACGGCAACGCGGCCGTCGTCGGCGGTACCCGCGCCGGCAAGTCCACCGCCCTGTGCACCCTCGTGCTCTCGGCGGCCGCGACCACCGGGCCCGACCGGCTCTGGATGTACGTCGTGGACCTCGGCGGCGGCCTGCTGCACGCGGTGGCCGCGCTGCCGCACGTGGGTGGCGTGGCCCGCCGTGGCGAGGAGGAGCGGCTCCGGCGCACCGTCGCCGAGGTGGAGTCGGAGTTCCGCCGCCGGGAGTCGGCGTTTCGAGAGGCCGGCGTGACCTCGGTGGAGCAGGCGCGACGCCGGGTCGTCGAGCGCGACGGGCGGCAGGTCGCCGAGTTCCCCGACGTCCTGCTGGTGATCGACGGGTGGCAGGCCTTCCGCGCCGAGTTCGACGACCTCGAGCAGACGGTCCTCGGCCTCGCCGCCGACGGCCTCGCCTACGGCGTCCATGTGGTCCTCTCCGCGGGCCGCTGGGCCGACCTCCGCCCCGCGCTGCGCGACGCCCTCGGCACCCGGGTCGAGCTGCGTCTCGGTGACCCCACCGACTCCATGATCGACCGGCGGGCGGCCATGACGGTGCCCACCGCGCCCGGGCGCGGACTCACCCGCGACCGCCACCATATGCTCGTCTACCAGCCCCGTCTCGACGGCGGGTTCGACGCGGAGGGCATCGATGACGCGGCGGCCGCCGCCGCCCGCCACCTCGCGGATCGATGGCGGGCCCGGGTGGGCGGGCTGGGCGCGGCCCCGGTGCGCATGCTCCCCGCGGTACTACCGTATGCGCAGCTCGCGAGCCTGGCGCGGCCCGGGCCGGACGGCACGCGGACCCGCGTGCCGCTGGGGGTGGACGAGGCCGACCTGCAGGTGGCGTACGCCGACCTCGGGGCCGACCCGCTGATGCTCGTCCTGGGCGACTCCGAGTCCGGCAAGACCTCCGTGTTGCGGTCGATCACCCGAGGGCTCGTCGCCGGGAACACCCACGAGGCCGCGAAGATCGTCGTGGTGGACTACCGGCGCACCATGCTCGGCGAGGTCACCGGTGACCACCTCGGCGGGTACGCCGCCACCGAATCGGCCCTGATACCGATGGTCGAGCACCTCGTGCGCATCCTCTCCGCCCGCATGCCCGGCCCGGACGTCACACCAGAGGAACTGCGGGCGCGGTCGTGGTGGAGCGGGCCCCGGATCCACCTCGTGGTGGACGACCTCGACCTGGTGGTCACAGGCTCCGGCAACCCGCTCCTGCCGCTGGTGGAGTTCCTCCCGCACGCCCGCGACATCGGGCTGTCCGTGGTCCTGGCCCGCCGGGCCGCCGGCGCGTCCCGTGCCCTGTACGACCCGGTCGTCGGACGCATCCGCGACCTCGGCGGCGCCGGACTGATCCTGTCCGGCAGCCGCGAGGAGGGGCCGCTCCTCGGCGGCGTCCGCCCGGGCCCGCTGCCCGCCGGACGCGGTCGGCTCGTCACCCGCGATGGCGGGGTCCGACTCGTGCAGACCGCGTGGTCCGAGCCGTGACGGGGCCGGGCTCGCGGGTAGCCGTGGACCTCACCTGCTCGGGGCTGGCGGTGGCCACCGCGTCGTCGTCGGCGGTCCTCGCCCCGACGGTCGCGCCCGCCTCGGTCCTCGCCGCCGCGGACGGCTCGGCGCTGCCGCCCGGGGGCGACCGCATCGAGTGCTCCGCGCGCGTGGACGCGGTGGCCGGCCGACACCCGGACCGGTGCCTGGCGGACCCGGTGGCCGCCGCGCACCGGGACCGCGTGGACGTGGCCGGGCTGTCCGTTCCCGTGCCCGAGCTGCTCGCGGCCCCCGTGGCCCGGGCCCTGCGCTGGGCCGGGGCGACCGACGGCGCCGGGGTGGCCCGCGAGGTCGTGCTGGTGGCCCCGAGCCACTGGGGGGCTGCCCGGACGGCGCGACTGGTGTCCGCCGCACGCGGGCTCGGGGTCGGGGCGCACGCCGTACGGGGCGCGCTGGTGACGGCCGAGGCGTTGCCGTCGTCGTCGGCGCGGTGGGCGGTGTGCGTCGAGGCGTGGACGGCGGGCACCACCGTGAGCCTCGTGGAACGCACCCGGGCCGGACTCACCCTGGTGGACCGGGCCGTGATCCACCGGTGGGACCCGTGTCGGGACGCGGTGCGCGACGACGAGGTGGCACGCGTGCTCGACGCCGTCGTGGGGATGCGGCAGGGGCGGCGCGCGCCGGGGAGCGGCTCGACCGAGGTGCTCGCCCGCGGCCGCAATGCCGAGCGGGTGGTCGACGCCTGCGACGCCGGGCGCCTGCTGTCCTTTCTCGTGCCCGATCCGGCGCCGGTCGAGGCGGCGCTGAGGATTCCCGGCACCGCCGCCTGACGCACGGTGCGGCCCCCGGGGCCGCGCAGAACTTCCTGCCGGAGGGGAACCGGACGAGGCCCCGCGCCCGTCGAACCCTGTGACGGACCCGGAGGGGGTACCGACGAGACGAGCGGCGGCACGGGTCGGCGCGAGGAGAAGGGGAGATCGAGATGACGGGACCTGTCGGAAAAGGACTCGCCGTCGATCCGGCCATGTTGGACCAGTTGGCCGGTCGCGTGGACACGGTGAAGGACGACGTCGACGGCATCCTCAAGCGGGTGCAGGGCATCGCCGACCAGCTGGCCAACCCGGCCGTCTGGTCCGGCCAGGGCCAGGTGCGGTTCGCCCAGGTGAGCACGGAGTGGCAGCAGAACAGCGCCAAGCTCAACGCGGCCCTGCTCGGGATCTCCCAGGGCCTGCGCTCCAACCGGTCCGGCCTCGAGACCGCGGATCAGGACGCCGGGGCGCGACTGGGCCGGGTGGACACCGGCGGCTCGCTCAACATCCCGGGCTGATCCGGACCGACTACACCCCGATTCGCAGGAGGAGAAGACCATGACCGGAACCATCCGCTACGACCACGGCGAGATCGCCGCCCTCACCGGCGAGATCTCCCGTGCCTCGACCTACTTCGAGACCGTGCTCGACCAGCTCAAGGCCGACGTCGACCGGCTCGGCTCGGACTGGGCCGGCGAGGCCGCCCCGGCCTACCGGATGCACCAGGACCAGTGGAACCAGGCGGCGTTCGCGCTCAAGCAGCTGCTCGCCGAGATCTCGGCCGCCACGATGGCCGGCAACCAGGGCATGCAGGACGCCGACCGGTTGGCCGCCCGCGCCTGGGGCTGACACCCGGCCCCACGGACTCCCCGCGCCCTCATGGAGAGAGGAGCGGGGAGTTTCGTGTGTCGCCTCAGTTCGCCGTGGCGAACGCCTGCGCCAGGCGGGCGATCTTCTGCGCGCGGGCCAGTCGCGGCAGGTCCGCGCCGTCGCGGCAACGCTCGCCGCCGGCGCCCAGCTCGTCGATCACGGACTCGGCCCACGAGACGTCCGCGGCCGAGGGGGAGAGGACCTCGTTGATGTACGGGGCCTGGTCGACGCGCAGACACAGCTTGCCCGTCATGCCCATCTCCACCGCGTGCTCGGCGGCGTCCATGAGTACCTGCGTGTCGTTGGAGATCGTGGGGCCGTCGATCGGCGGCGCCACGCGCGCCACCCGGCTGGACACCACGAACTGCGAGCGCGTGTAGGCGAGCGCGATCTGGGAGGCGCCGATGCCGGTGTCGCGGCGGTAGTCGCCGATGCCGAACGCCAGGCGGACCACCGAGTCGGTCCTGGCGATCTCCGTGGCCTGGGCCAGCCCCTCGGCCGACTCGACCAGAGCAACGATCGGCGTCTCGGGGGCCAGACGCGCGGCGGTGAGCGAGACGTGCTCGGGGTTCTCGGTCTTGGCCAGCATCACACCGTCCAGGCCAGGGCAGTGGCCGAGCGCCATGAGGTCCTTCTCCCACTCGGGGGAGCGGACGTCGTTGATCCGGATCCACGCGTGGTTGCCGGCCTCGAGCCACTGCCGCACCTCGCGGCGGGCGCGCTCCTTCTCCGACTGACGGCAGCCGTCCTCCACGTCCAGCACCACCACGTCCATCTCCGAGTTGGCCGCCGCGTCGAAGCGCTCCGACTTGTCGGCGGGCAGGAGCAGCCACGACCGGGCGATGGTCGGCGGGATGGTGGACATGGGACTCATGGGTACCGGGCTTCCTGTGCTGGTCACGTCAGGCGACGCAGGGTCGCGTGGCAACCTCCCCACGATACGTCGGAGCCGCGGCGGACTCCCAAACGAGAACCGGTTCCCACCTCTCGGGAGAGGTGGCCGCCGACGGGCACGTCGTGCCCGGGCACGAACCCCAGCACGTCGGTGTAGAAGGCCAGCGCCCTGGCCTGGTCGTCGACGACGACGGAGGTCACGGTGATCCGGAATCCAGGCCCGGGGATAGGCTCCGCCCATGCGCACCGTCCTCGTGATCGGCATCGGCACCGGCGACCCCCGCCACCTCACCCTGGCGGCCGTGGACGCGCTGCGCCGCGCCGACGTCCTGCTGCTGCTGGACAAGGGCGAGGCCACCGAGGACATGCGGGAGCTGCGTCGCCGGATCGTCGCGGAGCACCGCCCCGACGGCGGCCCCCGGGAGGTGGTGGTGGCGGACCCGCGGCGCGACGACGAGGTGGCGGCCTTCGACTACGACCGCGCCGTCGCCGACTGGCACGCCGAGCGTGCCCGCCGGATCCGTGTCGCCCTGGAGGCCGAGACGACCGACGACGGGGTGGCCGCGTTCCTCGTGTGGGGCGACCCGTCGCTGTACGACTCGACGCTGCGGATCCTGGACCGCGCGCGGGCCGCGGGTGCCGACTTCGCCGTCGAGGTGGTCCCCGGCGTCACCGCCCCGGCGGCCCTCACCGCCGCCTTCGGGATCTGCGCCAACCGGGTCGGCGAGCCCGTGCACATCACCACCGGCCGGCGCCTCGCCGGCACCCCTCCCGAAGTGCTGGCCAACGTCGTCGTCATGCTCGACGCCCACTGCGCGTTCCGGGATGTGGCCGGCCCCGACACCCACATCTGGTGGGGCGCCTACCTCGGCTCCCCGGAGCAGATCCTCGTCTCCGGGCCCGCGCTGGAGGTGGCCGAAGAGATCGTGCGCGTGCGCGCCGAGGCCCGCGAGCGGCACGGGTGGATCATGGACACCTATCTGCTCCGCAGCGGCGAGAGCGCGGCCGCCGGCGTGTGAGGCGCGCCCTGCGGACAGCGGCGGCCCGCACGTGCCGCCGCTCACGTTGACGCGTCATGGCCGCAGGCGGCACCCTTTTGTGGTGAGTACACGGTCGGCGTCCGACGCCCCCGCCATCGAAGCTGATCACCTCGTCAAGAAGTTCGGCGACTTCACCGCCGTCGACGACATCTCGTTCACCGTCCCCGCCGGCACCGTCCTGGGCCTTCTCGGGCCCAACGGCGCGGGCAAGACCACCACGGTCCGCATGATGACCACCCTGAGCCCACCCACCTCCGGCACCGCCAGAGTGGCCGGGCACGACGTGGTGCGCGAGCCCGCCGCTGTGCGCCGCGCGATGGGCCTGACCGCGCAGTCGGCCACCGTCGACGAGCTGCTCACCGGCCGCGAGAACCTCCAGCTGATCGGCGATCTCTACGGGCTGCCGCGCAAGCGGGTCCGTGCCCGTGCCGACGAGTTGCTGGAGAAGTTCTCGCTCGCCGACGCCGCCACCCGCATCGCCAAGAGCTACTCCGGCGGCATGCGCCGCCGGCTCGACCTGGCCGCGAGCCTCGTCGCCGCCCCGCCCGTCCTGTTCCTCGACGAGCCCACCACCGGGCTCGACCCCCGCGCCCGGATCGAGCTGTGGGAGGTGCTGCGCGACCTCGTCCGCGAGGGCACCACGCTGCTGCTCACCACCCAGTATCTCGACGAGGCCGACCACCTGGCCGACCGGATCATCGTGGTGGACCACGGCCGGGTGATCGCCGACGGCACCCCGCTCGAGCTCAAGGACGCCTCCGGCGCCGCGAGCCTCGTGGTGACCGTCGCCCGGCCCACCGACATGCCGGCCGCCGAGCAGATCCTCGCGAAGCACGTCACCGACCTGCGCGTGGACCGCGACGCCCGCCGGCTCACCGCGCCCTCCGAGGGGGTCTCGGCGCTGGCCGGGATCGCCGCCGCCTTCGCCGACGCCGGCATCGAGCTCGACGACATCGGCCTGCAACGTCCGAGCCTCGATGACGTCTTCCTCTCCCTCACCGGCCACGCCGCCGAGGACTCCGGCAACGAGGAGCAGCCCGCATGAGCACCGTCCAGACTTCCCCGGCCGCCGACGCCCCCGTCGCCCCGGACCGCGAGCGGCCCGCCGGCCCCGGCTTCGGCCGCCAGGTGGCCACCCACGTCCGCCGCAACCTCGCCCACATCAAGCGCCAGCCGGAGATGCTCACCGACGTCACCATCCAGCCGGTGATGTTCGTCCTGCTCTTCGGGTTCATCTTCGGCGGCGCCATCGCAGTGGGCGGCGGCAACTACCGCGAGTTCCTCCTGCCCGGGATCATGGCGCAGACCATGGCGTTCTCCTCGTTCGTCGTGGCTTCGGGCCTGTGCACGGACCTCAACAAGGGGATCATCGACCGCTTCCGCACCCTGCCCACCCAGCGCGCGTCGATCCTCGTCGGCCGCAGCGTCTCGAGCCTCATCCACTCCTCGCTCGGCGTGCTCGTCATGTCGGTCACCGGCCTGTTCATCGGCTGGCGGATCCGCGGCGGGATCGTGGACGCGCTGCTCGGCTATCTGGTGCTGCTCGGGTTCGGGTTCGCCATGATCTGGATCGGGATCCTCGTGGGCTCACGGATCAAGACCATCGAGGCCGTCAACGGCGTCATGTTCACCACGATCTTCCCCATCACCTTTGTCGCCAACACCTTCGTGCCGCCGGAAACCATGCCGGACTGGCTGCGGGTCGTGGCCGAGTGGAACCCGCTCTCCGCGGTGGTCCAGGCCATGCGCGAACTGTGGGGCAACGCGCCCGCGATGGGCCCGGACGCCGCCTGGGCCCTCCAGCACCCGGTGCTCATGTCGTTCGTGTGGATCGTTGTGCTCACGGTGGTGATCGCGCCGTTGGCGCTCAAGGCCTTCGACGCCCGCACGCGGGACTGATCCCCGGCCGGCCGGTCTCCGGTTGTCGGGCCCCCCGCGCCGTGATGCCGTGGGGAGGACACCGACGGCCGGGGCGTACCGGCCACGACGACAGGGGGTCGACCGATGACCACGCCGGGGACCGACGAGGCCTACGACCGGATCAACGCGCTCCTCGACGGGGCGGCCGTGGTCGTGACCGCCGCCGACCACGCGGAGACGGCCGGCTGCCTGGTGGGCTTCCACTCCCAGTGCTCGATCGACCCGCGCCGGCACGCCGTGTGGCTCTCCAAGGCCAACCGGACGTACCGCGTGGCGCTGCGCTCGACCCACCTCGCCGTCCACCTGCTCCGCGCCGGGGACCGCGAGCTGGCGGCGTGGTTCGGCGGCACGACCGGTGACGAGGTGGACACCTTCGGCGGCCTCGAGCTGGACCGCGGGCCCGGCGGCGTCCCGATGGTCCGCGCCCTGCCGGTGCGGTTCGTCGGCCGGCGCGTGGCCCTGCTCGACACGGAGGGGGACCACGCCTGCTTCGTGCTCGAGGTGGAATCGGCGGAGGTCGACGACGAGGCGGGCCCGCTGCGGCTGTCCGACCTCGGCGAGGTCGAGCCGGGGCACGCCTCCGAGGAGGGCGCGGAGGAGTAGACCGTCGCGTCTCCGCAGGGGTTGTGCATCCTTTCAGTTGCGGTGCCGCCGGGTTGCGCCCCCGTTGTGTCGCAGAGATGAAGCGCAACCGGGCGCTGCGCGGGCACTGATGAAGCGCAACCGGCGGGCCGGCGTGGACGACCCCTTCGAGACGATCCGTGGGCTCGCGGGACTCCGTGACGCCGGAATCCTCACCGAGGAGGGGTTCACGGCGAAGAAGCAGGACATCCTGAAGCGGCTGTGAGCGGGGCGCCTCACGCATCCGACCGGCGCGCCACCGGGCCCTACTTCTTGGGGGAGACCCGGATCGTGATGGTGCCGGTGATCGGCTCGTTGCCCGCGGCGTCCACGAAGGTCAGCGGGATCGGGATGTCGGTGCCGCTGGTGATCTGGGAGAAGTCCGGGATCTCTGCGAGTTCGGCCGTCACGGTGAGCCCGCCGGTCGCCTTGGCCGGGTAGGCGGTCTGCATGCCCACCGGGATCCAGCGATGGGTGGTGGGCACGGTGGCCTCGGCGACCATGCCCATCGCGAACTCGGCGAGGTTGCACGCGGCGATCACGTGGAAGGTCCCGATGTGGTTCTTGTTGCCCCACCACAGCGGTCCGCGCACCACGCATCGGCCCGGCCGCATCTCCACGACGTGGGGCAGTGCCGTGCGGAAGTACGGCGCCTTGAGGCTCACGACGGCGGTGAACAGTCGCGAGCCGAAGGGCAGGGCCGTGGCCTTCTTCCAGAGCCGGAGGGTCGGGGTGTCGGCGAGCGGGGAGGGAGTGTCCGGGGTCATGACGGCGAGGTTACCCGCCGGTAAGGGCGGCGTCCGCCGGGGTGTGCCGACCCGCCCTACAGAGTCCGCCCGACGAGCTCCTTCATGATCTCGTTGGTCCCGCCGTAGATCCGCTGGACGCGGGCCGCGGCGTACGCCTTGGCGATGGGATACTCCATCATGTAGCCGTAGCCGCCGAAGATCTGCAGGCACTTGTCCACGACCTCGCCCTGCTTGTCGGTGGCCCACATCTTGGCCATCGAGGCGGTGGCGGCGTCGAGCTTGTCGTCCTTGGCCAACTGCACGCAGTAGTCCATGAACGCCTTGCCGGCCAGCACCTCGGCCTTGCACTCGGCCAGGACGAAGCGCGTGTTCTGGAACTTCAGGATCGGCTTACCGAACGCTTCGCGCTCCCTGGCATAGGCCAGCGCCTCGATCACGGCGGCCTCGGCGGCGGCCACGCCCGTCACGCCGATGATGAGTCGCTCGCGGCCGAGCTGGTTCATGAGCTGGTAGAAGCCCTGACCCTCCTCGGTGCCGAGGAGGTTCTCGGCGGGCACGCGCATGTCGTTGAAGAACAGCTCGCGCGTGTCCTGCCCGTGCATGCCGATCTTCTCCAGCACGCGCCCGCGCTCGAAGCCCGGCAGCTCGTTGACCTCGGCCACGATGAGCGACATCCCCGCGTGCCCGCCCTCGGGGTCGGTCTTGCACACGATGATCACCAGGTCGGCCAGCGAGCCGTTGGTGATGAAGGTCTTGGAGCCGTTGATCACGTACTCGTCGCCCTCGCGCCGGGCGGTGGTCGTGATGTTCTGCAGGTCCGACCCGGTGCCGGGCTCGGTCATCGCGATGGCTCCCACCATCTCGCCGCTCGCCAGCTTGGGCAGCCACCTCTGCTTCTGCTCGTCGGTCCCGTAGTGGGCGATGTACGGCGGCACGATGGTCGAGGCCACGCCGTAGCCCACGCAGAAGTCGTTGGCCAGGCACAGCTCCTCCTGCACCACGGCCTCGTAACCGAAGTGCTGGCCCAGACCGCCGAGCTCCTCGGGGATCTCGGTGCACAGCAGTCCGGCCGCACCCATCTTGGTCCACAGTTCGCGGTCCACCTGCTTGTTCTGCGCCCACCGTTCCTGGTGCGGCGTGACCTCTCTGGCCATGAACTCGCGGGCGTGCATGCGGAAGTCGTGGACCTGGTCGTCCTCCCAGGCCGCGCGGTATTCGGGAAACAAGCTACTCGGCATGTTTGTGATACTAGGGACCCCTTGGGGAGGAGGTGGGGAATGGGGTGACGACGACCACGTCCGGCGGCTGCGCGCCGCGGGGTAGACCCGCCTACGCTGGTGGCCGTGACCGAGCGCAAGCCCGCGGGCGTGCCGTTCGAGACGTGGGTCGAGCGGCAGATCCGGCTCGCCCAGGAGGCCGGCGCGTTCGACGACCTGCCCGGCTACGGCAAGCCGATCCCCGATCACGGCGATGACCCGGACTGGTGGCTGCGCTCCTACCTCGATCGCGAGGGACTCTCGGCCGAGGCGCTGCTGCCCGAGTCGTTGCAGTTGCGGCGCGAGATCGAGCGCCTGCCCGCCGCGGTGGACGCCGCGCACGGTGAGGCCGAGGTGCGCGAGCTCGTCCGCGCGCTCAACGTGCGGATCGCCGAGTGGATCCGGCTGCCGAGCGGGCCGATGCTCCCGATCCACACCGTTGACGTCGGGGAGATGGTCGAGCGGTGGCGCGCGGGACGGCCTGCGGTGCCCGGCGGCGACGGCACGCCCTCGCCGTCGTCGCTCGCCACCCCGCCCCGGGCCCCACGCCGGAGCCGTCCACGCACCCGGCTCGGGGCCTACCTCCGGCGGGCCCTGTCGCGCTGACCGGGGCCGGTCACGCCAGGATTTCGGTTCCCTCCCGCAGCAGCTCGTGCAGGCGCGTCTGCGAGGCTCCGGGCTCGTCCACCCAGATCCGGTACGCGGCCAGCGCGATGCCGAGCGCGGCATGGGCCACGGCGTCCGGGACGAGATCGCGCTCGCTCTCGCCGCGGCGGCGGGCCACGAACTCGGCGACCGCGCCGCGCCAGTCCGCGTACATCAGCGTGGAGTGCGCCTGCAGTTCGTCCACGCTGAGCAGCAGGCGCATGCGGCCGCGGTGCACCTCGGTCTCCGAGTCGGGGAAGGTGTTGAAGGCGACGAGCGCGTCGGCCAGCCCCTCGCGCAGCGGTGTCGCGGCCGGGATCGCGGCGAGGTACCGGCGCATGCCGTCGATCTGGTCGTCGAACTCGCCCCACGCGATCGCGGCCTTGCCGGGGAAGTAGCGGAACAGCGTGCGCCGCGAGATCCGGGCCGCCGCGGCGATCTGGTCGACGCTCGTGTCCTCGTACCCGTGCTCGGAGAACAGCGCGAGCGCCACGGAGACGATCGAGGTCCGCGACGTGGCCGGGCGACGGCCCGGTACCCCGCCCCCGGCGATCTGCGCGACACCCATGGACCCCAGCGTAAGGCAGGGGTAGGGTGCACATGGCACCAAGTGCCAATATGATGCAGGTCTCACCGCGACAGCGGTGGGGCACTCCCCATGGGCGCCGACGAGAGGAATCGCTATGGAGAACACGCACAACACCGAGGTCGTGCTGGAGGAGGCTCTCATCGAAGAGGTCTCCATCGACGGCATGTGCGGGGTCTACTGAGATGACCTCCGCAGCAGCGCCGGCCGGAGCCGGAGACGAGCGTGCGGACACCGGGGCGACCGGGTCCGCTACCTTCGACCTCGACTCCGGCTGGCGCCTGCACCCCGGAGTGGCCCTGCGCCCCGAGCCGTTCGGGGCGCTGCTCTACCACTTCCACACCCGCAAGCTCAGTTTTCTCAAGTCGCCGACCATCGTCGAGGTGGTCCGGACGCTCGCCGAGCACCCCACGGCCCGCGCCGCCTGCGCCGCGGCCGGGGTGTCGATCGACGACCCGCATACGGCGCGCCTGTACCTGCACGCCCTCGGCCAGCTGGCGGACAGCCAGATGATCGAGCCCCGCGAGGGAGAGGACCCCACCTCATGACCAGCACGCTCCAGCCCCCCACCACCCCGGCGCCCGTCGGCCGCCTCGTCGACCAGTTCGAGCGCGGGCTCGACGCGCCCATCTGCCTGACCTGGGAGCTCACCTACGCCTGCAACCTCGCCTGCGTGCACTGTCTGAGCTCGTCCGGCCGCCGCGACCCGCGCGAGCTGAGCACCGAGCAGTGCAAGGCGATCATCGACGAGCTGCAGAAGATGCAGGTCTTCTACGTGAACATCGGCGGTGGCGAGCCCACCGTGCGCCCGGACTTCTGGGAACTCGTGGACTACGCCACGAGCCACCAGGTGGGCGTCAAGTTCTCCACCAACGGCGTCCGGATCGACGAGCAGGTGGCGCAGCGCCTCGCCGCGAGCGACTACGTGGACGTACAGATCTCCCTCGACGGCGCGACGGCCGAGGTCAACGATGCCGTCCGCGGCCCGGGTTCGTTCGACATGGCCGTTCGCGCGCTCGAGAACCTCAAGAACGCGGGGTTCACCGACGCCAAGATCTCGGTCGTGGTGACCCGCGAGAACGTCTCGCAGCTCGACGAGTTCAAGGCCCTGGCCGACCGCTACGATGCCACCCTGCGGATCACCCGCCTGCGCCCCTCCGGCCGAGGCGCGGACGTGTGGGACGACCTGCACCCGCTGCCCGAGCAGCAGAAGGAGCTCTACGACTGGCTCGTGGCGCACGGCGAGAACGTGCTCACCGGCGACTCGTTCTTCCACCTGTCGGCCTTCGGCGAGGGGCAGGGCGCCCTGCCCGGCCTCAACCTCTGCGGGGCGGGCCGCGTGGTGTGCCTCATCGACCCGATCGGTGACGTGTACGCCTGCCCGTTCGCCATCCACGAGCAGTTCCTCGCCGGCAACGTCACCACCGATGGCGGCTTTGAGACCGTGTGGCAGACCTCTGAGCTGTTCCGCGAACTCCGCGAGCCACAGTCGGCCGGTGCCTGCGCCTCGTGCAACCACTACGACGCCTGTCGAGGCGGGTGCATGGCGGCCAAGTTCTTCACCGGCCTGCCCATGGACGGGCCCGACCCCGAGTGCGTCCAGGGGTACGGCGAGGGCCTGCTCGCTGCCGAGCGGAGCATCCCCTCGCCGTCACAGGACCATTCCCGCCCCAAGGGCCTCGCCGCCCGCAAGCAGCCCACCGGCCCCGTGCCGCTGACGCTCGTGACCTCCCCGCCGCGCCGGCCCACCAGCCTGTGCGACGAGTCCCCGATCTGACACCCCAGAGGAGACCCATGTCCCGCCTGTCCAAGCTCGCCGAGGCCAACCCCTGGCGGCAGAACCCGTGGTTCGAGTCCGTGGCCGAGGCCCAGCGCCGTGCGAAGAAGCGCCTGCCCAAGAGCGTCTACATGGCGCTCGTCGCCGGCAGCGAGGCCGGCGTGACGATCGACGACAACACGGCCGCGTTCTCCGAACTGCAGCCCAAGCCGCACGTCATCGGCGCCAAGGCCGACCGCACCATGGAGACCACCGTGATGGGCCAGCCCATCAGCATGCCGGTGATGATCTCGCCGACCGGCGTCCAGGCCGTGACCCCCGACGGCGAGGTGGACGTGGCCCGCGCGGCCGCCGCCCGTGGCACCGCCATGGGCCTGTCGAGCTTCGCTTCCAAGCCCATCGAGGAGGTCGTCGCGGCCAACCCGCAGACCTTCTTCCAGGTGTACTGGCTGGGCGGCAAGGAGAAGGTCCTCGAGCGGCTCGAGCGCGCCAAGGCCGCTGGCGCCTGCGGCGTCATCCTCACCACGGACTGGTCGTTCTCCATGGGGCGCGACTGGGGCAGCCCCGAGATCCCGGAGAAACTCGACGCCAGGTCCATGCTGAAACTCGCCCCGGAGATCGCGGTGCGGCCCGCGTGGGCGATGCAGTGGGCGAAGGACGTCGTGGAGAACAAGCGGTTCCCCGACCTCACCACCCCCAACCTCGTCGGCCAGGGCGAGATGGGGCCGACGTTCTTCGGCGCCTACGGCGAGTGGATGGGAACCCCGCCCGCGACGTGGGACGACATCGCCTGGGTGGTCCAGAACTACGACGGGCCGGTGATGCTCAAGGGCATCACACGGATCGACGACGCCAAGCGTGCTGTCGACGCCGGCGTCGCCGCCATCTCCGTGTCCAACCACGGCGGCAACAACCTCGACGCCACCCCGGCCTCGATCCGCTGCCTCGCGCCGATCGTCGACGCGGTGGGCGACCGGGTCGAGGTGCTCATGGACGGCGGCGTGCGCCGCGGCTCCGACGTGGCCAAGGCGCTCGCGCTGGGCGCCCGCGCCGTGATGATCGGCCGTGCCTACCTGTGGGGCCTGGGCGCCAACGGCCAGGCCGGCGTGGAGAACGTGCTCGACGTGCTGCGCTCGGGCCTGGACTCGAGTCTCATCGGCCTGAGCAAGTCGTCGATCACCGAGTTGAACCGAGACGACTACGTGATCCCCGACGACTTCATGCGCCACCTCGGCGCCTGACCTGTACACCAGTAGAGAAAGAGGATCCCCACATCATGGGAGATTTCGACGGCAAGGTCGTCTACATCACCGGCGTCGCCCGTGGCCAGGGCCGCAAGCACGCCATCCGGTTCGCCCGCGAGGGCGCCAGGATTATCGGCATGGACCTGTGCGCCGCGCCGTCGGAGTACGTCAAGTACCCCACGACCACCGAGGACGACCTCGCGCAGACCATCGAGAAGGTCGAGGCCGAGGGCGGCGAGATCCTCGCCGAGATCGGCGACGTGCGCGACCTGGCGTTCCAGCAGGACCTCGTGTCCCGCGGCGTCGAGCGCTTCGGCGGCCGGCTCGACGTGGTGGTCGCCAACGCCGGCATCTGCAACTGGGGCAAGGTCTGGGAGATCGACGAGCAGCAGTGGCAGGACACGCTCGACATCAACCTCACCGGCTACTGGAAGACCCTCAAGGCCACGATCCCGCACATGCTCGAGGCCGGTAACGGCGGATCGATCCTCCTCGTGAGTTCGGTGGCCGGGCTCAAGGCCATGCCGGTGCAGGCCCCGTACTCGGCGAGCAAGCACGGCGTGGTGGGCCTGGCGCAGACCGCGGCCAAGGAGCTCGGCGAGCACAACATCCGCGTCAACACCATCCACCCCTACGGCGTGCTCACGCCGATGGGCGGCGAGGACCCGGACGCGCTCGAGGTGTTCAACACCATGCCCCAGTTCCTGCCGCACTTCACGCCCATCCTCGGCATGGGCATGGCCAAGACGGACGACATCTCGGACTCGGTGCTCTTCCTGGCCTCGGACGCCGCGCGCACGATCACGGCATCGACGTTCCAGGTGGACATGGGCGCGATCCGCGTCTGACCGACCCGGGTACCCAGGGGGCAGCAGTGTCCGATGCCGGCCCGCTGGCCGTCCTGCCACTCGGGGCGACCGAGCAGCACGGCCCGCACCTGCCGACGGCGACCGACACCCTCCTCGCGGCGGCGGCCGCGCGCACCCTCACGGGGGAGCGTGCGGCCGCCGTCCTGCTCCCGGCCTGGGCGTACGGCGCCAGCGGCGAGCACCAGTCCTTCCCCGGCACCGTCTCGATCGGCACCGACGCCCTCGCCCGGGCGGTGCTCGAGCTCGGCCGGTCCGCGGGGGAGTGGGCGGGCCGACTGCTCGTGGTCAACGGCCACGGCGGCAACGTCGAGGCGCTGCGGCGGGCTGTCCCGCGGCTGCGGTACGAGGGGCGCGACGCCGCCTGGCTGCCGTGCCGCACGTCCGAGAATCCTGCCGACACCCACGCCGGGCACGCCGAGACCTCGCTCCTGCTGCACCTGCACCCCGAGTTGGTGCGCACTGACCTCGCCGAGCCCGGCTGCACGCGACCGCTTCCGGAGATCCTGCCCGGGATGCGTGCGGGCGGCGTGGCCGCGGTGAGCCCGAACGGGGTGCTGGGCGACCCCACCACCGCAACGGACGTAGAGGGTGCCCGGCTGTGGGGCGCGCTGCTCGCCGACGCCCGGGGCCGTCTCGACCGTTGGGCGCCTGGTGACGACGGGATGCTCCGGTGACGCCGCTCGGCACCCGGATCGTCCCCGACCCCCGCACCCGCATCCTGCGCCGCGCGGGCGTCGTCCGGGTCCTGGGCGGCGACCCCGTCAGCCTCATCACCCCCGCGCCCGCGCTGGCGCCGCTCCTCGGTGGCGCCGGTGGTGACGACGAGGGGTTCGCCGTGCGGGATCGGGCCTCCGCCGCGTTGGCCCGTGCGCTGACCGACCGCGGGATGGCCCACCCTGTCCCGGAGCAGGACCCGGGTCGCCGGCTCGACGACGTGGCGGTGGTGGTCCCCGTGCGCGACGACGCCGGAGGGGTGGCCGCGCTGCTGGAGGCCCTGGCGGACGAGCGTGTGCGGGGCCTGCGCGTTGTGGTGGTGGACGACGGATCCGCGACGCCGCTCGGGCCCGCCGCACCGGACGTACGGGTCCTGCGCCACGAGGCCTCCCGCGGCCCGGCGGCGGCCCGCAACGCCGGCACCGCGCGCGCCGTGGCGGACGGCGCGCGCGTGGTGGTCTACCTGGATGCGGACGTGATCCCGCTGCCCGGCTGGCTCGACCCGCTGCTCGGGCACCTCGACGACCCGGCCGTCGCCGCGGTCGCGCCCCGGATCGTGGCCGCCGAGCCCGGCCGCTGGTGGGTGCGCGGCCTCGAGACCGCACGCTCGGCGCTGGACATGGGGCCCCGCCCGGCCCGGGTCCGGCCACGCACGCGGGTGGCCTACGTGCCGAGCGCGGCGCTCGCGGTGAGGCCGGCGGCCTTGCCGCCCGTCCCCGACGGTGGGGGAGCGGGGCCGTTCGACGAGCGGATGCACGTGGCCGAGGACGTGGACCTGTGCTGGCGGGCCGACGAGGCGGGCGTCCGGCTCCGCTACGAGCCCGCCGCGCGGGTGGCCCACCGGCACCGAACCCGCACCGCCGCGCTACTCGCCCGGCGCGCCTTCTACGGCACCGGGGCGGCTCCCCTGGCCCGGCGGCACGGCGCCGACGTCGCCCCCGCGGTCGCGGCGCCGTGGTCGCTCGCGGTGGCGGCGGGGGTGTGGAGTGCGCACCCGGCGGGCGTGGCGGTGGCCGCCGTGGCGGCGGGCCGGGCGTGGTGGCGGACGCGCGCCCTGGTCGGTGACGGCCGGGCCGCCGCAGGGCTGGTCGCGCGCGGCATGGCGGCATCGGTGCGCCAACTGCCCGAGGCGCTGCTGCGTCCGTACTGGCCGGTCACGGCGGCGGCGCTGCTGGCGACCGCCGGCTCGCGCGCGCGCCCGGCGCGTGGGCTGCGGCGACGGGTCGCCGCCGCGGCGGTGCTCGAGGGCCTGTGGCACTGGTGGTCCTGCCGGGAGCCGGGCCGGTTGCCCGTGGACGAGCCGCTGGGTCACGTGCTGCTGCACCGCCTGGACGACGTGGCGTACGGCGTGGGGGTGTGGCGCTCGGCGTTCGTCGCGCGGTCGGCCGCGGCGCTGCGACCGGAGCTGACGCGATGACCGGCCGGGTCGACCTCCTGGTGGTGGGCGCCGGGGCCGCCGGCTGCGTGGTGGCCGCCCGCGCCGCGGAGGCGGGGTTGGACGTGGTGGTGCTCGAGGCGGGAGGGCGGCGCGCGTCCCGGCGGGCCTGCGTGCTCGACGTGGGGCCGGACTCGGAGGTGGTGGCGCGGTACCCGGCGGAGCTCGACGGCCGCACGGTTGTGCTGCCCCGCGGCCGTACCGTCGGCGGGTCGGGCGCCGTCAACGGCGGCTACTGCAGCGCAACACCGCCCGCGGACCTCGCCGGGTGGGGGCCGGACTGGCCGCGCCGGTACGCCGTGGGGCTGGCCCGCGCGGCCGAGCGGCTGCGCCCGCGCCTCGTGCCCGCCGATCCCGTGGCTCGGTGGGTATCTGCGGCGTTCCCGGGTCGCGGCGTGGACGTGGCCCAGGCCCGGCACGGTGACCGGCGGGTGACCGCCGCGGACGCGTGGGACCCGGCCGCCGCCGGCGCGCGCGTGCTCACCGGGGCCCCGGTGCGGGAGCTGCGCTGGGCGGGTGGCCACGCGGGCGGGACCTGCGACGGCGTGGTGCTCGCGGACGGTCGCGAGTTCGCCGCCCGCGAGGTGGTCCTGTGCGCGGGTGCCCTCGGCACCGCGGCACTGCTCCTGCGGTCGGGGATCGGCCCCGCGACCGGCCACCCGGTGGGCCGCCGCACCGAGGAGCACCCCGAGGTCCTGCTCGACCTGGACCCGGGCGTGGCCCCGGCGACCACGGTGAGGGAGTCCGCCCCCGACCCCGGGCAGGCGCCGCCGGCGCTGCTGTCGCGCGTGGTCCGGCTGCCGGTGCCGGTCGGCGGCGCGGTGGCCGAGGTGGAGGTGCGGCCGTACTCCGTACCCCTGCACCGGGCGATCCCCGGCCTCGCGCCACAGCCGCACCGCATCGGCATCGCGCTCATGACGCCGGCCGGCCGCGGCGAGCTCCGGCCCGACACCGACCCCGATCCCGGTCCCGACCCCGCGGCCGGCGGCGGGCTGCGGGTGGTCCTCGACGCGCACCCGGACCCCGCGGACGCCGCCGCGCTGGCCGCCGCCACGGGGATCGTGTGCGATCGGCTGGGGCTGGCCGGCGAGCCGGTGGCCTCCACCTCCCAGCACCTGTCCGGCTCGGCCCGGATGGGGGAGGTGGTGGACGACGCCGGCCGGGTCCTCGGGGTGGCCGGGCTGCGCGTGGCGGACGCCTCCGTGCTGCCCGCGCTGCCCCGCCGCGGGCCGTACTACACGGTGCTCGCGGTGGCCGAGGACCTCGCTGCACACGCCATTGCCGGGCGGGCGTGATAGAACCAAAAAAGAACATGTTCCACCCACGTGGTGGCCACGCCCGGCGGGAGACGACACATGACCAGCAGCGAGACCGGAACCGGCACGACCGTGCAGCCGCGGGAGTTCACCGTCGCGGGTCAGGCCGGAACCCTGGCGGGCGACGTGTGGGAGCCGGCCGACGGCGGCGAGCCGGTGGACGAGCTGCTCATGCTCCACGGCGGCGCGCAGACCCGGAACTCGTGGAACCGCGCCGCGCGTCGCCTCGCGGCCGAGGGCTACCGGGTCACCACGATGGATGCGCGCGGGCACGGCGACAGCGACTGGGCGCCCGACGGCGACTACGACATCCACCGCATGGTCGACGACCTCGAGCTGATCGTCGCCGACCGCTTCCCCGGCCGCAGGCCGGTCCTCGTGGGCGCCTCGCTCGGCGGCCTCACGGGGATGCTCGCCCTGGGCTCGGGCAAGGACGTGGCCCGCGCGCTCGTGCTGGTGGACGTGACCCCCAAGATCGAGGCCGAGGGGGTCCAGCGGATCGGCGAGTTCATGCGCTCCGGCCTCGAGGGCTTCGCGAGCCTCGAGGAGGCGGCGGACGCGGTCGCCGCCTACCAGCCGGGCCGCAAGCGTCCCCGGAACACCGACGGTCTGCGCAAGAATCTGCGACAGAAGGACGACGGCCGCTGGTACTGGCACTGGGACCCGCGATTCGTGGGTGGCGCGACCGCCCACAACGCCGAGATCGGCAACGCCTTCTTCGAGAAGATCGTGCCGAAGATCGACGAGCCCACGATGCTCGTGCGCGGCGGCAACTCGGACATCGTCAGCGACGAGTCCGTCCGGCACCTGCTCGAGCACCTGCCGCACGCGTACACCCACGAGGTGGCCGACGCCGGGCACATGGTGGCGGGCGACGACAACGCGGTGTTCCTCGACCAACTCGAATGGTTCCTCACGGAGGTCCTGGGCTCGCCCCCGCGTACCCCCGGGGAATAATGCCCAGGGGGGTATCGTTTTGTCAGGTGGTCGTCGTGAGCGCGCGCTGTCCGTAGGCTGACGACGACCGGACCGGGCGAGAGTCGCCCCGTTCGCCGAGGAGGTCATCACATGAGCACCGTCGACATCACCACCGCCGACTTCGAGAACACCGTCACCGGGAACGACATCGTCCTCGTGGACTTCTGGGCCGAGTGGTGTGGCCCGTGCAAGGCGTTCGGCCCGGTCTTCGAGAAGGTCTCCGAGAAGAACCCGGAGATCACCTTCGCCAAGGTCGACACCGACGCGGAGCAGCAGCTGGGCGCCATGCTCCAGATCCAGTCCATCCCGACCCTCATGGCGTTCCGCGAGGGCATCGCCGTGTTCCGCCACTCCGGCGCCATCCCGGAGCAGGCCCTCGACGACCTCATCGGTCAGATCAAGGACCTCGACATGGACGAGGTCCGCAAGGCCGTCGACGAGGCGCAGAAGCAGCAGGGCGGCGCCGACGCCTGACGCGTCGACTGCCCCGACCCCCGTTTCCCCACTCCGGAGACCAGTACAAATGAAGATCGTCATCGTCGGCGGCGTCGCCGGCGGCATGTCCGCGGCCACGCGGCTGCGTCGCCTGTCCGAGAACGCCGAGATCACCGTCGTCGAGCGCAGCGGCTACGTGTCGTTCGCCAACTGCGGGCTGCCGTACCACGTCGGCGGGGTGATCGAGGAGCGCTCGGCGCTGCTCCTGCAGACCCCCGAGTCGCTCGCCGCCCGCTTCGGCATCCGCGTCCTCGTGCGGCACGAGGTCACCGCGATCGACCGGGCCGGCCGGGTGGTCACCGTGTCCGGGCCCGACGGCGAGGTGGACATGCCGTACGACGCGCTCGTCCTCTCGCCGGGCGCCCGACCGGTCCGCCCCCCGATCCCCGGGATCGAACGCGCGCTGAGCCTGCGGGACATCGAGGACACCGACGCGATGGTGGCCGCGGTGTCCGGCGACGTCCGCACCGCCGTGGTGATCGGTGGCGGGTTCATCGGCGTCGAGGTGGCGGAGAACCTGCGCCACAAGGGCATGGACGTCACGATTGTGGAGGCCGCCGACCAGGCCATGGCCCCGCTCGACCCGGAGATGGCGGCCTTCGTCCACGAGCGCATCCGGGACCACGGCGTGGACCTGCGCCTCGGCGCGGCCGTCGAGGTGATCGGCGAGCGCGACGTGACGCTGGCGGACGGCTCGGTGGTGCCGGCCGACGTCGTGGTGGCGAGCATCGGGGTCCGCCCCGACTCCTCCCTGGCGGTCGACGCCGGCCTCGAGGTCGAGGAAAGCGGCGGGATCGTCGTGGACGAGGCGATGCGCACCTCGGACCCGGCGATCTACGCGGTGGGCGACGCCGTGGTCAAGCGCGACGCCCTCGACGGTTCGGCCGTCATGGTGCCGCTGGCCAACACCGCCAACCGGCAGGGGCGCATGGTGGCCGACGTCATCATGGGCCTCGACGCCGGGGACCGGCCGGTGCTCGGCACCGCGATCGTCGGGATCTTCGGCCTCCAGGTGGCCACCACCGGCTGGAATGCCAAGCGGCTGGCCGCGGCCGGCCGGGAGTTCCGCCAGATCCACACGCACCCGGTGAGCCACGCCGGCTACTACCCGGGCGCGGCGGGCCTGCACCTCAAGCTGCTCGTGGACCCCGAGACGGACGCGATCCTCGGCGCGCAGGCGCTCGGCGAGGAGGGGGCGGACAAGCGAGTTGACGTGATCGCCACGGCCATGGCCGGTGGGGTCACCGCCTCCCGGCTGGCCGACCTCGAGTTGGCGTACGCGCCGGCGTTCGGCTCGGCCAAGGACCCGGTCAACATGCTCGGCTACGTGGCCTCGAACCTCCGCGAGGGGACGGTAGAGACCGTCCAGTGGGACGAGGTTGCCGAGCGCGTGGCGGCCGGAGACGTGCTCCTGGACACCCGGACACCGGGCGAGGTCGCGGGCGGCGCGATCCCCGGCGCGCTCAATATCCCGGTGGACGACCTGCGCGAGCGGCTCGACGAGGTCCCCGAGGGGCGCGTCGTTGCCTACTGCGCGGTGGGAATCCGCGGCTACCTGGCCGCCCGGATCCTCTCGCAGGCCGGCCGCGAGGTGGCCAACCTCGACGGCGGCTACACCACCTGGCGCGCGGCGACGGCAGGGTGAGCCCCCGCCGCCCACCGATGGCTCACGCCTTGGTGGTGCACCCCGCGTCCACGGCGAGGGTCTGCCCGGTGATGTAGCGGGACTCGTCGGAGGCCAGGAAGACGACCGCGCGGGAGATCTCCTCCGGCGCGAGGGCCGGCACCCACTGGAAGTCCGCGGTGTCGGGGTTGTCGGCGAAGCTGGAGTCCAGGTCCGGCATCGTGTTGGTGACGGACTGGAGGAAGTCCGGGCGGGACTCGAACAGCGGGAAGATGTTCGGGTCCGACCCCATGCCGGGCGAGGCCACGCCGGTGGGGTGGACGGTGTTGACGCGGATGCCGTGGCGTGCCAGCTCGTTGGAGAACGAGCGCATGAGCCCCACCACCGCGTGCTTGGCGGCCACGTAGTGCGCGTAGGGGACGTGGCCGCGCAGGCCCGCTGCCGAGCTGGTCATGATGATCGAGCCCGGCCGGCGGGCTCCGATCATGTGCGGCGCCGTGGCGAGGACGGTGTTCCAGCAGCCCTTGGCGTTGGTGTCCATGACGACGTCGTACTCCTCCTCGGAGACGTCGAAGGGCGACGACGGGAAGGTGGCCAGCCCCGCGTTGGCGCACACCACGTCGATCCGCCCGAACGCCTCGAGGCCCACGGCGACGGCGGCGCGGAGCTCGTCGAGCCGGCGGACGTCGGCGACGGCCGTCACCATCTCGCCGCCGGCCTCCTCGACGAGCTGCCTGGTCTCCGCGAGCAGCTCGGCGTTCGCCGGCGCGTAGTTGACGCAGTCGGGGTAGGGGGTTTCGAGGTCGCACCCGATGATCCGCGCGCCCTCGGCGGCCAGGGCCAGCGCATGGGCGCGGCCCTGCCCCTGGCCTGCTCCGGTGATAAAGGCGACCTTGCCGGCCACGCGGCCGCTCTCGTTTCTGACGCTCATCCGACGCTCCTCGTTGTGTGCTGGGGGAACGGGCGGATTCCCGCGCCTCCTCGCGTCGAAACTAGAACACGTTCCCGGTCCGGGTCATCTCCATGCAACAATGCGGATATCGTGATGAGAACACGTTCCAGCGCCGGACGGACATCCGCCCGGCGCACCCCGGAGGGAGTCGTATGAAGACCAAGGCCGCTATCGCCCGCGAACTGGGCAAGCCGTTCGAGATCGTCGAGGCCGAGCTCGACGGGCCCAACCACGGCGAGGTGCTGGTCAAGTGGAAGGTCGCCGGCCTGTGCCACTCCGATCTGCACATCACCAGTGGCGACCTGCCGGGCCGCCTGCCGCTCGTCGGCGGCCACGAGGGCGCCGGCGTCGTGGAGGCCGTGGGCGAGGGCGTGACCCACGTCCAGCCCGGCGACCGCGTGGTGGGCTCGTTCATCCCCGCCTGCGGACACTGCCCGGCCTGCTCGCGCGGCATGTCCAACCTCTGCGACGGCGGCCTCAACGGCACGATCGGCGAGATGGCCGACGGCCGCTACCCCTTCGCTCTGGCCAACGGGGAGACCGCGGGCGCGATGTGCACCCTCGGCACGTTCTCGCAGTACACCGTGGCCAACATGAACTCGGTGGTCAAGATCCAGGACTGGATCCCCTTCGAGGTGGCCGCGCTCGTGGGCTGCGGCGTCACCACCGGCTGGGGCTCCTCGGTCTACAGTGCCGAGGTCAGGCCCGGCGACACGGTCGTGGTCTTCGGCATCGGCGGCATCGGCATCAACGCCGTCCAGGGCGCCCGCCACGCCGGCGCACGGTTCGTCATCGCGATCGACACCGATGCCACCAAGGAGGCCAAGGCCAGGGAGTTCGGCGCCACCCACTTCTACACCGACGTGGACCAGGCCAAGGCCGAGCTGCCGGGCTTGACCTGGGGGCTCATGGCGGAGAAGGCCATCATTACGATCGGCGTGGCCGACGCCAAGGTCACCGCCGACGCGGTGGACATGGTCGGCAAGCGCGGCGTCGTGGTGCTCACCTCGATGGGTGGGCTCGGCAACCAGTCGATCAACCTCACGGGCCTGTTCGTCTCGCAGTACGAGAAGGTCGTCAAGGGCTCGCTCTTCGGCTCGGCCAACGCCTTCTACGACATCCCCAACATCCTGCGCCTGTGGGACGAGAAGCACCTCAAGCTCGACGAGCTCATCACCCACCGCTTCACGCTCGACACCGTGAACGAGGGCTACGAGCTCATGGAGTCCGGCGGGGAGGGCCTGGTCCGCGCCATCCTCGTGCACGAGGACTGACCGGCGCCCCGTCCTCCGGCAGGGCCCCGCGTCCGGACTGCTCGTCCAGACGCGGGGCCGTCGCCGTCGCTGATGCGACAACTTGATACCCCCAGCGGTACACTGGTCGGCAATGGTGGGCCGACGGGCCCGTGATCAGGAGGTGTGCGGTGGGCGACATCGACGCTCGGCAGCAGGTTCTCAACAGGCTCCGCCGCGCGCGCGGGCAGCTCAACGCGGTCATCGAGATGGTCGAGCAGGAGCGGCACTGCAAGGACGTCGTCACGCAGCTGGCCGCCGTGTCCAAGGCGCTCGACCGGGCCGGATTCAAGATCATCAGCGCCAACATCCAGGAGTGCATGGCCCGCGAGGGCGAGCCGGACGACGACGGCATGACCGTCGAGGAGCTGGAGAAGCTCTTCCTCTCCCTGGCCTGACCCGCCGCCCCGCCGCCGCCGGGCGTGGGACACTGGCGGGGTACCCGTAGGGCACAGCCGAGCAGATGTGGAGGTCGTACGTCATGGACGTCGGGATCGGAACGTTCACCGAGATGGACTTCGACGAGGCGGTGGAGGCCACCCGGAAGGCGCTCGCGGACCGAGGCTTCGGCATCCTCCACGAGATCGACCTCACGTCCACGTTCAAGCAGAAGGCCGACGTCGACATCGAGCGCGTCCTCATCCTGGGTGCCTGCAACCCGGGCTTCGCGGCCCAGGCGTTCGGGATCAGCAAGGACGTCGCGCTGCTGCTGCCGTGCAACGTCGTGGTCCGCGAGTCGGGCGGCGGCTGCATCATCGAGGCGCAGAACCCGGGCCTGCTCGCGCACGTGATCTCCGGAGGCCTGCAGAACCTCGCCGACGACCTGTCCGCCCAGATGCGGCAGATGATGCGCGAACTCACTCGCTGAGTGCCGCTACGCTCGTGGGCATGCAGCCCGGTGAGCACGGACAGAACCCGCACGAGCAGGACCCCCGCGTCCTCGCCCAGCGTCGCCTCGAGGTGATGGTGGGCCGGGGCGAGTTGACGCTGTCCGAGTTCTCCGAGCGAGCGGAGAAGATCTGGGCGGCGACCTGTCCCGCCGAGCTCGAGGAGGCGCTGAGCGGCCTGCCCGCGGCGCCCCTCGCCGAGCAGGGGCGGGCCGCCCCGCCTGCCGCCCACACCGGGTCGGCGATCACGGTCGACGCCAGCGCCAAGCGCACCTCCGTCTTCGAGACGATCAAGCGGGAGGGTCGGTGGGAGCTGCCCGACGACCAGCGGTTCACCAGCTGGTTGGGCGAGATCTACCTCGACCTGCGCGAGGCGGTCGTCGACCGGCAGCGCACGCGCCTGCAGCTGGACCTGTGGTGCGCCAACGCCAAGATCCTCGTGCCGCCCGGGGTCACCGTCGCGGTCACCGGCGATCGCACGATGTCCGAGCTCAAGGTGGACGAAGGCAGGTACGAGGTCTCCGGCGGGCCGCGCCTGGACATGGAGATCAACGGGTTCATGGCCGGGGCCAAGATCAAGGTGCTCGCGGCGGGGGAGAAGATCCCCAAGGCCTGGAAATGGTTCTGACCGGCGCGGTTGCTATGACGGCGAGGTGCGCCGTCGCCACACCGCATGCCGGTGCCGGACCTCGCCGTCGTACCCCTCCACCCGGCTGCGCGGGTCGGTGACCCACGTGCCGACCTCGACCCGCTGCCACTCCGGCCCGAGTTCGGGCGCGCGGACGTCGCCGGCGGCGTCGGCGTCGATCTCGGTGACCACGCACTCCTGCGCCAGCGGCAGCGCGGCGGCGTAGATCTGCCCGCCGCCGATCACCGCGACGTCGGGGCCCGCCGCGGCGAGCGCCTCCTCGAGCGAGCCGGCGCGCTCGGCGCCGTCGGCCGCCCAGTCGGGATCGCGCGTGCACACGATGTTGCGCCGCCCGGGCAGCGGCCGGAAGCGGTCGGGGAGCGACTCCCACGTCGCGCGCCCCATCACCACGGGCCGGCCGAGGGTGGCCTGCTTGAAGTGGGCGAGGTCGGCGGGCAGGTGCCACGGCATGGCCGCGCCGTCGCCGATCACGCCGTCGCGGGCCTGTGCCCACACCATCCGCACCATCGGACCGCGCCCCGTCAGACCGCGACTGGGGCCTTGATGCCCGGGTGGTGTTGGTAGCCCACGATCTCCATGTCCTCGAAGCGGTAGTCGAAGAGCGAATCCGCGCGGCGCAGGCGCAGCTCGGGGTAGGGGTACGGGTCGCGGGCGAGCTGGGTGTGGACCTGGTCGGTGTGGTTGTCGTAGATGTGGCAGTCGCCGCCGGTCCAGATGAACTCGCCCACCTCGAGCCCCACCTGCTGGGCCATCATGTGCGTGAGCAGCGAGTACGAGGCGATGTTGAATGGCACGCCCAGGAAGAGGTCGGCGCTGCGCTGGTAGAGCTGGCAGCTCAGTCTGCCGTCGGCCACGTAGAACTGGAACAGCAGATGGCAGGGCGGCAGGGCCATCCCGGGCAGGTCGGCCACGTTCCACGCCGAGACGATGTTGCGGCGCGAGTCCGGGTCCGAGCGGAGCAGGTCGAGCGAGGCCGAGATCTGGTCGAGGTGCCGGCCGTCCGGGGTGGGCCACGAGCGCCACTGCACGCCGTAGACGGGGCCGAGCTCGCCCCGGGCGTCGGCCCACTCGTCCCAGATCGTCACGCCGTTCTCCTGGAGCCAGCGCACGTTGGACTCGCCGCGCAGGAACCACAGCAGTTCGTAGGCGACGGACTTGAAGTGGACGCGCTTGGTGGTGATGAGCGGGAAGCCGGCGGCCAGGTCGTAGCGGAGCTGGTGGCCGAAGACGCTGCGCGTGCCGGTCCCCGTGCGGTCGGACTTGGGTGTGCCGTGCTCGAGCACGTGGCGGAGCAGGTCCTCGTAGGGGGTGGGGACGGTCATGCGCGCGAGTCTAGTGGCCCGGCGCGGCCGGTCCGGCGTCAGCCGCGCGCCGCGGCGATGATCTCCTCGGCGAGCTCGGGTCGGCAGATGAGGATGTCCGGGGCGTAGGTGTCCTCCTGGTTGAAGACCTTCTCGCCGCCGTCGAGCCGCGAGGCGTGCAACCCGGCGGCGAGCGCGACGGCCACCGGGGCGGCCTGGTCCCACTCGTTCTGGCCCCCGGCGTGGACGTACGCGTCGGCGTCGCCGAGCAGCACCGAGAGCATCTTGGCGCCGGCCGAGCCCATCGGCTTGACAGCCATCCCGGTGGCGCGCGCGACCCGCTCGGCCACCTCGGGCGGGTTGTTGCGGCTCACGACCATCGTCCCGGCGAGCGGGCCGTCGACGTAGGTCACCTGGTCGGAGCGGAAGACCCGCGTGGAGTCGGGCAGGCCCACCGCGGCCACGCCGGGGGCGCCGTCGACGACGAGGGCCACGTGTACCGACCAGTCGGCCCGCCCCGTGGAGAACTCCTTGGTGCCGTCGATGACGTCGATGATCCACACCCGCTGCTTGTCCAGGCGGGACAGGTCGTCGGAGGCGTCCTCGGACAGGACGCCGTCGTCCGGTCGGTGGACCGAGAGCACCTCGTCCGTCCAGGACTGGGCCACCTCGGTGGCGACCCGGGCCAGGGACCGGCCGTGGAGCAGTCCGCCGGCGCGGGTGCCCTTGACGATGTCACCGATGCCGGTGGCGAGGAAGTACGCCAGTTCCTGGTCGTCGAGATCGCGCATGCCCTCACTCTACGGAGGTCCGGCGGCGGGCGGACCCGTGTCGTATCGGTGCGTCATGATGAGTTCATGTCCGAGGCGCTCGAACGGTTCCACCCGGCCACCGCCGCGTGGTTCCGCGGGGCGTTCGGCGCCCCCACCGCCGCCCAGGTGGGGGCCTGGGAGGCGCTGGCGACCGGCGCGCACACGCTGGTCGTGGCGCCCACCGGCTCCGGCAAGACCCTGTCGGCGTTCCTGGCCTCCCTCGACCGGCTGGTCACCGCCGACGCCCCGGCCGACCGCCCCGCGGGTACCCGCGTCCTCTACGTCTCGCCGCTCAAGGCGCTGGCTGTGGACGTCGAGCGCAACCTGCGCGCCCCGCTCGCCGGCATCGCGCGCGAGGCGGCGGCTCGGGGCGCCGAGCCCCCGGCGGTGACGGTGGGCATCCGCACCGGCGACACCCCGGCCGACGAGCGACGCCGCCAGCGCACCCGGCCGCCGGACGTCCTGGTGACCACGCCGGAATCGCTGTACCTGCTGCTCACCTCCGCCGCGCGGGAGACGCTGGCCGGAGTGGACACGGTGATAGCCGACGAGATCCACGCGGTGGCCGCTACCAAGCGCGGCGCCCACCTCGCCCTGAGTCTCGAGCGGCTCGACGCGCTGCTCGCCCGCCCCGCTCAGCGAATCGGCCTGTCCGCCACCGTGCGCCCGCACGCCGAGGTGGCGCGGTTCCTCGCCGGCGAGCGCCCGGTCACCGTGGTGGCGCCCGCCTCCGACAAGCGACTCGAGATCACCGTCCGGGTCCCGGTCGAGGACATGGCCGACCTCGCCTCGGCGCGGATGCAGCCCGGCCGCGAGGTAGAGGCGCCGCCGGGCACACCCGGGCAGGGCTCGATCTGGCCGCACGTTGAGCGGCAGGTCGTGGACCTGATCACCACGCACCGCTCCACCATCGTCTTTGTCAACTCCCGCCGCCTCGCCGAGCGGCTCACCGCGCGGATCAACGAGATCCACGCCGAGGACACGGACCCGGATGCACTCGCTCCGGCGCCGCCGCGCCCGCCCGCGCAGATCATGGTCCCCTCCGAGGTCTCGCGGGGCGCGCCCGCGGAACTGGCGATGGCCCACCACGGCTCGGTGTCCAAGGAGCGCCGGGCGCTCATCGAGGACGACCTCAAGGCGGGGCGCCTGCGCGCCGTGGTGGCCACGTCGTCGCTCGAGCTGGGCATCGACATGGGCGACGTGGACCTGGTGGTGCAGGTGGAGTCACCGCCGTCGGTGGCCTCGGGCCTGCAGCGCGTCGGCCGCGCCGGCCACCAGGTGGGGGAGGTCTCGCGCGCCGCGGTGTTCCCCAAGCACCGCGCGGACCTCGTGCACTGCGCCGTGACGGTCGAGCGGATGCTCGCCGGCGGAATCGAGCGGATGACGGTGATCGCCAACCCGCTCGACGTCCTGGCCCAGCAGACCGTGGCCGCGTGCGCGCTCGACGAGCTGGACGTGGAGGAGTGGTTCGCCACCGTCCGCCGCGCCGCCCCGTTCGCGGGCCTGCCGCGGTCGGCCTTCGAGGCCACGCTCGACATGCTCGCGGGCCGGTACCCGTCCGCGGACTTCGCCGAGCTGCGGCCGCGGCTGGTGTGGGACCGCGACGCCGGGGTGCTCACCGGCCGCCCGGGCGCGCAGCGCCTCGCGGTGACCTCCGGCGGCACCATCCCCGACCGCGGGCTGTTCGGCGTGTTCATGGCCGGGGAGAAGGCCGCGCGGGTCGGCGAGCTCGACGAGGAGATGGTGTACGAGTCCCGCGTCGGTGACGTGATCGCGCTCGGTGCCTCGAGCTGGCGGATCGAGGAGATCACCCACGACCGCGTGGTGGTGACTCCCGCCCCGGGCGGCTCGGGCCGGTTGCCGTTCTGGCTCGGCGACGACCAGGGTCGGCCCGCCGAACTCGGCCGCGCCCTGGGGGCGTTCCTACGGGAGGTCGCGGGTGGCGGGGAGAGCACGGTCACGGGCCGGCTCCGCGAGGCGGGACTGGACGAGCTCGCCGTCGTCAACCTCCTCCGCTATCTCGCCGACCAGCGCGAGGCCACGGGCCACGTCCCGAGCGACACCACGCTGGTGGTGGAGCGGTTCCGCGACGAGGTGGGTGACTGGCGGGTAGTGTTGCACTCGCCGTTCGGCGCGCGTGTGCACTGGCCGTGGGCGGAGGCCGTGCGGGCGCGACTGGCCGCCGCGCACGGGTTCGACGCGGTACCGGTGGTGAGCGACGACGGGATCATCCTGCGGGTGCCGGACACGGTCGACGACGCCGGCGACCCGACCCCGCCGGGGGCGGAGCTGTTCGCGATCGGCGCCGAGGAGGCCGTGGACCTGGTGACCGAGCACGTCGGCGGCTCGGCCCTGTTCGCCTCGCGGTTCCGAGAGTGCTCCGCCCGCGCGCTGTTGCTACCGCGCCTGGACCCGGGCCGGCGGGCACCGCTGTGGCAACAGCGGCTCAAGTCGGCGCAGCTGCTCGACGTGGCGCGCCGCTACCCCGACTTCCCGATGATCCTCGAGGCCGTCCGCGAGTGCCTGCAGGACGTGTACGACGTGCCGGCGCTCGAGCGGCTGCTCGGCGAGCTCGAGGCGCGGACCGTCCGGCTCGTCGAGGTGGAGACGCCCACGGCCTCGCCGTTCGCGCGGTCGTTGCTCTTCGACTACGTGGGGGCGTTCGTCTACGAGGGCGACTCGCCGCTGGCGGAGAAGCGGGCGGCCGCGCTGAGCATCGACCCCACGCTGCTCGGGCAACTCCTCGGCCGGATCGAGCTGCGCGAGCTGCTCGACGCCGACGAGCTGAACGCCGTGGAGCGGCGGCTGCAGCACCTCGAGCCCGGGCGCACAGCGCGCGACGCCGAGGGCGTGGCGGACCTGCTGCGGCTGCTCGGGCCACTCACGCTCGACGAGCTCCACGGCCGCACCACGGACCCGGGGCTCGTCGACGGCTGGCTCGCCGCACTGGCCGACGCCCACCGAGTCGTGGCCGTGGACCACGCCGGCCGCACCTGGTGGGCCGGGGTCGAGGACGTGGCCCGCCTGCGCGACGGGCTCGGCGTGCCCCCGCCGCCCGGGGTGCCCTCGACGTTCCTCGAGGCGGCCGACGATCCGCTCGGCGACCTCGTCCGCCGCTACGCCCGCACCCACGGGCCGTTTACCGCCGAGGCGCTCGCCGACCGTTTCGGCCTGGGCGTGGCCGTGGCCCGCGGGGTCCTGGAGCGCCTCACCGCCACCGGCACCCTGCTCGCCGGGGAGTTCCGGCCCGGGGCGACGGGGCGGGAGTGGTGCGACGCCGAGGTGCTGCGCCAGATCCGGCGGCGCACGCTCGCGGCGCTGCGCAGCCGGATCGAGCCCGTCTCCCACTCGGCGCTCGCGCGGTTCCTGCCCGGCTGGCAGTCGCTCGGCGCCGGGCCGTCTGCCGGCCGTGAGTCGGGGGTCGACGGAGTGTTGGCGGTGATCGAGCAGCTCGACGGCCTCGCGCTGCCCGCCTCCGCCCTCGAGCCACTCGTGCTGGCGCCGCGCGTACGCGACTACTCTCCGGCGATGCTCGACGAGCTCCTCGCGAGCGGGGAGGTCCTGTGGTCCGGGCGCGGCCGCGCGGGCTCGCGGGACGGCTGGATCTCGCTGCACCCCGCCGAGACCGCGGGGGCCACCCTGCCGCTCGAGCGGCCCGCGCCGGAGGGGCCATTCCATCGCGCGATCGTCGAGTCCCTGCGCGGCGGCGCCCTGTTCTTCCGCGACGTGGTGGCGGCGGTCAAAGAGATAGCCGACGAGGCCGAATCGGTCACCGAAGCCGCGGTCCGCGACGCGCTGTGGGACCTCGTCTGGGATGGGGTCGCGACCAACGACACCCTGGGGCCGGTGCGGGCCGTGCTGGCCGGGGGCGGGTCGTCCGGCTCCGGCACCGCCCACCGCGCGACGCGCCCGGGGGCCCGCCCGCGCCGCGCCCGCCTCGGCCGCACGAGCATGGCGCAGCTGAGCGGTGCGGTGGCCGCGGGCCTGCGGACGCCGCCGATCCTCGCGGGCCGCTGGTCGCTGCTTCCGGAGGCCCTCGACGACCCCACCGTCCGCGCGCACGCCTGGGCGGAGACGCTGCTGCTGCGCCACGGCGTGGTGACCCGGGGCGCGGTGGAGTCCGAGGAGATCCCCGGCGGGTTCGCCGCCGTGTACAAGGTCCTCGCGCAGATGGAGGACGCCGGACGGTGCCGGCGCGGCTACTTCGTCGAGGGCCTGGGCGCCGCCCAGTTCGCGGCGGGCAGCACGATCGACCGGCTGCGGGCCGAGGACGACACCGCCGACGACACCCGCTGGCCCTCCGGCGCGGACGAGCCGTCGGTGCGCGTCCTCGCCGCGACCGACCCGGCCAACCCGTACGGCGCGGCGTTGCCGTGGCCGGCCACCGCCGCGTCCCGCCACCGGCCGGGGCGCAAGGCCGGCGCGCTGGTCGTGCTGGTGGACGGGCTGTGTGCGCTGTTCGTCGAGCGCGGCGGCCGGACCGTGCTCGTGCTCGACGGGGGAGCCGAGGCGGTGCCGCTCGCCGCGTCCGCGCTCGTCGACGCCGTCCGCGCGGGGGCCGTGGGCACGCTCACAGTGACCGCGATCGACGGCGAACCCGTCCACTCCTCGCCCCACGCCGCCGCGTTCGAGGCCGCGGGCTTCGGCGCCACGCCCCGGGGGCTGCGGATCCGTCGCTGAGTCGCTAACGTATGCATAAAGGCGCATATGTCGCAGGTGGACGGACCGACGGCGGGGGTGACGACGATGGGGGCGGGCCACAGCCACGGTCTCGGCCACGCACACGGTGCCGTGCGGCCGGCGGGCCACGCGGGAGCGCGGTACCGGGCGCGCCTCGCGGCGGCGTTCGGGCTCACGGCCGCGTTCTTCGTCGTCGAACTCGTCGCCGGCCTCGTCTCCGGCTCGCTGGCGCTGCTCTCCGACGCCGGGCACATGGCCGCCGACGTGGTGGCGCTCGGGGCGGTGCTGGCCGCCACGATGATCGCGCCGCGGCCGGACCGGACCGGGCGGCGCACGTTCGGCTCGTACCGCGTGGAGATCTTCGCCTCCGCCCTGGCGGTGCTCATCATGCTGGGGATGGGCGTCTACGTGCTGGTCGAGGCGGCCGGGAGGCTCGGCGGCGGGGCGGGCCCGGCGACCGGCACGATGCTCGCGGTGGGGGCGCTCGGCCTGGCGGTGAACCTCGTGGCGCTGGTGCTGCTGCGCGACGGCTCGCAGGAGAGCCTCGCGGTGCGCGGCGCCTACCTCGAGGTGCTCGCCGACGCCGCGGGGTCCGTCGGCGTGATCGCGGCCGCGCTGCTCATCCGGGTTACCGGCTCGCCGGTGTGGGACCTCGTCGTGGCGGTGGCGATCGCGGTGTTCATCGTGGTCCGCGCCGTGGTACTGGGCCGGCAGGTGCTGCGGGTTCTGGCCCAGCACGCCCCCGAGGGCGTCGACCCGGCCGCGGTCACCGCCGAGCTCGCCGGGATCGACTGCGTCGAACAGGTCCACGACCTGCACCTGTGGACGCTCACCTCCGGCATGGATGTGGGCACGGTGCACCTGGTGGTGAGCGAGGACGCCGAGCACGCGGCCGTCCTCGACGCCGCGCGCCACATCCTGCGCGACGACCACGGCGTCGAGCACGTCACCGTCCAGATCGAGACCTCAGGCCGTGCCGGGTGCCACGAGCTGGGATGGTGAGAGGGTGGACGGCGTGAGCGGTGACGGCGAGGTGGGCCACGACGGCGAGGTGATCCGGTCGCTGCGCGACGACGAGTTGCCGCTGCTCGCCGACGCCACCCTCATGAACGTCAACTGGACCGGGGAGCCCCGCTTCACCGCCGCCGACGTCGCGGCCGAGCCGACGCTCGCGCACTACACCGTGCTGGACCGCGGGCGCGGCGACGAGGCCCTGGTGGCGGTCGCGGGCGGCGAGACGGTCGGCCTGGTCTGGTACCTGTTCCTCGGCGGCGACGACCCCGGCTTCGGTCACGTGGCCGACGACGTCCCCGAGTTGAGCGTGTGCGTGTGGCCCGGCCACCGCGGCGCCGGGCTGGGGGAGCGGCTCGTCGAGGCGGCCTGCGCGCACGCCGCCGGCCGCGGGGTGCGGCGGATGTCGCTCAGCGTCGAGGCCGGCAACCCCGCCCGCCGGCTCTACGCCCGGCTCGGCTTTACGGACGTCCCCGGCGCGGCCGAGGGGACGATGGTCCGCGGACTGTGAGGCGCCCCCGCCAGGCGTCTCGCCCGGCCGGCGTCTAGCCTGGCCGGGTGGCGGAGCGAACGGTGACGGACCGACTGATCAGGCTCGCGACGGCGGCCGATGTGGAGCGCGTGGTGGACCTGCGCGAGAGCATGTTCCGCGACATGGGCGTGGACTGCTCTGACGACGCCTGGAAGGGGCCGTGCCGCGACTGGTACGCGGCCCGGATCGACGACCCCGCCCACCGGATCGTCGTGGTGGAGGAGGCGGACCGCGTGGTTGCCTGCGTCATCGGCTCGCTCCGCGACAGCGCTCCGGTGCCGGGGCTGGACGGCCACGGCGATGTCCTGGTGAGCACCGTGAGCACCGACTCCGACGCGCGCGGTCGCGGCCACGCACGGACGGCGCTCGAGCAGGTCCTGGACTGGGCCCGCGGCGCCGGGGTGGCACGCGCCGAGCTCATGACCTCGCCGGACGGGCGCCACCTGTACGAGGCGCTGGGCTTCCGCGTCACCGAGTTTCCCGCCATGCGGACTCCACTGGCGTAGAGGGCGGGTCCGCATGCCCGAGGGAGACTCCGTCCACCACGCCGCGCGGCGCATCCACGCGGCGCTCGCCGGCCGGCGGCTGGCCCGGGCCGAGCTGCGGGTGCCGCGGTTCGCGGCGGTCGATCTGCGGGGGCGAACTGTGGAGCGGGCGTACGCGCGGGGCAAGCACCTCTTCGTCGTCGTGGGACCCGACGCCGCGGGCCGCGACCCGGTGACCCTCCACGTGCATCTCAAGATGGAGGGCCGTATCCACGTGCACCGCCTCCACGTGCACAACAGCGGTGAGCCCCGCGCCGGGCGGCGGTGGCGGTTCCCCGCCCACACCGCGCGGCTCGTGCTGGCGACGGGGGACGACGACGAAGCGGCGGTCGAGGTGGTGGGCACCGAGCTGGGCTTGCTGCGCGCGCTGACCCCGGCTGAGGCGGCCGAGGCGGTCGCGCACCTCGGGCCGGACCTGCTGGACCCCGACTGGGATCCCGCCCGGCACTTGGAAGAGGCCGTCCGGCGGCTCGCGGCACGCCCGGACCGGACCATCGGCGAGGCGCTGCTCGACCAGCGCAACGTCGCCGGCATCGGCACCATCTACCGCGCCGAGGTCTGCTTCCTGCGTGGCGTTGACCCCCGCGAGCCGGTGGCGTCCGCGGGTGACCTGCGCGCCCACGTCGACCTTGCGCGACGCCTGCTGGCCACCAACGTGGTCCGTCCCGACCGCGTGACCACCGGCGACACCCGGCGCGGCCACCGACTGTGGGTGTACGGGCGCGACGGCCGGCCGTGTCGGCGGTGCGGGACCCTCGTCGAGACGTTCCGTCTCGGTGGGGGGGAAGACTCTCTCGACCGTGTGGCCTTCCGGTGCCCGTCGTGCCAGCCTCGGCGCGCCCCGTCTGAGGGGGGCCGTGCCACACTGGGGGATCCCGACCAGCGGGACCACGACCACCGGTAGGAGGCACCCCCGTGACCGACCGCAAGACCATCCTCATCACCGGCGCCAGCGCCGGACTCGGCGAGGGCATGGCCCGCCGCTGGGCCGCGCAGGGGCGTGACCTCGCTCTGTGCGCCCGTCGCCTCGACCGGCTGGAGTCGCTCCGGACCGAGCTCACGGCCGCCAACCCCGGGATCCGGGTGGCGGTGCGGGAGCTCGACGTGACCGACGGCGACGCCGTGCAGGCCGCGTTCGGCGAGCTCGACGCCGAGCTCGGCGGGATCGACCGCTTCGTGCTCAACGCCGGTCTCGGCAAGGGCGCCTCGATCGGCTCCGGCAAGGCGCACGCCAACCGCGAGACGGCCATGGTCAACGCGATCGGCACGCTCAACCAGGCCGAGGCTGCCGTGGAGATCCTCCAGCGACGTGGCGAGGGCCACGTCGTCTTTATCTCCTCCGTCAGCGCCCTTCGCGGCATGGTCAAGGCGCAGAACACCTACTCGGCGTCCAAGGCGTTCGTCTCCGCCCTGGCGCAGGGCCTGCACGCCGAGCTCGACAACGCCGGAAGTCGGATCAAGGTGAGCGACATCCTGCCCGGCTACATCCGCACCGACATCAACCGCTCGGTCAAGACCAAGCTCATGACCGAGTTCGACGAGGGCGTCGACGCGTTGGTCAAGACCATCGACGCCGAACCCGCCCGCGCGCTCGTGCCGGCCAAGCCGTGGAAGGCCATCGGCCCGCTGCTGCGCCTGCTACCGGAGAAGGCCAGCCGGAAGTTCATCTGAGGCGGGGCGAGAGGCGGCCGGGGTCAGAACGGAGGCTCGTCGAGGAGCTCCGCCAGGTCCCGTTCGATCCGGCTCTCGCGGCAGGACGCGGTCCGGCGACGGCTCGCGGCCGCGCGGTCCCGGGCCCGGGCGGCCCGCTCGGCACGGACGCGTCGGGCCCGCCGGTGGAAGTAGGTGGGCTCGGCTTCGGGCTCGGTGGTGGGCTCGGGCGAGGCGGGTTCCGGCGCGGCCGTGTTCTCGGCGGCCCGGCGGTCGGCTGTCCGGCGCTCGGCAGCAGCGCGGCGATGTCGCGCGAGCGGACCGGAGGGTCTGGTGACCATTCGTTTGCCGTCGGGCGTCTCGACGACGAGGGTGCCGTCCGGGAACATCCGGTAGCGCCAGTCCGAGAACGTCTTGAACCGGTGGTGCCGCCGGCAGAAGATGAGGTTGTTCCTCTCCGCCGTCGGACCTCCCCGTGCCGGGGCCGAGTGGTTGAACGGGACCAGGTGGTCGATGTCGCCGTACTCGGCCGGCGCAGAACACCCCGGGTGTCGGCAGGTGCCGTCGCGGAGCTCGACCGCCCGCGCCAGTGCGGATGATGGTCGGTACATGTGGGTGCGGTCGGGGTCGTCGGCGGCGCCGGGGGTCGGGTCCACGTGCTCGAGCGAGGAACCGTCCGAGGAGGCCAGCATGTCGAGCAGTGCCCGGATCGAGGACTCGCCGGTGCGTGGGAAGCGGACCTCGGGCTCGGAGCCATCGGCGGTCCCGACGACGGTGACCTTGGGGCGCAGCACCACAGAACCGGACTCCGAGCCGGGCACCAGGCCACAGGCGAGCGCCATGAGCGCGTCCGCGCGCCTCTCGGCAGGAGAATGCCTCGACATGTCCTCGTGGTCCCCGCTCTCGGCGAGGGCTGCCACGACCGCGTCCAGTCGCTCGGACAGGACGGCGGCTTCGCCCGAGGTGAGGGCGGCCCGCATCGTGCTCATCCCGTCGCCGTCCTTGCGGAAGGTGACCCCTCGGTCTCGCGCGGCGTCCTCGCGACGGCGCCGGATCCCGTCCGCGTCGAAGCGACGGATGATGTCGTCCACGCGATCGCGGATCGCGCCCGCCGAGAGGCGCTCACCCGATTCGAGGGCGGCGAGGAGATCCTCGACGACCCTGCGCTGCACCGCGGCGAGCGCACCGGGATCCACCGTCCTCATCTGCCGGGCGAGCAGTTCGGCGGCCTGGAGGTCGAGACGGCCTTCGCCGAGGGCCGCGAGGACCGCGGGGAAGCGCTCGGTGAGGTCGACGGCGAGACCGATCATCCTCTCCGCCCGCCCGCAGGAGATCGCGAACTCGGCCACGAGGTGACCGGCACACACGTCGAAGGGGTCGATCACCGCGTAGCCGGGCCGGCGATCGGCGAACGCGCCGGGGTCCTCGGATCGCACACACTCCTGGTAGAGCGCGTAGCAGGCGCGGAGACGCTCGGCGGCGGCGCGGTTCTCGGCGATCCGGGCATCACGGGCGCGGCCGGAGAGTGCGGCCAACGCCGAGGAGCCCGGCGATCCGGTCCCGACTCCGTCCATGGTCACACCCCCCGATGTCTCGAATATGCTTTCGATTCTATACGGCGGTCAGGTCGGGGGTCAAGGGAAAACTCGAACGGATTTTCGGTATGTGGCAGTCGTGCGCCGGGCGCGCACCTAGCGCCGTCCGCGGGCCTCGCGGTAGATGTCGACGAGCGAGTCGGTCGAGGAGTCGAAGGCGTCGCCGGGGTGCTCCTCGGCCGTGAGCAGTGGCAGCAGCTCGCCCGCCTGGGCCTTGCCGAGCTCGACGCCCCACTGGTCGAAGGCGTTGATGCCGAGCACGGTGGCCTGGACAAAGACGACGTGCTCGTACAGCGCGATGAGCTGACCCACGACCCCGGGGGACAGCGCCGGCGCCAAGATCGTGGTCGAGGGCCGGTTGCCGGGCATGACCTTGTGCGGGGCGAGCGCGGGATCCACGCCGTCGGCCAGCACCTCGTCCTCGGTCTTGCCGAAGGCCAGGACGCGGGACTGGGCGAAGAGGTTGGCCATGAGTAGGTCGTGCATCGACCCGGTGCCGTCGGCGGTGGCCAGGTCGTCGGCCGGGCGCGCGACGCCGATGAAGTCCACCGGCACGAGTTGCGTGCCCTGGTGCAGCAGCTGGAAGAACGCGTGCTGGCCGTTGGTCCCGGGCTCGCCCCAGTAGACCTCGCCGGTGGGGTAGGTGACCGCGGCGCCGTCGTGGCGCACCGACTTTCCGAGCGACTCCATGGTGAGCTGCTGCAGGTAGGCGGGAAAGCGCAGAAGGTCCTGGGCGTAGGGGATCACGGCCTTGGACTGTGCGCCGAGGAAGCAGGTGTACCAGATGCCCAGCAGAGCCATGATCACCGGCGCGTTGTGCTCCGGGGACTCGGTGGCGAAGTGTTGGTCCATGGTGTGGAAGCCCTCGAGGAGTTCGATGAAGGCGGCGGGGCCGGCGGTGATCATCACCGACAGGCCGATCGCCGAGTCCACCGAGTAGCGGCCGCCCACCCAGTCCCAGAAGCCGAACATGTTGTCCGCGCCGATCCCGAAGTCGGCGACCTTCTCTGCAGCCGTAGAGACGGCGACGAAGTGCGCGGCGACCGCGTCCTCCGATCCCAGGGCCTCGACGAAGTGGCGGCGCGCGGCGTGCGCGTTGGCCATGGTCTCCTGGGTGGTGAACGTCTTGGACGCCACCACGACGAGGGTCGTGGCGGGGTCGATCTCGGCCAGGACGGCCGAGAGGTCGGCGGGGTCGACGTTGGAGACGTAGTGGGCGGAGATCCCGGCCGTCTTGAGCGAGCGCAGCGCCTTGTCCACCATGACGGGGCCCAGGTCGGAGCCGCCGATCCCGATGTTCACCACCGTGTCGATCCGCTCGCCCGTGTGGCCGGTCCATTCGCCGGAGCGGATCCGCTCGGCGAAGTCGGTCATCCGGCCCAGGACCTCGTGCACGTCGGCCACCACGTCGCGGCCGTCGACGACGAGCTCGGCGTCCGCCGGGAGCCGGAGCGCCGTGTGGAGCACCGACCGGTCCTCGGTGGTGTTGATCTTGTCGCCGCGGAGCATCGCCGCCCGCGCGGCCGTGAGCTGCGCGGCGTCGGCCACCTCGACGAGGGCGGCCAGGACGTCGTCGGTGACGAGCTGCTTGGAGTAGTCGATGTGCAGGTCGCCGGCGGTGACGGTGAGCCGGCGTCCGCGATCCGGATCGGCCTCGAACAGTTCGCGGAGCGTCACCTCCCCGATACCCGGTACGAGCCGCTCGACGGCAGCCCACTGCTCGGTCGTGCTGATGTCCTGGTCGGTCACTGCCCACTCCTCACCACGTCGTCCCCGGTCGCCACCGAGGCTAGCGGGCGATGCTCCGCCGGGGCGGGAAGGCCGGAGCGCAGGGGCGCGCCCGAGGTCGGCTGGTGTCGGGCACTCAACCACCACACGTGGCTGGGGCTCGCGTCCACCGTCGGGCGCGTCAGCCCAGGCGCCCCCGGCCAAGCCTGAGCAGCATTCCGGCGAGGGTCTGGCCCTCCTGGCCGAGGACGGAGAAACGCTCGTACACCTTGAGCTCGCGCGTGTGGACGAGTTTGGTGCCACCGGACTTCATGCGCGTCGCGCCGATGCGCCGCGAGATCTCGGTGCGGCGCGTGATGGCCTCGAGGATCTCGGCGTCGAGACGGTCGATCTCCCGGCGCAGTTCCTGGATCTCGGCCTCGGACAGTGGATCGTCGGTCCCGGCCGGGTCGAGAGCCGGGGGGAGGGGCTCGGAGGACGGGTCGGTGCTCATGGACGGGAATTATCCCACGCGATATCCGTGTTGCCCACGAGGGACTCCGGAAGGGGTCTACTCTCCCTTCTCATGGAGAATTTCGCGTCGCTGCTCGGCGACATCGGCTCCGTCGTCTGGGGGCCCTTCGTCCTGATCCCGTTGCTCCTCGGCACGGGCCTGTTCCTCACCATCCGGCTCAAGCTCCTGCAGCTGCGCAAGCTCGGGCCGGCCCTCAGGCTCGGGTTCGTCCAGCGACACGACGAAGGAGCCGAGGGTGACATCTCGCAGTACCAGGCGCTCACCACCGCGCTCGCCGCGACGGTCGGTGTCGGCAACATCGTCGGTGTCGCCACGGCGATCGGCCTCGGCGGGCCGGGCGCGCTGTTCTGGATGTGGATCACCGCGCTGCTCGGCATGGCCTCCAAATATTCGGAGGCGTTCCTCGGCGTGCGCTTCCGCGTGACCGACGCGAAGGGCGAGCAGTCCGGCGGCCCGCAGTACTACCTGCACCGCGGATTCCGCGAGGTGTTCGGCGAGAAGGTCGGCAGGATCGGCTGGGTCCTGTCGATCGTTTTCGCGGTGTTCGCAGTGATCGCCAGCTTCGGTATCGGCAACATGACGCAGGGCAACGCCGTGGCCACCCAGCTCGAGAACTCGTTCGACGTGCCCCTCGAGGTCACCGGCATCGTCCTGTTCGTCCTCACCGGCGCCGTGCTGCTCGGTGGCATCAAGGCGATCGGCCGGGTGACGGCGGGGTTCGTGCCTCTCATGATCGTGCTGTACATCCTCGGCGGCCTGGTCGTGCTCGTCGTCAACGCCGACCAGATCCCCGGCGCCTTCGGTCAGGTCTTCGCCGACGCCTTCACCGGCACCTCGGCCGTGGGCGGGTTCGCGGGCTCGGCCATTCTGTACGCCATCCAGATGGGTGTCGCCCGCGGCATCTTCTCCAACGAGTCCGGCATGGGTTCTGCGGCGATCGCGGCGGCCGCGGCCAAGACCTCGCACCCCACCCGCCAGGGCCTGGTGTCCATGACCCAGACCTTCATCGACACGATCATCGTCGTGACCTTCACCGGACTCGTGCTGGTGACCACCGGTGTGTGGGAGCAGGGCGGCGACGCGTCGGGCACGATGACGGCCGAGGCGTTCCAGACCGCGATCCCGTTCGGCGACAAGCTGGTGGCCGTGTCCATCGCGTTCTTCGCGTTCTCCACCATCCTCGGCTGGTCCTACTACGGCGAGCGGTGCGCGGAGCGCCTCGTGGGCCGGGTCGGGGTCCTGCCGTACCGCATGATCTTCACCTGCGTCGTGTTCGTGGGCGCGGTGACCGAGCTCGAGGTGGTGTGGAACTTCTCGGACGTCATGAACGGGCTCATGGCCATCCCGAACCTCATCGGGCTCCTGGTGCTGTCCGGCCTCGTCGCCCGCGAGACCAGGCACTACCTGAACAACGATCCGAAGCTCGAGGCCACGAGTGCGCAGGTCGATCAGTTCATGGGGGCGGGCCGGCGCTGAGCCGGGCACGGCCGGGCGGTGCCGCACGCCGTGCCCGGGCGGGCGTGTCGGACCCGGTGGGTAGATTGGTCGGACGATGACGCACCCCGCCCCCACCCCCGCCCACACCGCCGGTCCCGCACCCGCCGCTCAGGCCGGGAGTCCGCTCCTCGCGGGCCTCAACCCGCAGCAGGCCGCCGCGGTCACGCACCGCGGCGGCCCGCTGCTCATCGTGGCCGGTGCCGGTTCCGGCAAGACCAGCGTGCTCACCCGGCGGATCGCCCACCTGCTGGCGGAGGGCGGGGCGCACCCGGGGCAGATCCTCGCGATCACCTTCACCAACAAGGCCGCCGCCGAGATGCGAGAGCGCGTCTCGGCGCTGGTGGGGCCCCAGGCCGAGCGGATGTGGGTGGCCACCTTCCACTCGATCTGCGTGCGGATCCTCCGGGCGCAGTCGGCGCTGCTCGGCACCCGCAACTCCAATTTCACGATCTACGACTCGGACGATTCGCGCCGCCTGCTCGGCATGATCGCCAAGGAACAGCACCTCGAGGTCAAGAAGTTCACCCCGCGCATGCTCGCGTCGGCTATCTCCAACCTCAAGAACGAGCTGATCGAGCCGGACGAGGCCAGGGATCGGGCGCTGGAGGACTCCGACCGGACCGCGCAGACCGTCGCGGCCGTGTACACCGAGTACCAGTCCCGGCTACAGGCGGCCAACGCCTTCGACTTCGACGACCTCATCGGCGAGACCGTCGCCCTCCTGCGCGCGCACCCGGACGTGGCGGCCTACTACCGGCGGCGGTTCCGGCACGTGCTCGTGGACGAGTACCAGGACACCAACCACGCCCAGTACGTGTTGGTCCGCACCCTGGTGGGGGGAACGGTGGGCGACGACGACGAGGTGGGCGTGCCCCCGGCGGAGCTCTGTGTGGTGGGTGATGCCGACCAGTCCATCTACGCGTTCCGTGGTGCCACGATCCGCAACATCGAGGACTTCGAGGAGGACTACCCGGACGCGCGGTCGATCCTGCTGGAGCAGAACTACCGCTCCACGCAGACGATCCTCGGCGCGGCCAACGCCGTGATCGCGCGGAACCCCGGGCGCCGCCCGAAGAACCTGTGGACGGATGCCGAGGGCGGCGAGCTGCTCGTGGGCTACGTGGCGGACAACGAGCACGACGAGGCACGGTTCGTGGCCGGGGAGATCGACCGGCTCGTCGACTCCGGCGACCACGACTACGCGGACATCGCGGTGTTCTACCGCACCAACAACTCCTCCCGCGTGGTCGAGGACGTGTTCGTACGCCTCGGGTTGCCGTACAAGGTCGTGGGCGGAACGCGCTTCTACGAGCGCAAGGAAATCCGCGACATCGTGGCCTACCTCAAGGTTCTCGCCAACCCGGACGACGCGGTGGCGCTGCGCCGCATCCTCAACACCCCGCGACGCGGGATCGGCGATCGCGCCGAGGCGTGCGTCGTGGTCCACGCCGAGCAACGAGGGATCGGCTTCGGCGAGGCGCTGCGCGACGCCGCCGAGGGGCGCGTGGCGATGCTGGGCACGCGGGCGGTCAACGCGATCTCTGCGTTCGTGGCGCTGCTCGACGAGCTGCGCGGCCGGCTCGAGGGGGAGGAGCACGCGGGCGGCGAGAGCTCGGTCCCCGACGTGGGCGCGCTCGTCGAGGCAGTCCTCGACCGCACGGGCTACCGCGCCGAGCTCGAGGCCTCCAACGACCCGCAGGACGGCGCCCGCCTGGACAACCTCAACGAGCTGGTGGGCGTGGGCCGCGAGTTCTCCTCCGAGGCGGCGCTGCAGCGGGCCGCGGCCGAGCAGGGCTTCGGCCCCGGCGCCGAGGGTGACGGCGACGGTCTGGACGCCCAGCTCGACGAGGGCGTGGCCGAGCCGGGCTCGCTCGCCGCGTTCCTCGAGCGGGTCTCCCTGGTGGCCGACGCCGACGAGATTCCCGACGACTCCCAGGGGCAGGTCACCCTGATGACCCTGCACACGGCCAAGGGCCTGGAGTTCCCGGTGGTGTTCCTCATCGGCATGGAGGACGGGCTCTTCCCGCACATGCGGGCGCTGGGCGACCCGGCCGAGCTCGCCGAGGAGCGTCGCCTGGCGTACGTGGGCATCACCCGCGCCCGCCGGCGGCTGTACCTCTCGCGCGCGATGATGCGCTCGTCGTGGGGCCAGCCCATGACCAATCCCGGATCGCGCTTCCTCGAGGAGATCCCCGCCGAAGCGATCGACTGGCAGCGAGAGGAGCCCGCCGGTGGCATCGGAGGGTTCGATGACGACGACGGGTTCGCCCCGCGTCGGCGCTTCGGCGGCGGGGGCGGCGGCTACCGGTCCGGCGGCTCCGGCGCGGGGCGGTCCACGGGAATCCCGCGGGCCAAGGCCTCTGGGCCCGCGCTCGAGCTGGCGCCCGGCGACCGCGTAACGCACGACAAGTACGGGCTGGGCAAGGTGCTCTCGTGCGACGGCTCCGGGCCGCGCGCGACCGCGACGATCGACTTCGGGGCGTCGGGGAAGGTGCGCCTCATGCTCATCGGCGGCGTGCCGATGCAGAAGTTGTAGGGGGGCAGGTCGCCCGCCGAGCGGGCCGGGCGGCTCAGCTCAGGGAGGAGCCGCCGCCGGTGCTGCCGTCGAGGCCGATGCCGTGCTGCGCCAGCCAGACCACCGGGTCGATGTGGTCATTGCCGTCGTTGAGCAGGACCTCGAAGTGCAGGTGCGAGCCGGTGGAGAAGCCGCGCGAGCCCATGCCGGCGATCTTCTGGCCGGCGTAGACGCGCTGGCCCACCTCGACGTCGAGGGTCTCCATGTGGCCGTAGACGGTCATGACGCCGTCGTCCGACATGATGCGGATCCAGTTGCCGTAGCCCTGGGCCGGGCCCGAGTCCACCACGGTGCCGTTGGTGGCGGCGAGGATCGGGGTGCCGACCGCGTTGGCGATGTCGATGCCGGCGTGCATGACGCCCCAGCGCATGCCGTAGGGGGAGGTGAAGGCGCCGACGGCCGGCAGTGCGATCTGCGGGCGGCGGGCCTTTTCCTCGGCGATCTCGCGCTGGGTGTTGATCTCCGTGCCCGCCTTGAGGGTGGAGACGATCGTCGAACGGAGGTCTTCGGCGACGTCGTCCGCGGCGACCACGGGGGCGGGCTGCGAGGGCGTAGCGACGGCGGGGGTTGCCGGGGCCTGCGGCGCGGCGGGGGCCGGGGCGGCCTCGCCGCCGGCGAGCAGCGCGATGTCGCCCGACTCGGTGGCCTGGGTGCCGCCCGCGCCGAGCGCGGAGCCGGCCGAGGCGGCGGAGACCGCGGCGCCCGCGGCCACCGCGAGGACCGCGGCACGGCCACGCAGCGCGTGGGGCGGGGCGGGGACACGATGCCGGCCGGTGCCGGAGGAGCCACGGGCGGGAATGACGACGGGGGTCGCGCTACCACCCTGATGCGACTCGTTCACCGTTGTCGTTTCCCCTCTGATCTCCGGTCGTGACCTTTTCGTGACTAAGACGTCGTCCAAGGTAACGGACCGGCAACGGTGCCGCAAGGTGAACGGCGGGGAAACCGGGAAGGTCTGATCGGAGCGCTGTGGCGGGTGGGGACGGTGTTCCCGCCTGGGTCGATAGATGCTGTTGTGGCAGCGCTTCGTCCGTCCGGGGTCCGAGGTTACTGTGACGCAACGCACAGGGTTACCCCCGGAGTGGGACGGGCGACACAGTCGGCGCCTAGTATGAGGCTCGACTCGGCTTTGAACCAGGGCCGGGCGAATCTACCCACGTCTAGATGGTGAGCTGATGGACCTCTTTGAATACCAGGCAAAGGCTCTCTTCGGTAAGCACGACGTCCCCACCACCCCGGGGCGCGTCGCGGACACCGCGGAGGAAGCCGAGAAGATCGCCGCCGAGATCGGTAAGCCGGTCGTCGTCAAGGCGCAGGTGAAGGTCGGCGGCCGCGGGAAGGCCGGCGGCGTCAAGCTGGCGGACGACCCGGCCGAGGCCAAGAAGCACGCGGAGGACATCCTCGGCCTGGATATCAAGGGTCACGTCGTCAAGCGTCTGCTGGTCGCCGAGGCCAGCGACATCGCGGAGGAGTACTACATCTCGTTCCTGCTCGACCGCGCCAACCGCAACTACCTGGCCATGTGCTCGGTCGAGGGCGGCGTCGAGATCGAGCAGGTCGCAGAGGAGACCCCGGACCGCCTCGCCAAGATCAACATCGATCCGACCGTCGGTGTCGACCGCGCCAAGGCGCGCGAGATCGCCGCTGCGGGCCACCTCCCCGAGGAGGTGCTCGACTCCGCCGCCGTCACCATCGAGACCCTGTACAAGGTGTTCATCGAGGAGGATGCGACCCTCGTCGAGGTCAACCCCCTCGTCCGCACGCCGGACGACCGGATCCTCGCGCTCGACGGTAAGGTCACGCTCGACGAGAACGCCGAGTTCCGACACAAGGACGTCTTCGAGGACTTCTCCGACGCGGGCACCACCGACCCGCTGGAACTCAAGGCCAAGGGGAACGACCTCAACTACGTCAAGCTCGACGGCGAGGTCGGCATCATCGGCAACGGTGCCGGTCTCGTGATGTCCACCCTCGACGTCGTGGCCTACGCGGGCGAGCAGTACGGCGTCGGCCCGGCCAACTTCCTCGACATCGGCGGCGGCGCCTCGGCCGAGGTCATGGCCAACGGCCTCGACGTGATTCTCGGTGACGATCAGGTCAAGAGCGTCTTCGTCAACGTCTTCGGCGGCATCACCGCGTGCGACGCGGTCGCCAACGGCATCGTCAAGGCCCTCGAGATCCTGGGCGACGAGGCCAACAAGCCGCTCGTCGTCCGCCTCGACGGCAACAACGTCGAGGAGGGTCGCAAGATCCTCGCCGACGCGAACCATCCGCTCGTGACCCTGGCCGAGAACATGGACTCCGGGGCCGCCAAGGCCGCCGAGCTGGCCTCCAAGTAAGGAAGAGAAGGAACCACAAGACATGTCGATCTTCCTCAACAAGGACAGCAAGGTCATCGTCCAGGGCATCACCGGCGGCGAGGGCACCAAGCACACCGCGCGCATGCTCGCGGCCGGCACCCAGATCGTCGGTGGCGTCAACGCCCGCAAGGCCGGCACCACGGTCGCCCACAAGGACGCCGACGGCAACGACGTCGAACTCCCCGTCTTCGGCTCGGTCGCCGAGGCGATGGAGATGACCGGAGCCGATGTGACGATCCTCTTCGTCCCGCCGCCGTTCACCAAGGACGCCATCATCGAGGCCGTGGACGCGGAGATCCCGCTCGCCGTGGTCATCACCGAGGGCGCCCCCGTGCTCGACACCGCCACCGCGTGGAACTACAACCTCGCCAAGGGCAACAAGACCCGCATCATCGGCCCCAACTGCCCCGGCATCATCACCCCCGGTGAGTCGCTCGTCGGCATCACCCCGGCGAACATCGCCGGCAAGGGCCCGGTCGGTCTCGTGTCGAAGTCGGGCACGCTGACCTACCAGATGATGTACGAGCTGTCCGACTACGGTTTCTCGACCGCCATCGGCATCGGCGGCGATCCGATCATCGGCACCACGCACATCGACTGCATCGAGGCCTTCGAGAACGACCCGGAGACCAAGATCATCGTGATGATCGGCGAGATCGGCGGCGACGCCGAGGAGCGCGCCGCCGACTACATCAAGGCCAACGTCACCAAGCCGGTCGTCGGCTACGTCGCCGGCTTCACCGCCCCCGAGGGCAAGACCATGGGCCACGCCGGCGCCATCGTCTCGGGCTCCGCTGGCACCGCGCAGGCCAAGAAGGAGGCCCTCGAGGCCGCGGGCGTCAAGGTCGGCAAGACGCCGTCCGAGACCGCCCAGCTCGCCAAGGAGATCCTCGACGCGATGTGATCCGGCCGGGCGCGGCGCCCCCGTGGTGCCGTCGGCCCGCCCGTCACGGACCGTTCCGCGACCCCCGCCGTCCTCAGGATGGCGGGGGTCGCGGCGTGCCGGGGGCGCCGCGGGCGAGGCTCTCTCTACGGTGGCAGGGTGAGTCCCCAACGCGTCATCCGGCCCGCCGCCCGGCGGTCGCCCGCGGGCGCACGTCCGCTGCTGTGGACGGCCGCCGCCGCGGCGCTCCCCGTCGTCGTCACCCTCCTCGTGCTCACCGCGGTCACGCTGGGCGTCCTGGTCTTCGCGGCGAGCGGGTTCGACGCCCTGTTCCCGGTGGTCGGCGTCGAGTGGCTCGTGGTCAACCGGGTACCGCTGACGATCGACGACGTCGAGCTCGGCGTCCTCCCGCTGCTGCCGCCGCTGCTGTACATGGCGATGCTCGCCCGCCAGACCCGGGTGGTCCTGTCCGACGTCGAGCAACCCGGCCCCCGCGAGGCCGGCGCGGCGATCGGGGGAGTGACGGTGACGGGGGTCCTCGTCACGGTCCTCGCCTGTTTCGTGATGGGTTCGGCGAGCTCGGACTTCGCGGTCCGCGAGACGGGGATGGCGCAGGCCGTGCTGTGGTCGGCGTCCGTCGCGCTCGCCGGCTCCGGGCTCGGGGTGTGGCTGTACTTCCGGCGCGACCTGCGCGAGGTTCTCCCGCTGTGGGTGCGCGGCGGGCTGCATCTGGGCGCGGCGTACGCGGCGGCGTTGTGGGCGGTGGCGGCCCTGCTCATCACGGTCGGCCTGGTCGTGGCCTGGGGCCCGGTCGGCGCGGTGTTGGAGATCGGCAAGGACTTCTGGGGCACGCTCTCGCTCACCGCGATCTCGGTCGGCTACCTCCCCAACCTCATCCTGTCGGCCGCGACGCTCGCCGTGGGTGGCGAGGCCCACCTCGGCGAGGCGTCGTACAGTGTGTTCGCGGTGTCGCGCGGGCCGATGCCGGAGGTGCCGCTCGCCGCGGCGTTGCCCGCCACCGGACCGCACTGGGCGATCCAGGGGCTGCTCATCCTCACCGTGCTCGTGGCGGCGGTGCTCGCCCGCGCGGTGGCGCACTGGTTCCGCTCGACCGCCGACGCGGTCAAGACCGCCTGGCTGGCGGCCGTGATCGTGGCGGCCGTGATCGCGGTGACGCCTGTGATCGCGGGCGGGCGGCTCGGCCTGCTCGGCACGGTCGGGACCGGCTCGCTCATCGCCGCCGGCATGGCGCTGCTGCTGTTCGGGGTGATCGGCTCGGTGACCATCGCGCTCTCGTTGGCCGGCCTCACGCGCCGCCGCGAGCGGGCGCAGAACGAGCTCGAGCGTCGCCGCCGCCGCGCCGGCATGGCCGGGGGCGCGGGAGCGGGTGACGACGACGAAGCCGCGGCCCCCGAGGAGGAACCCGTCGCCGAGGACGATGCCGCCGCGGAACACGAAGAGCGGGTGCCCGAGCCAGAGACCGCTGACGCCACCGCTGAGTCCACCGAGTCTGCTGACGCCACCGACGCGGCGCCGGACGACCCGCCCGCGCCCGAGCAACAGCGCTGACGCGGTCCGACACCGCCAAACCCGCCGCGGGTCGGCCGTGACCGCCTACTAGACTGCGAACCGGCGCCCGGGGACCGTCCGGGCGCTCGGGAACGACGGGCAGGAGTGGACGTGATCGGTGCCGAGTCCGGTGCATCCTGTTCGATCGTCCTCTTGGCCTCCGGGCCGGGCACGCTCGCGCAGAGCGTGCTCGATTCCACCGCGGACGCCGACTGCCCCTACCGCGTGGCCGCGCTGGTCTCCGACCGCGACTGCGAGGCCGTGGCCCGCGCCGAGCGCGCTGGGCGGCCGACCGCGGTGATCCGCCCGTCCGATTTCGCGGACCGCGCCGACTGGGACACCGCCCTGCGCGACGCCGTGGCGGTCCACGACCCGGACTGGGTGGTCTCGGCGGGGTTCATGCGCATCCTCGGGTCCGCGTTCCTCGAGCGGTTCGACGGCGTCGTCGTCAACACCCACCCCGCGCTGCTCCCGTCCTTTCCGGGCGCGCACGCGGTGCGGGACGCCCTCGCCTACGGGGTCACGGTGACCGGCTGCACGGTCCACGTCGTGGACTCCGGGGTGGACACCGGGCCGGTGATCGCGCAGCGCGCGGTCGAGGTGCGCCCGGACGACACGGAGGTCAGCCTCCACGAACGCATCAAGGTCGTCGAGCGCGAGATGCTCGTCGACGTCCTCGCGGCCGCCGCCAGGGGCCGACTCCACATCGATGGTCGAAAGGTGGTCCGCTCGTGACCTCTCAGCCGGACAACTCCCGCAGGCCCGTGCGCCGCGCCCTCATCAGCGTCTACGACAAGACCGGACTCGAGGACCTGGCGAAGGGCCTCGCCGAGGCGGGCGTCGAGATCGTCTCGACCGGCTCGACCGCGCAGCGGATCGCCGACGCCGGGGTCGCGGTGACCCCCGTCGACGAGCTGACCGGCTTCCCCGAGTGCCTCGAGGGCCGGGTCAAGACCCTGCACCCGCGCGTGCACGCCGGGATCCTGGCCGACACGCGCAAGCCCGAGCACCTCGACCAGATCGCAGAGCTGGACGTGCAGCCGTTCGAGCTCGTCGTCGTCAATCTCTACCCCTTCACCGACACCGTGGCCTCCGGCGCGGACTACGACGCGTGCGTCGAGCAGATCGACATCGGCGGACCGTCCATGGTCCGCGCGGCCGCCAAGAACCACCCGTCGGTGGCCGTGCTCGTGGACCCGGCCGGCTACGACGAGGCGCTCGAGGCCGTGCGGGGTGGTGGCTTCTCGCTCGAGCAGCGTCGGCGCCTCGCGGCCGCCGCGTTCCGGCACACCGGCGCCTACGACGTCGCCGTGGCCACATGGATGACCGAGCAGACCGCCGAGGGCACCGACGACGGCGAGGCGACGTATCCCGTGTGGCTCGGCCAGAGCCTGGACCGCGCCGCCACGCTGCGCTACGGCGAGAACCCGCACCAGAGCGCGGCGCTGTACACCGATCCCGCCGCGGCGCCCGGCCTCGCGCAGGCCGAGCAGCTCCACGGCAAGGAGATGAGCTTCAACAACTACGTCGACGGTGACGCCGCGTGGCGCTCGGCGTTCGACCACGCCGAGCCGTGCGTGGCGATCATCAAGCACGCCAACCCGTGCGGCATCGCGATCGCGGGCGACATCGCCGCCGCCCACCGCGCCGCCCACGAGTGCGACCCGGTGAGCGCGTTCGGCGGGGTGATCGCCGCCAACCGCGAGGTGAGCGTGGCGATGGCCGAGCAGGTCGCCGAGATCTTCACCGAGGTGATCATCGCGCCGGGCTACGCCGACGGCGCGGTGGAGATCCTCCAGCGCAAGAAGAACATCCGGATCCTGCGTGCCGACTCCCCGACCGGCGCCGAGCTCGAGCGCAAGCAGATCTCCGGCGGCGTGCTGGTGCAGCAGCGCGACGTCCTGGACGCCGCCGGCGACGTGACCGCGGGCTGGACCAGGGCGTGCGGGCCGGACGCCGACGAGGCCACCCTGCGCGACCTGCTCTTCGCGTGGCGCGCCTGCCGCGCCGTCAAGTCCAACGCGATCCTGCTCGCCCACGAGGGCGCCACGGTCGGCGTAGGCATGGGCCAGGTCAACCGCGTGGACTCCGCGCGACTGGCCGTGCAGCGCGCGGGGGAGCGGGTCGCGGGCGCCGTGGCGGCCTCCGACGCCTTCTTCCCCTTCGCCGACGGCCTCGAGGTCCTTGCCGGGGCCGGCGTGCGGGCCGTGGTCCAGCCCGGCGGGTCGGTGCGTGACGCCGAGGTGATCGACGCCGCCGAGAAGGCCGGGATCACCATGTACTTCACCGGCGCGCGGCACTTTTTCCACTGAGCTGGTCCGCTTCCGAGGCGATGATGGTCAGGCGCGCGAGAAGTTCGTTGGTCACGAGGTCAGGCGCTGGTGGCACCATCGAGAGATGACGGAGCAGCGTATGGGTGAGGCGGCAGGCGAGGGGACGCCCGCACTGACCCCGCGCGCGCAGGCCAAGGTCCGCCGGCGCGGCGAGATCCTGGTGGCCGCCGCCCGCCTCATGGCCCGCCGCGGGTTCCACGCGGTGAGGTTGGACGACATCGGTGCCGAGGTGGGCATCTCGGGTCCGGGGATGTACCGCTACTTCTCCGCCAAGGAGGACGTGCTCGCCGCGATGCTCCTCGACATCTCGCGGCGCCTGTGCGAAGGCGGCCGGGCCGCGGTCGAGCGGGGAGGCGGGCCGGCAGACGTTCTCGACGCGCTGCTCGCGGTCCACATCGACTTCGTGGCCACCGAGCCGGACCTCATCAGCGTGCAGTTCCGCGACCTCGGCGCCCTGCCCGCGGGCCCGCGCCACGAGGTGCGCCGGCTGCAGCGCGAGTACGCCGAGATATGGGTCGAGACCCTGATGCTACTGCGGCCGGACCTGCGGACCGTCGATGCCCGGGCCCACGTCCACGCCGTGTTCGGCTTGCTCAACTCGAGCCCGCGGCTGCCGGCGATGCCGGAGCCCGAGCTGCGCCGGATGCTCGCCGCGATGGCCGGGGCCGCGCTGCGCGCCTGAGACTCGCTACGGGCTTGACGGACCCCGCCCGCCTCGGTCCGCGTCGATGCGCCGCCACGGGTGGGCGGCCTCGATCTCGGCGGCCAGCTCCACGAGCAGCCGGTCGGCCCCGCACCGGGCGGAGAGCTGCACGCCCACGGGCAGGCCGTCGGCGGTCGCGCCGGTGGGCAGCGAGATCGCGGGACCGCCGGAGACGTTCTGCAGGGGCGTGAAGGTGACCCAGTCCGACACACGCTGGAGGTGCTGCTCGAAGCGCTGGTCGGCGTCCAGGTAGCCGGCCTCGGGGGTGACGTGGGAGACCACGGGGGACAGGATCACGTCGAGGTCGCCGAACGTCGCGTCGTAACCGGCCCCGACATGCTTGAGGTAGCGCAGGTGGGAGACCATGCGCCACAACTCGCGCAGGGCGAGCTTGTTGAGGCCCAGGGTGAAGGCGTCGAGGTCGCGCAGCGAGAAGCCCTTGCCGAAGCGTGTGTGGCCGGTGGCGCTCATGCCCAACGAGAGCAGCGCCCAGTAGGCCACGAACGCCTCGCGGAACCGCGCCTCGACCGGCGGGTCCGCGGGCTCCACGTGGTGCCCCAGATCCTCGAGCATCCGCGCGGTGGCCTCGAGGGTCGCCCGCGTGTCGGCGTCGATGGCCGGGCCGATCGGCGAGGCGTCGATCAGGCCGATGCGCAGGCGGCGCGACGGCGCGGGCTTGGCGGTGCCGATGGACGCCGAGAACGCGAGGTCCCGCTCGAGCGCGGCGAAGGTGGTCACCACGTCGCGCACGGACCGCGAGAGGATGGACTGCGAGGCCAGGTCGATGGGCATGCCGCCGGTCCAGTCGTCGGGCGGGAGCAGGCCGCGGGTGATCTTGAGGCCGACCAGCCCGCACGCGGCGGCGGGGATGCGGGTGGAGCCTCCGCCGTCGTTGGCGTGGGCCAGCGGCAGCGCGCCCGCAGCCACAAGTGCGGCGGCCCCGCCGGACGAGCCGCCGGAGGTGCGGTCGGTGCGCCACGGGTTGCGGGTGTAGAGGCCGCCCTGGCGTTCGGTGGCGGCGGTCCAGCCGAACGGCGGCATCGCGGTGGTGCCCACCGGGATGAGGCCGGTCGAGCGGAAGAGGCGGGCGATGGCGCCGTCGCGGGGGGCCGGGGTGGCGGCCACGGCGCGGGAGCCCTGGGTCATGGGCGTGCCCTCGACCAGGACGTTGTCCTTGAAGGCGGTCGGCACGCCGGCCAGCGGGTCGGTGAGGTCGGCGCGTGCCGCCCGTTCGCGGGCCCGGTCGTAGTCGGTGTGCGCGAGCGCGCCGAGCACCGGATCGACCTCCTCACAGCGGGCGATGGCGGCCTCGACCAGTTCGGTGGGCGAGACCTCACCCCGTTGCAGGCGGTCGGCCAGGGCGGTGGCGTCGTCGTGTCCCAGGGCGTCGTCCCGGAACACGTGCACCCGGGTGCGGACGTCGTGGTCGGTGGAGGACATGGCCCGATGCTAGGCGGCCCCGCGCCGACGCGGGGCCGCCTGGTGGACATCGGTTCAGAACAGGGCGGCCACGCCCTCGGCGAGTTCGGCGCGGTACGCCTCGGCGTTGCGCTCCTTGACCGATTCGTAGCCGCGCACCATGTCCGGCAGCGCCGCCACGCGCGCGGCGTCGGCGATCCACGACACGTGCTGCCGCGCCGCCGCGATACCGGAGGTACCCACAGCCCGCTCGAGGTGCGCGGCCATGCGGTCCACGAGCTGCTCGTACTCGGCGAGCAGCGACCGCTCGAGGCGCCGGACCCCGGCGAGGCCGAACACGTCGGCGCGGGTGCCGCGCAGCCGTTTGGCGCGGGCGAGGCCGGCCAGCGCGGGCCGAGCCCACTCGCCCACGGCGATCTTCCTCTGCAACCCCAGCGCCCGCAGGACCGGCGGGTGTAGGCGGATCGCCACGCGGGCGTCGTCGCCGAACTCCTCGGCGACCTTCGCCGAGAACGCGGTGTCCAGGGCGAGCCGGGCCACCTCGTACTCGTCCTTGTAGGCCATGAGCTTGTGGAGGTGCCTCGCCACGGCGTCGGTGAGCTCCTCGGAGCCGGGCACGGCGCGCTGCTCGGCGGCGCGGATCCGCTCGACCCGGTCCAGGTAGCGCAGCGCGTACGTCTCGTCCTGGTAGGCCACGAGCTCCTCGACCCGCAGCGCCACGGCGTCGCGCAGCCCGGCGCCGACGGGGCCCAGCCCGGCGAGGACGCGGAGCGCGGCGGCCGACGGCTCGGCCGGTGCCGGGGCGGGGTGCGCCGCCTCGAGCGCGGCGGTGAGCGCAGCCGGGTCGGCGACGGCCTGTCGCCCGCGACGGAACGCCTGGAGGTTGCGCTCCACGGCCACACCGTTGAGCTCGACGGCCCGCTCGATCGACGCCGCCGACACGGGTAGCGCGCCGGACTGGAACGCGGCGCCCACGAGGAGCATGTTGGCGGAGACGGTCTCGCCGAACAGCCGCTCGGAGAGTTCGCCGGCGTCCAGCCGCACGGCCCGGGCGCAGGCCCGCTCCACCGCGCCGGAGACCTGCGCGTCGGCGGGGTAGCCCACCGCGGTGTCCACGACCATCTGCCCGGTGGGGACCCTGGTCGTGGAGATGACGGCGGTGGTGCGGTCGCGGCCGGCCACCTTGAGGTTGACCGGGTCGGCGCCCACGAGTCCGTCGGCACAGAGGTACAGGTCGGCCTCACCGGTGGCCACCTTGGCGGAGAGCTCCTGTGGGCCCGCGGTGAGCGTGATGTCGGAGACCACGGCGCCGCCCTTCTGCGCGAGGCCGGTCATGTCGAGGGTGCGCGCCACGTGCCCGTCGAGCACGGCGGCGGTGGCCAGCACGGCCGACACGGTGACGATCCCCGTGCCGCCGATGCCGGTGATGCGTAGGTGGAAGGGGGCCTCGCCGGTGAGGGCCCGCGTGCCGGGTGCGGCCACCTCGTCGTCGTCGAGATCCGGGACCGTCACCGACGCGCGGCGCTTCTCACCGGGGGTCACGGTGACGAACGACGGGCAATCGCCGTCGAGGCAGGACAGGTCGAGGTTGCAGCTCGACTGGTCGATCCGCGTCTTGCGGCCGAACTCGGTGTCGACCGGGTGCACGGACAGGCAGTTGGATTTCTGCCCGCAGTCGCCGCAGCCCTCGCAGATGCGCTCGTTGATCACCACCCGCTCGGTGGGGGTGGGGACGGTGCCGCGCTTGCGGCCCCGCCGCTTCTCGGCCGCGCAGTGCTGGTCGTGGACCAGGACGGTGACCCCGGGGACGGCGGCGAGTTCGCGCTGGACGTCGAGCATGTCGGCGCGGTCACGGACCTCCACGTCCCGGAGCGCGCCCGAGCCGATCCCGGCACGGCGGGTGCGCCTGACGTCGTCGGTGGTGACGACGACCTTGGCGACCTTCTCCGCGAGCAGCAGCCGGCACGTCTCGGCGAGCGACTTGCCGCCGACCGTGTCCTGGCCGCCGGTCATGGCGACGGTGCCGTTGAACAGCAGCTTGTAGGTGATGTTCTCGCCGGCGCCCACGGCCGCGCGCAGCGCGAGGGAGGCGGAGTGGTCGAAGGTGCCGTCGCCGACGTTCTGGACGAAGTGCGTCTCGGAGACGAACGGCGCCATGCCGAGCCACTGCGCGCCCTCGCCGCCCATCTGGGTGATGCCGGTGATGTCGCCGACCTGCGACTCCGGCTGGAGCAGCACCATGGCGTGGCAACCGATGCCGGCGCCGACGAGCGTGCCCTCGGAGACCTTGGTCGAGGAGTTGTGCGGGCAGCCGCTACAGAAGTAGGGGCTGCGGTTGAGGACGGGCAGCTCGATCCGCCCGCGGCCCCGACCGGCGCCCCTCTGCCACGCCCGCACGGACTCGAGCCCGTGGACGGTGCCGAGCCGGTGCGCCAGGCCGCGGGTCACCGAGTCCACGTCGAGCTCGCCGAAGCGGCTGAACAGCGTGGAGCCGTCCTCGTTGGTCTTGCCGCGCACGTCGGGGGTGTGGGGGCGGTCGTAGAGGATCTCGCGGATCATGGTCTCGATGAAGTCGCGCTTCTCCTCGACCACGATCACCTCGTCGAGGCCGTCGACGAAGCGGTACAGCATCTCCCGCTCCATGGGGTAGACCATGCCCAGCTTGAGCAGGCGGATGCCGCGGCGGGCCAGCTCGTCCTCGTCGAGGCCCAGCCGGGCCAGCGCCGAACGGACGTCCAGGTAGGTCTTGCCGGCGGCGACGATCCCGATCCGGTCGTCGGCGGTGCGCGCGACCATCCGGTTGATGCCGTTGATGCGTGCGTACTCCAGGGCCCGCGGGATGCGGGTGGTGAGCTGGTTCTGCTCGAGCTCCATGAGGGTGGCGCCGAGCAGGCGGGCGTCCGGCACGTGCGGGCTGCGGCCGAGGTCGCCGAGGTGCGGCAGGACGCGGTCGGGGTGCACGACGGCCGTCGAGGAGCCGTCGGCGACGTGCGCGGAGATCTTGAGCGAGGTCCACAGGCCGGAGACCCGGCTCATCACCGCCGCGTGGACGCCCAGGTCGAGGATGTCCTGCGAGTCGGCGGGGTAGAGGATCGGCATGTAGAGGTCCGCGAGCGCCATCTCGGAGGCGCACGGCACGGTCGAGGACTTGGCACCCGGGTCGTCACCGACGAGCGCCACCGCCCCGCCGTTCGGGTCGGTGCCCACGAGGTTGGCGTGGCGCAGCGCGTCGGTCGCCCGGTCCAGGCCGGGCGCCTTGCCGTACCAGTAGCCCACGACGCCGGCGAGCTGCTCACCCGAGACCGGACCGCGGCCCAGGGTGCCGGCGCGCGAGGCGAGCTGGGCACCCATGACGGAGGTGGCGCCGAGCTCCTCGTTGAGTGCGGGGCGGTGCACCACGTCGTAGGGGTCGAGGTAGGTGCGGGCACGCCGCGAGATCTCGAGGTCGTACCCGGCGAGCGGCGACCCCTCGTAGCCGGAGATCAGCGAGCCGGTCGCGAGGTTCTGCCGGCGGTCCAGCCGGGCGCGGTCGCGGACCATTCGGGCCAGTGCCTGGATGCCCGTGAGGAACACCGTGCCCTCGTCGCGCGTGTAGCGGTCCTCGAGGGAAAAGGAGTCGGCGTCGGGCCGCCCGCCGTGGTGGTGGTCGCGGTCGTGGCGCCCGTCGGTGTGGTGGCTGGTCACGGAGGTCATCGGTGTCACCTGGCCTTGTGGGTCGGGTACGGCTGTGGCCGTCGTGTCCCCCGACCGTAACCGGCTATGTGACCGGCGTCACGCGGCCAGTGCGAAGACGGTACCGTTGGCCCGACGGCACGGTGGGGGGCGGAGAAATGGTGGACCAGTGGTCCACCGTTGGTCCGCCTGGGCGGACAGGTGGTGACGACGGATGACGACGGCGAGGCGGCTCGACGGACTGGATCGGCGGCTGCTGGGGCTCCTCATGAGCGAACCCCGGGCGGGCGTGCGCGAGTTTGCGCGCAGGCTCGGGGTGGCCCGGGGGACCGCGCAGTCGCGGCTCGACAAGCTTGTCGAGGGCGGCGTGATCGCCTCGTGGGCGCCGACGCTCGACCCGGCGGGGCTCGGCTACCCGCTGTCGGCGTTCGTCCACGTCCACCTGGCGCAGGCGCGGCTCGACTCCACCTGCGCCGGGCTGGCGCAGATCCCGCACGTGCTCGAGGTGGTGTCGGTGGCCGGCGAGTTCGACCTCGTGTGCCGGGTGGTGGCGCGCGACCACGAGCATCTCGAGGACGTCTTCGGCGCGATCATCGCCACCGAGGGCGTCCTGCGCACGCGCACGGAGATCGTCCTCACCCGGCGGGTGGGGCCGCGGGTGGCGCAGCTCGTCGAGGGGTGATCCGCTCGCGAGAGGGCCACCGCGGCGATGGGTGCGTCGTCACCCGCGGGGGGCGTCCTCCACTTTCGGGTATGGACAAGTGTGACCCGGCCCACTACTCTGATTTTCAGTTAATCCGACTTAACTGAAAGGGGAGCGGTGTCCATGACGGCCGCAACCAATCGACAGTCGCACCAGGAACTCCTCGCCGACCTGCGCGCCCGCCTCGACCGCGCCGCCCGGGGCGGCGGCGAGAAGGCCCGGGCCCGCCACCTCGAGCGGGGCAAGCTCCTCGCACGCCAGCGCATCGACGTCCTGCTCGACCCGGGCAGTCCCTTCCTCGAGCTCTCCCCGCTCGCCGCCGAGGACATGTACGGCGGAAAGGCCCCCGGCGCCGGAGTGGTCGCCGGCATCGGCCGCGTCTCCGGCCGGGAGTGCCTCGTGATCGCCAACGACGCCACCGTCTCCGGCGGTACCTACTACCCGATGACGGTCAAGAAGCACCTGCGCGGCCAGGAGGTCGCCCTGGCCAACAACCTGCCGTGCATCTACCTCGTCGATTCCGGCGGCGCCATGCTGCTCCAGCAGGACGAGGTCTTCCCGGACCGCGACCACTTCGGCCGCATCTTCTACAACCAGGCCACCATGTCCGCCAAGGGCATTCCGCAGATCGCGGCCGTCATGGGCTCGTGCACCGCCGGCGGCGCCTACGTCCCGGCGATGAGTGACGAGGCCGTGATCGTCCGCAACCAGGGCACGATCTTCCTCGCCGGCCCGCCGCTGGTGAAGGCCGCGACGGGCGAGGAGGTCACCGCCGAGGAGCTGGGCGGCGGCGACCTCCACGCCAAGACCTCCGGCGTCGTGGACCACCTGGCCGACGACGACTACGACGCGCTCATGAAGGTCCGCGAGATCGTCGCGACCTGCCCGCCCGCCCCCGAGCCTGAGTGGGAGGTGCTCGAGCCGGTGGACCCGGTGCGCCCGCAGACCGACCTCTACGACCTCGTGCCCACCGACTCGCGGACCCCGTACGACGTGCGCGACGTCATCGGCACGATCGTCGACGGCGGCGAGTACACCGAGTTCAAGAAGGACTACGGCACCTCCATGGTCACGGCGTTCGCGCGGATCCACGGCCACCCCGTGGGGATCATCGGCAACAACGGCGTGATCTTCTCCGAGTCCGCCCTCAAGGGCGCGCACTTCATCGAACTGTGCGACCGCCGCAAGATCCCGCTCGTGTTCCTGCAGAACATCACGGGATTCATGGTGGGCCGCCAGTACGAGGCGGGAGGCATCGCCAAGAACGGCGCCAAGATGGTCACCGCCGTGGCCTGCGCACGGGTGCCGAAGTTCACCGTCGTCGTCGGGGGGTCGTTCGGCGCCGGCAACTACTCCATGTGTGGCCGCGCCTACTCGCCGCGGTTCCTGTGGATGTGGCCCAACGCGCGCATCGCCGTCATGGGCGGCCCGCAGGCCGCCGACACCCTCGCCACCGTCCGTGCCGCCCAGGTGACCAGGGCCGGCGGGGAGTGGACCGACGAGCAGCACGAGGAGTTCACCGCGCCGATCCGCGAGCAGTTCGAGGAGCAGTCCACGGCCTACTACTCCACGGCCCGCCTCTGGGACGACGGGATCATCGACCCCGCCGACACCCGCGCCGTCCTCGGTCTGGCGCTCGCCGCCGCCGCCAACGCCCCCCTCGAGCCGGTCAACAACGGCGTCTTCAGGATGTGAGCTGACCAATGACCACCCGACTCCACACCGTCCTCGTCGCCAACCGCGGCGAGATCGCCTGCCGCGTGATCCGCTCCCTGCGCGCCGCCGGGATCCGCTCCGTGGCCGTCTACTCCGACGCCGACGCCGACGCCCAGCACGTGCGCATGGCCGACGCCGCCGTCCGGCTCGGGCCCGCCCCGGCGTCGCAGTCCTACCTCGACATCGACAAGGTCATCGAGGCCTGCCGCCGGACCGGCGCCCAGGCCGTCCACCCCGGCTATGGCTTCCTGTCCGAGAACGCGACGTTCGCCCGGGCGCTCGAGGAGGCCGACCTGATCTTCGTCGGCCCGCCCGCCACCGCCATCGAGACGATGGGCGACAAGATCACCGCCAAGGCCGCCGTCTCCGAGCGCGACGTGCCCACCGTCCCTGGCATCTCGCGGCCCGGACTGACCGACGACGAGCTGGTCGCCGCGGCCGACGAGGTCGGCTTCCCGGTGCTCATCAAGCCGTCCGCGGGCGGCGGCGGCAAGGGTATGCGGCGCGTCGAGGACGCCTCCGGGATGCGCGACGCCCTGGCCTCGGCCCGCCGCGAGTCCGCGGGTGCCTTCGGCGACGACACCCTGTTCCTCGAGCGCTTCGTGGACACCCCGCGCCACATCGAGGTCCAGGTCCTCGCCGACCGCCACGGCAACGTCATCCACCTGGGCGAGCGCGAGTGCTCACTGCAGCGCCGCCACCAGAAGGTCATCGAGGAGGCGCCATCGGCCCTGCTCGACGAGGACACCCGCCAGCGCATCGGCGCCGCCGCCTGCGACGCCGCCCGCTCGGTCGGCTACGTGGGCGCCGGCACGGTCGAGTTCATCGTGTCCGCGAAGAAGCCCGACGAGTTCTTCTTCATGGAGATGAACACCCGTCTCCAGGTGGAGCACCCCGTCACCGAGATGGTGACCGGTGTGGACCTCGTGGACTGGCAGGTCCGCATCGCCGCCGGCGAGGAGCTCACCCTGCGCCAGGAGGACGTGACGCTCACCGGCCACGCGATCGAGGCCCGCGTCTACGCCGAGGACCCCGCCAAGGGCTTCCTGCCCACCGGCGGCACCGTCCTGGAGCTGGAGGAGCCGTCCGGCGACGGCATCCGCGTGGACTCCGGCCTGCGCGTCGGCACCGTCGTGGGCTCGGACTACGACCCCATGCTCGGCAAGGTCATCGCCCATGGCGCCGATCGCGACGAGGCCCTGTCCCGGCTCGACGCGGCGCTCGCCGGCACCCACGTACTCGGCCTGCGCACCAACGTCGACTTCTGCCGCTTCCTGCTCGCCCGGCCCGAGGTCGTGGCCGGTGACCTGGACACCGGGCTGCTCGACCGGACGGTCGACGACTACGCGGCCACCCCGGCCCCCGAGGGCGCCCTCGTCGCCGTCGCCATGCACCGCACCGAGGAGCGGTGGGCCCGCGTGCCCGCCTCCCGCCGCGGACCGTGGGACGTGCCCAACGGGTGGCGCGTCGGCGGCCGCGCCGAGGTGTGGACCCGCCTCGACTCCGGGCCCGGCAGCGACGCCGTCACCGTGGGCCTCAAGGGCACGCCCGGCGACGCCGAGGTCACGCTCACCGACGCGACCATCGGCTCGACCGACGCCGCCCACGTCGCCTCCCGGCACCACGCCCGTGTCGCCCGCGACGGCGCCTCGCTGCGCCTGACCATCGACACCACCCAGCAGCGCTGGACCGTCGTGCGGTCCGCCGACACCTTCTGGGTGGCCGGCGACGGTGGCACGTGGGACCTGCGCCTGCTGCCGCTCATCGACTCCCGGATCCACGACTCGGGAGCGGCCGACGGTGAGATCCGCAGCCCCATGCCGGGCTCGGTCATCGCGGTGTTCGCCGCCGACGGCGACGAGGTCACCGCCGGCGAGAACATCCTCGCCGTGGAGGCCATGAAGATGGAGCACTCGCTCACCGCCCCCATCGACGGCGTGGTCCGCCTCCACGCCGCCGCCGGCGAGCAGGTGCCCGCTGACCACCTGCTCGCGACCGTCGAGCCCGCCGATTCCGACACCGACCCCGAGGAAGAGAACAATGCCTGAGCTGGAAGAGCACTACGCCGAACTCAAGGCCTCCGTCGCCGACTTCGCCGACAAGGTGGTCGCCCCGGTCGCCGCCGAGCACGACAAGAACCACACGTTCCCCTACGAGGTCGTCTCCAAGATGGGCGACATGGGCCTGTTCGGCCTGCCGTTCCCCGAGGAGTACGGCGGCATGGGTGGCGACTACTTCGCCCTCGCCCTGGCGCTCGAGGAGCTCGGCCGGGTCGACCAGTCGGTGGCCATCACCCTCGAGGCCGGCGTCGGCCTGGGCGCCATGCCGATCTACAAGTTCGGCACCGAGGAGCAGAAGCAGCAGTACCTGCCGAACCTGGCCGCCGGGAAGAACCTCGCGGGTTTCGGCCTCACCGAGCCGGGCGCCGGTTCCGACGCGGGAGCCACCAAGACCACCGCCAAGGAGGACGGCGACGAGTGGGTCGTCAACGGCTCCAAGCAGTTCATCACCAACTCCGGAACCGACATCACCTCGCTGGTCACCGTCACGGCCGTCACCGGAACCCGGGAGGGCGGCAAGAAGGAGATCTCGACGATCATCGTGCCGTCGGGCACCCCGGGCTTCATCGTGGAGCCGGCCTACGACAAGGTGGGCTGGAACGCCTCCGACACCCACCCGCTGACCTTCGACGACGCCCGCGTGCCCAAGGAGAACCTCCTCGGCGAGCGCGGCCGGGGCTACGCCAACTTCCTGTCGATCCTCGACGAGGGCCGCATCGCGATCGCGGCGCTGTCCGTGGGTGCCGCCCAGGGCTGCGTCGACGAGTCGGTCACGTACGCCAAGGAACGCGAGTCCATGGGCCAGAAGATCGGCACCTTCCAGGCCGTCGCCTTCAAGATCGCCCGCATGGAGGCCCGCGCCCACACCGCGCGATGCGCCTACTACGAGGCCGCCCGCCTCATGCTGGCCGGCAAGCCGTTCAAGAAGGAGGCGGCCATCGCCAAGATGGTCGCCTCCGAGGCGGCCATGGACAACGCCCGCGACGCCACCCAGATCCACGGCGGCTACGGCTTCATGAACGAGTACCCGGTGGCGCGGCACTACCGCGACTCCAAGATCCTCGAGATCGGCGAGGGCACCACCGAGGTGCAGCTCATGCTCATCGCCCGCGGGCTGGGGCTGTGATGAGCGAGCAGCCTGAAACCGCCCGCAAAGAGGTCGTCCAGCGCGGCCTGTGGTTCGAGGAGTACGAGGTGGGCACCGCCTACCTCCACCGTCCGGGCCGCACCATGACAGAGGCCGACAACGTCCTGTTCACCACGCTCACCATGAACACGCAGGCGCTCCACCTGGATGCCGCGTGGGCGGCGGACCAGCCGGGTTTCGGCGGCGAGCGGCTCATGAACTCCATGCACACGCTGTCCACGCTGGTCGGCCTGTCGGTCGCCCAGCTCACCCAGGGCACGATCGTCGCCAACCTCGGCTTCTTCGAGGTGAGCTTCCCCAAGCCGGTGCTCCACGGAGACACCCTCTACGCGGAGACCGTGTGCACGGACAAGCGTGAGTCGAAGTCGCGGCCGGGGGAGGGGATCGTCACCCTCGAACACATCGGCCGCAACCAGCACGGCGACATCGTGGCCAAGGCCGTCCGCAAGACACTCGTGCGCAAGCGGCCGGGCGCGTCCGACGCCGACGGCGGGGCCGCGTCATGAGCCCGATGAGCGCGGCGTGGGTCCCGCCGGGTCCGGCGATGCTGTTCTGCCCCGCCGACCGGCCGGAGCGCTACGCCAAGGCCGCCGATCGGGCGGACGTGGTGATCGTGGACCTCGAGGACGCGGTGGCGCCGGCGGGCCGGCCCGCGGCCCGCGACGCCCTCCGGGCGTCGAGCCTCGATCCGGCGCGCACGATCGTCCGCGTCAACCCCGTGGAGACCGACGACCACGCCGCCGACCTCGAAGCCCTCGCGGCCACCGACTACCGCTGCGTGATGCTCGCCAAGACCGAGTCGGCCGCCCAGGTCACCGACGTGCACTCCACGACCGGCGCGGCGGTTCTCGCCTTGGTCGAGACCCCGCTCGGCGTGGTCCGCGCCACCGAGATCGCCTCCGCGCCCGGGTGCGCGGGGATGATGTGGGGCGCCGAGGACCTGCTCGCCGGGATGGGTGGGACGACGTCGAGGTTCGCCGACTCCGAGGCAGGCGGCCCCCGTGTGGCCGGCGAGTACCGCGACGTGCCGCGTCATGCCAGGGCGGCAGTCGCCCTCGCGGCGGCCGCGTTCGGCCGGTGGGCCGTGGACTCGGTCCACCTGGACATCGCCGACGAGGCCGGCCAGCGGGCGGAGGCCCTCGACGCCGTCGCGCTCGGTTACGCCGCCACGGCGTGCATCCACCCCTCGCAGGTGGCGATCGTGCGCGCCGCCTACGCGCCGTCCGACGAGGAGGTCGCCTGGGCCCGCAGGGTGCTCGACGCGGCGGCCACCAACCCCGGCGTGTTCCAGCTCGACGGCCGCATGATCGACGGCCCCGTCTTCCGTCAGGCCGAGGCGACCCTGCGTCGCCACGAGGCCGCCAGCTAAGTAACCCGCCGGGCCGCCGAGCCCGTCCTCCACCCCAGGAGCCCCGAGATGACCACCACCGATCTCGACCCGACCACACCCGACCCGAACCTCGCCCACACCCGCGGCGAGACCGACGTCCCGCTGCTCACCGGGACGATCTGCGACAACCTCGCGGCGACCGTCGAGCGCTTCGGCGACCGCGACGCGCTCGTCGACGTCCAGGCCGCCCGCCGCTGGACCTACACCGAATTCCTCGCCGATGTCCGGCGCCTGGCCGCGGGCCTGCACCGCCTGGGCATCCGCAAGGGCGACCGCGTGGGCATCTGGTCGCCCAACCGCTGGGAGTGGGTGATGATCCAGTACGCCACCGCCGAGATCGGCGCGGTGCTGGTCAACATCAACCCCTCGTACCGGGTCCACGAGCTCGAGTACGTCCTCAAGCAGGCCGGCATCCGGGCCGTCGTGGCCGCGCCGCAGTTCAAGGACTCGGACTACACGGGCATGCTCGCCCAGGTCCAGCCGACCTGCCCGGACCTGGAGTTCGTGGTGCTCTTCGGCGACGAGGAGTGGGAGGCCATGATGAGCGGGCCCGGCGAAGAGGCGGTGCTCGCCGAGATCCGGTCCACCCTCTCGCCCGACGACCCCATCAACATCCAGTACACCTCCGGCACCACGGGCTTTCCCAAGGGCGCCACGCTCTCGCACTCCAACATCCTCAACAACGGCTTCTTTGTGGGCGAGACCATCAACTACACCGAGGTGGACCGGGTGTGCATCCCGGTGCCCTTCTACCACTGCTTCGGCATGGTCATGGGCAACCTCGCGTGCACCACGCACGGCGCGTGCATGGTGATCCCCGCCCCGGCGTTCGACCCCGAGGCCTCGCTGCGCGCGGTCTCGCAGGAGAAGTGCACGAGCCTGTACGGCGTGCCCACGATGTTCATCGCCGAGCTCGCGCTCGAGGACTTCGACTCCTACGACCTGTCCACGCTGCGCACCGGCATCATGGCCGGTTCGCCCTGCCCCGAGTCCACGATGCGGCAGGTCATCGACCGGATGAACATGGAGGAGGTCTCCATCTGCTACGGCATGACCGAGACCTCGCCGGTGTCCACCCAGACCCGCGCCGACGACTCGCTCGACCGCCGCGTCGGCACCGTCGGCCGCGTGGGCCCACACCTGGAGATCAAGATCGTCGATCCCTCCACGGGCGAGACGCTGCCGCGCGGCGAGGCCGGCGAGTTCTGCACCAAGGGCTACTCGGTGATGCTCGGCTACTGGGACCAGCCCGACAAGACCGCCGAGGCCGTCGAGGACGGCTGGATGCGCACCGGCGACATCGGGGTGATGGACGACGACGGCTACGTGCAGATCACCGGTCGGATCAAGGACATGGTGATCCGCGGGGGCGAGAACATCTACCCGCGGGAGATCGAGGAGTTCCTCTATACCCATCCGGACATCCTCGACGCCCAGGTGATCGGCGTGCCCGACGCCAAGTACGGCGAGGAGCTCATGGCGTGGGTGCGGCTCAAGCCGGGCAAGCACGACCTCACCGCCGAGGAGGTGCGCGAGTTCGCCATGGGCAAGCTCGCCCGCCACAAGATCCCGCGGTACGTCCACGTGGTGGACGAGTTCCCCATGACCGTCACGGGCAAGGTGCGCAAGGTCGACATGCGCGCCCAGGCCATCGAGATGCTCGGCATCGCCTGAGCGCCATCCGATCACCCAGGAGGAGCGACACGTATGTCTGACAAGCTCATGACCGCGGCCCAGGCCGTCGCGGACATCCCTCACGGGGCGTCCATCGCCGCCGGCGGCTTCGGCCTGTGTGGCATCCCGCAGATCGTCATCGAGGCGCTCGCCGCCCGCGACGTCGGCGACTTCGAGGTGTTCTCCAACAACGCCGGGGTCGATGGCAAGGGCCTGGGCATCCTCCTCGAGACCGGCAAGTTGCGCCGGATCGTCTCCTCGTACGTCGGGGAGAACAAGGAGTTCGCCCGCCAGTACCTGTCCGGCGAGCTCGAGGTGGAACTCACCCCACAGGGCACGCTCGCCGAGCGGATGCGGGCCGGTGGCTCGGGCATCGGGGCGTTCTTCACCCGCACCGGCGTGGGCACCTACGTCGCCGACGGCGGCATGCCGTGGAAGTACGCCGCCGACGGTTCGGTCGCGCTGGCCTCGCCGGCCAAGGAGACCCGCGAGATCCGCGGCGAGACCTACGTGCTCGAGCAGGCCATCGAGGCCGACTTCTCGCTCGTGCGTGCGGCTGTCGCCGATCGCAGCGGCAACCTCCGGTTCAACCTCACCGCCCGCAACTTCTCGCCGCTGGCCGCGATGGCCGGCCGGGTGTGCATCGTCGAGGCCGAGGAGATCGTGGAGGTGGGCGAGCTCGCGCCCGACGACATCCACCTGCCCGGCATCTTCGTCCACCGCCTCGTGGAGCTCACGCCCGAGCAGGTCGCGCAGACCAAGTGGATCGAGAAGACCACCACCAACCCGCCCTCGGAAGGACAGCGCTGATGAGCACCCCCGCCACACCCGCCCGCATCGGCCGCGACCGCAAGGCCATGGCCGCCCGCGCGGCACTGGAGCTGGAGGACGGCCAGTACGTCAACCTCGGGATCGGCCTGCCGACCCTCGTGCCCAACTACGTGCCGCAGGGCGTGACCGTGACCCTGCAGTCCGAGAACGGGCTACTGGGCATCGGCCCGTACCCGCACCCCGACCACGTGGACCCCGACCTCATCAACGCCGGCAAGGAGACCGTCACGACCCTGCCCGGCTCGGCGATCTTCGACTCGGCCATGAGCTTCGGCATGATCCGCTCGGGCAAGATCGACGTGGCCATCCTCGGTGCCATGGAAGTCAACCCCGCCGGTGACATCGCCAACTGGATGGTCCCCGGCGCGATGGTCAAGGGCATGGGCGGCGCAATGGACCTCGTCGTGGGCGCCCGCCGGATCGTCGTGGTGATGGACCAGGTGGCAAAGAACGGCTCGTCGAAGATCGTCTCCGAGATCACGCTCCCGCTCACCGGGCTGGGCTGTGTGGATCGGATCATCACCGAACTCGGCGTCTTCGACCGTGACGAGAACGGACTGACCCTCACCGAGCTCGTCGACGGCGTGACACTCGACCAGGTGAAGGCCGCCACCGACGCACCGTACCGGGTGGCCGACCACCTGCGCTGAGCCCGCCCGGTCGGCTCTCCTGAGCAGGTGACGGCTACAAAGGAGGGGTGCAGTATCCCGTGCCGCCTCCGCCCTCGCCGCCCGCGGCGGGCACCGTGACCTCGCCCGGGCTGTGGACGACCCCGATCCGTGGCCGAGTCGCGCTCGCGGCGATCGCCTGGGTGGCGCTCTACGGGCTCGGAGCGGCCGGGCTGGTCGTGCTCGGGATGGTGGGGATGCGCGTCGCCGGGGCCGGCCGTCCGGATCCGGCGATCCTCGCGCTGGTCGTGGTATGGGGATCGTCGCTGGCCGTGTTGCTCGCGGTGCGCGTGCACCTGCTCCGGCGACGGACCCTGACCTGGGCGGACGTGGGTCTGCGCGCGCCCGCACGCTCGCCGGCACATCTGGCGTGGCAGATCCCGGCGGTCATGCTCGCCGGCGCCATCGCGTCGGTTCTCGTGCTGGCCCCGTTCGGCCAGGAGTCCGCCGACGAGCAGCAGGGTCTCGGCGACCTGCTCACCGGCGGTCCGGTCGTCGCCGTGCTCGGGTTGCTCGGCGTGGCGGTGCTCGTACCGATCGTCGAGGAGGTGGTCTTCCGCGGCATCGTCCTGCCGGCCCTGCGTGCGCGGTTCCAGCCGGTAACCGGCCTCGTGCTGGCGGGTGCGGTCTTCGCCGTCGTCCACGTCCTCCCGCCGGCGCTGCCGTACCTGTTGGTCGTGGGGATCGCGCTGTGTGGGATGGCCGAGTGGTACCGGTCGATCGTGCCGGGGATCGTCCTGCACGGGGTGAACAACGCGATCGTCTTCGGCAGCCTGCTCACGACGCTGTAGCGGCGGCACACTCAGGCGAGCAGCGTCGAGACCAGCAGAAGTACCGGCAGTGCGCCGAGCGTGGTGAGTACGGCCGAGTCGCGGGCCAGCAGAATCCCGCGCCCGTAACGGGTGGCCACCACGAGCACGTTCTGCGCGGTGGGCAGCGCCGCGGCCACGACCACCGTGAGCAGCTCGGCCCCCTGCATTCCGAACACCCATGCCCCGAGCGCGTACGCCAGCAGTGGATGCACGATCAGTTTGAGGGCGCTCGCCAAGGCGATCTCGCGACGCGGCGAGGTACCGGCCTCGAGCACCTTGACGCCGTAGAGGGACATGCCGAACACCAGCAGCGCGCCGGGCACGGAGATCTGCCCCACGAGATGAACGGGCTCGAGCAGGCGCTCGGGCGGCGTCCACGGCAGTGCCGCCACGAGCACGCCGGCCAGCGCCGCCACGACGATCGGGTTGCGGATCGCCTGGACGAGCGCGTCACGTGCGCCGCCGCGGCCGGAATCCGCGCCCCCATGCGCAGCCCCGCCACCCGGAGTCCCGCCCGGGCCCTCGGCCGGCGTGGACCGCTCGAGCACGGCGATCGCGACGGGCTGCAGCACGACCACCTGGAACAGCAGTAGCGGCATGACGAACCCCAGGTCACCGAGCACATAGAGTGCAATGGGGATGCCGAGGTTGGCGGAGTTGACGTACCCGGCCGACAGGGCACCGACGACGAGGTCCGCGGCCCCCTGACGTAGCCAGAGGCGGGCCACCACGGCGTACGCGACCGCGATGATCACGGCCGACACCGCGGAGACCACGAAGACGCCGGTGAAGACGGCGTCGAGCGTCGTCCGGGCGAGCGCGTCGAAGAGCAGGGCGGGGGTGGCGACGAAAAAGACGAGGCGGTTGATGACCAGCCGGGCGTCGGGGCCGAGCACATCGCTGCGGGCGAGTACCCAGCCGAGCGCGACGAGCGCCACGATCACGGCGAAGCCGTTGAGCACTCCGGCCACGGCGGGCTCCTTCACAGTCGGGGAGGGCAGGGTTCCGGCGAAGGAAGTGCCGGTGAACGCCGATCGGGGCCGCGCTCTCCTGGGGAGGCGCGGCCCCGATCGGGCTGCTGTTGTCCGGTCGGCGCGGTGGCTACCGCGTGCGGGACGAAGGGTGCGCGTTCACGCGCGCCGGGCGTGAGCTCAGCGGCTGGTGAACGGCAGCAGGGCCATCTCGCGGGCGTTCTTCACCGCGACGGCCACCTGGCGCTGCTGCTGCGGCGTGAGGCCGGTGACGCGGCGCGAACGGATCTTGCCGCGGTCGGAGATGAACGTGCGGAGGGTGTTGATGTCCTTGTAGTCGACCGTCTCGATGCCCGCCACCTTCAGCGGGTTCTTCTTGGGACGACGACCCTCCTGGGCACGCAGCTTCTTGTTCGGGGTGCGCTTGTTCGCCATGGTTACCTACTCACCAACTCGACTTCGTGACACCGGGCAGCTCGCCGCGGTGGGCCATCTCGCGCATGCGGACGCGGGAGAGGCCGAACTTCCGGAGGTAGCCGCGCGGGCGGCCGTCGGCGACGTCGCGGTTACGGACGCGCACGGGGGAGGCGTCGCGCGGCATCTTGTTGAGCGCGGTCTGGGCCTCCATGCGGGCCTCATCGGTGCTCTCGGGGTTCTTGATGATCGCCTTGAGCTCGGCGCGCCGCTCGGCGAACCGGGCCACCTTGGCCTTGCGCTGCTCGTTACGCGCGATCTTGGACTTCTTGGCCACGGGTCAGCGCTCCTCTCGGAATTCGACGTGCTTGCGGACGACCGGGTCGAACTTCTTGAGGACGATGCGGTCCGGGTTGTTACGGCGGTTCTTGCGGGTCACGTAGGTGTACCCGGTACCGGCCGTGGACTTCAGTTTGATGATGGGGCGGATGTCGTTACGAGCCATCTCAGATCTTCTCCCCACGGGCGCGGATGCGGGCCACGACGGCCTCGATGCCGTCGCGGTCGATGGTCTTGATGCCCTTGGTCGAGACCGTCAGCGTGACGCGACGACCCTCGGAGGGCAGGAAGTAGCTACGACGCTGGATGTTCGGGTTCCAGCGGCGGCTCGTCCGGCGGTGTGAGTGCGAGACGGTCTTGCCGAAACCCGGCTTCCGTCCCGTTACCTGGCAATGCGCCGACATGGCGTGGTTCTCCTTCCGCCTCCGCGTGCGGTGGCGCGCGGCACCGGGACGCTCCGGGCGGCGGCGCCGGGGCGGAGCGGGATGCCACGTCGCGAACACCGTGGGAGGCGATAGCAAACGTGCAGACAACAGCGATGGTCTAGTTTACGGCGAGCCCGGCCGAAACGGTAATCGGCACGTCAGGGGCCGAAAGTGGCGGCGGGTCCGGCGTGGGGACCGCGCGACTTGGGTGCGCGGCCATCATACGGGTACGATCTACCGATGCGTGTGCTGCGACCGGATTCCCCGGTTCGGCCACTGGCCACAGCGCGCCCGGCACGGGTCGCGCGCCAGAGAACAAGTACTTCTCCCGAGCTAGAGGAATCTGAGCATGAAGAGCGACATCCACCCCGACTACCACCCGGTGGTCTTCCAGGACGCGGGCACGGGCACCAAGTTCCTCACCCGTTCCACGGCGACCAGCGACCGCACCGTCGAGTGGGAGGACGGCAACTCGTACCCGCTCATCGTCGTCGACGTGACCAGCGAGTCGCACCCGTTCTGGACCGGCGCGCAGCGCGTCATGGACACGGCCGGCCGCGTCGAGAAGTTCCAGCGCCGCTACGGCAACCGCGCCCGCCGCAAGTGAGCCGCGGGCCGGCGTGACGCCGGCCCACTCCACCCCCGAGACCACGAGGACGAATCATGGCAGTTCCCAAGCGCCGCCTCTCGCGCGCCAACACCCACTCCCGCCGTTCGCAGTGGAAGGCCGAGACCCCGGCCCTCCAGCAGACCAAGATCGACGGCCGCCCGGTCGCGATCCCGCGCCGCCTGGTCAAGGCCGCGAAGCTCGGCCTGGTAGACCTCGACCGCTGAGCCCGGCGGCGCCCGAGGCGCCGCACGCACACGCCCGGACGCGAGCCCGGCGGGTCCCCACGGACCCGCCGGGCTCGTCGGCGTCCGCCCGTCCGCGTCCTCAGGCGGTGTTCAGGCGGGTGCGCGAGACTGTGTCCCATGAAGATCCTCGTGGTGGACGACGACCAGGCAGTACGCGAATCGCTGCGCCGATCCCTCACCTTCAACGGCTACGCCGTGGAGTTGGCGGGCGACGGCGTCGAGGCCGTGGAGCTCATCGACGCCGACCGGCCGGACGCGGTGATCCTCGACGTGATGATGCCGCGGCGCGACGGCCTCGAGGTGTGCCGCATCCTCCGCAGCCGGGGCGACGACCTGCCGGTCCTCATGCTCACCGCCCGGGATGCCGTCTCGGAGCGGGTCGCGGGCCTGGACGCGGGGGCCGACGACTACCTACCCAAGCCGTTCGCGCTCGAGGAGTTGCTGGCGCGCCTGCGGGCGCTGCTGCGCCGCCGCGGCGCGGAGGCGGACGCCGCCGACGAGGTGCTCACGTTCGAGGACCTCACGATGGACCTGGCCACCCGCGAGGTGACCCGCGGGGACCGCCGCATCCAGCTCACCCGGACCGAGTTCTCCCTGCTCGAGCTGCTCATGCAGCATCCTCGCCGCGTCCTCACGCGCAGTCACATCCTCGAGGAGGTCTGGGGGTACGATTTCCCGACCTCGGGCAACGCCCTCGAGGTGTACATCGGGTACCTGCGTCGCAAGACGGAAGGGGAGGGTGAGGTCCGTTTGATCCACACCGTGCGGGGAGTGGGGTACGTGCTGCGCGAGTCGCCCTAGTGTCGGGGCGCCCGGCACGGAGGCCCAACTCGCCGATCAGCCTGCGCCAGCGGGTCACCCTGCTGGCGGCGAGTTCGGTGGGCGTCGCGGTGGCACTCATGGCCGTCGCGGCGTACTTCGTCGTGTCCGGATCGATGTACAGCGAGGTCAACAACCGCCTCGAGCGGCAGGCGGGCCAGCTGGTCAACAGCCAGCTCGCCTCGGAGTTCGCCCTCCAGTCCCGCAGCACGCTCATCGCCCTGCGGGCGTTCAACCCTGACCTCGACGCACAGATCGTCGCCCCGTCGGGGGTGCGGACCGCGACCGGTGAACCGTTCCAGATCGGCGCGCCGGAGATCGCGGTGGTGCGGGGGGAGACGGAGTCGAGCCTGCGGACCTCCGGCGGCAAGCAGATCTACGCGGTCGGGGTGCGGGACGGTTCGACGCTCATCCTCGCCCAGGACCTCCGGGGCACGCGGGCCGTGCTCAACCGGCTGGCGATCGTGCTCACCCTCGTCGGCACCGGCGGCATCGCGCTGGCCGCGGCGGCCGGCACGGCGGTGGGACGCACCGGCCTGGCGCCGGTGGGGCGCCTGACCCGCGCGGTGGAGCGGGTGGCACGGACCGACGATCTGCGCCCCATCCCCGTGTCGGGCGACGACGAGATCGCGCGTCTCACGACGAGCTTCAACCACATGCTCCACGCCCTGGGCGAGAGCCGGGACCGGCAGTCGCGCCTGGTGGCGGACGCCGGTCACGAGCTCAAGACCCCGCTGACGAGCCTGCGTACCAATGTCGAACTGCTCATCGCCGCCAGTCGACCGGGGGCGCCCACGATCCCGGACGGCGACCGTCGGGAGCTGGAAGAGGACGTGGTGGGGCAGATCTCCGAGCTGAGCCAGCTGGTGGGGGACCTGGTCGAGCTGGCGCGGGAGGACTCGGGGGCGGTGACGCTCGAGCCGGTCGGGGTGACCGAGGCGGTGGAGCGGGCGCTCGGACGGGTCCGTCGGCGCCGGCACGACGTGGATTTCGACGTGGACCTGGTGCCCTGGTTCGCGTTCGGCGACGCGGCCGGGCTCGAGCGCGCCGTGCTCAACATCTGCGACAACGCGGCCAAGTGGAGCCCCGCCGGCGGGACGGTGACCGTGCGGATGCAGCCGGTGTCCGACTCGGTCGTGGAGCTCACGGTGGCGGACCAGGGGCCGGGCATCCCGGAGGAGGACCGCGAACTGGTCTTCGAGCGCTTCTACCGCTCCAGCGAGGCGCGGGCGATGCCGGGCTCGGGCCTGGGGCTGGCGATCGTCCGCCAGGTGGTCACGCGGCACGGCGGGACGGTGGAGATCGTCTCCGCCGACGGCGGGGGCACCGAGTTCCGGGTGACGCTGCCCGGGAGCGGCCGTCCCACATCGTGAGCGGGGGCTGTCTCAGCGGGCGCACAGCCGGGTCGGGAAACATGGAGCGCATGGTCAACGAGAACAGTCGTGGTGTGGGTGATCCCCGTCCCGGCGACGGGTGGGCGTCAGGGTCGGGGGCCGGCCCGGGTGGCTACGGCCCCTATCGCGGGGAGGGACCCGCGCCGTCACCGTACGGCGGCGGGCCCGCCCACCAGCCCGGCCCCGCCCACCAGCCGCAGCCCGGCCACCCGGGCCAGTTCGGACACGTCCAGCCGCCGACGGCCGGCGGCCCCGGAGGCCCGGGCGATCCCGGCGCAGGCCCCGGACCCGGCGGGGAGCGCCGTCGGGGCGGGGGCCGCGGCGCGCTCGTCGCCGGACTCGTCGCCGCGATGCTCGTCTCGGGCGGACTCGGCGGGTGGATCGGCGCGTCGGTCGCGGGTGGCGGCACCAGCACCACCGGCTCGTCGCTGAGCGGGCCGGTCAACGCCGAGCAACCCGAGGGCACGGTGCCGGACGGCACGCTGGAGGCCGTGGCGGACAAGGTCCTGCCGAGCGTGGTCTCGCTGGACGTGGTCGGCCCCAACACCCGGGGCGAGGGCTCGGGGGTCATCCTCTCGGCCGACGGGCTCATCATCACCAACAACCACGTGGTGGGCATGGCGGAGCCGTCGGGCGGCATCACGGTGCGGCTCCACGACGGCACGCGGGCCCCGGCCCGGTTGGTGGGCGGCGACCCCGCCACGGACATCGCCGTGATCCAGGTCGAGACCGACCAGCCGCTCACCCCCATCACGCTGGGCACGTCGTCCACGCTCAACGAGGGCCAGGCGGTCGCCGCGGTGGGCTCGCCGCTCGGGCTGTCGGGCACCGTCACCACCGGCATCGTGTCGGCGCTCGACCGGCCGGTCCGGGCGGGTGGCGCGCAGTCGGACCAGAGCACCGTGATCGACGCGGTCCAGACCGACGCCGCGGTCAACCCCGGCAACTCGGGGGGCGCGCTGGTCAACATGAACGGCGAGCTGGTGGGCATCAACTCGGCCATCGCCTCGACCGGCGGCTCCGGCTCGATCGGACTGGGCTTCGCGATCCCCGTCGACCAGGCCGGCCGGATCGCCGACCAGCTCATCAAGCAGGGCTACGCCACGCGGGCGGTGCTCGGGGTCTCCGTCTCGGACAGCCCGCAGGGTTACGGCGCGCTGGTCCGCTCGGTGGAGCCCGGCGGCCCGGCTGAGCAGGCCGGGATCGAGGAGGGTGCGGTGATCACCAAGGTGGGGGACCGGGTGATCGACGACGGCGACGCGCTCGTCGCGGCGATCCGGTCCAGGGCGCCGGGGGACTCCGTCTCCGTCACCTATGCTGCACGTGAAGGCGCGGACACCACATCCACCGACGTCGCACTGGGAGAGGCGAGATGAGCACCAGATTCGACCCGAGGTCACTTCCCGGCGGCCGCCGCCTGCCCGCGACGGACTCGGGGTTCGACCCGGACGCGCAGGAGACCCCGGAGACCCCGCACGCCGGCCGGGCCATGGTCGTGGTGGTGGACGACCGTGTGGGCGGGCACCCCGACAGGATCGGGCCGCTCGTCACCGAGCTGCTGGAGGAGGAGGGCTTCCTCGTGGGCGGCGTCGTGGGCGTGGCCGCCGAGGAGGCGGAGGTCCGCAAGGCGCTCGAGACGGCCGTCGTGGGCGGCTTCGACCTCGTCGTGACCGTCGGCGGGACCGGCGTGGGCCCGCGCGACGTGACCCCCGAGGTCACCGAGGAGATCCTCGACCAGCGGCTGCCCGGCATCGCCGAGGCGCTGCGCTCGTCCGGCCTCACCGCCGGCGCGGTGGACTCGATCGTCTCCCGCGGCCACGTGGGGGTCTCGGGCAGCACGGTGGTGGCCAACCTGGCGCCGAGCCGCGCCGCGATCCGCGACGGCATGGCCACGCTGTGCCCGCTCGTGTCCTACGTGGTGGCGCAGCTCTCGGCCCTCGACGAGCTGTGACCGACCCCGCCGCGCCGGAACCGGACGCGCGCCGCCGCGCAGCCGACCTGGCGCGTCTGGACGCGGTGTTCGGCGAGACCCTGCCCGAGACCACCTCGGACGAGCGGGGGAGCGACGGCCGGATCGGCGACGACTGGTGGCGCGAGCAGCGCCCGCCCCACCACGACTGACCCGCCACCGACACAACGAGGGCCCCGCCGACCGGCGGGGCCCTCGTCGCGCCGGAACCGACGGGCGCGTCAGGAGTTGCTGGACGGGCTGTTCGGGTCGGCCGGGTGCGTGAGCGGGCGGCCGGCGAGCAGGTCGCGGATCTCCACGAGGAGATCGTTGTCCGAGGCGGGGGCCTCGATGCCCTTGCGCTTGGCGGCGGCCTCCTTCATCTTGTTCATCGGGCCGACCAGCACGAAGTAGATGATGGCCGCGATCATGAGGAAGTTGATGATCGCCGAGATGAGCAGGCCGAAGTCCATGACGGTGGCCGGGTTGTTCGGGAGGATCTGGACAGCGAAGCCGATCTCCTTGTCGCCGCCGAGCAGCGCGATGATCGGGTTGATGATCGCGGTGGTGAACGCGTCGACGATGGCGGTGAATGCCGCGCCGATGACGACGGCGACCGCGAGGTCGATCACGTTGCCTTGCATGATGAAGTCCTTGAAGCCCTTGAGCATTCGTTCCATCCTTCCGAGAGGGGGTATCGGAGCGCGTCCGACCACGACCGATGCCGTGAGCGCGAGACACACTACCAGGGTCTGTCAACGGATCCGTAGCCCGTGAGCGGCGCCCGTCACCCGTGGACGAGCACCGCGAGCGGCGCCCCGGCGGCGGTGGCGGCCAGGTGCGCGGCCTCGGCCTCCGGGACCTCGACCAACACGGAACGGTGCCCGCCGGGACGCGCGGGTGGGACCTCGCGCACCAGCGCGGCCCGGGCGACGGTGTGGGGGCCGGCGCTTCCCTCGTCCGGGGTGGCCGGGTCGTGGGCGGCGACGAGGTCGACGAGGTCCCCGGCGTGGAGTAGGTCGGCCACGGCCGGGTCGGCGAGTGGGACGGGCACGACCCGGCGCGGGCCCGGGGGACGTCCGTCACCGCCCTCGCCGGTCAGGCCGACGTCGGTGAGTACCTCGCCCCGCCGCACCGCCCGGGCCAGCCGCGCGCCGACGAGCGGCTCGGCGGCGGTGACGGCGCCGTCGGGGAGTGCGGACGCGGGCTGGGCGACCGTGGTGAGGTCGCCGGGGGTGAGGACGTGGCCCGCGGGAAGGTCCCGGGCGATCGCGGGCAGCTCCGTCGTCGTCGCACCTCCGCGCACACCCCCGCCGACGCCGCCGCCGACGAGCGGAGCAGCGACCACCAGGGCCGACGCCAGCGCGAGCCGGGCCGTCCGCCGCCCACGCCGGCCGCGCCGCGCCGCGGCGGCGCTGATGCGTGTGCCCATACCCGACCCCTCCCCGGCGTCGGCACCCTCGCCGTGCCGATCCGGGGGTGACGCTAGCCGGGGTGCGAGGCCGAACCGCCCCGATGCGGCCCCCGGGGCGCGAGCCTGTGGAGGCCTCCGGTCCCTGTGGAGAACGTCGGGAGGAGGGCGTGACCTGGCTTAGGAGGCGGAGGGGGAGGCGCCCGACGACGAGCCCGACGCCGCCGGGGCGGGGGACGACGAGCCCGAGCCCGACCCGCCCGAACCGGAGGAGGACGAGTCGCCCGAGGAGGACGAGTCGCCCGAGGAGGACGAGTCCGAGCCGCGGCTGTCCGTGCGGTAGAAACCCGAGCCCTTGAACACGACGCCGACGGTGTTGAAGAGCTTGCGCAGCGCGCCGCGGCACTGTGGGCACTCGGTGAGCGAGTCCTCGTCGAAGGACTGTTGGATGTCAAAGGCGACGTCGCAGTCGCGGCACCGGTAAGAGTAGGTGGGCATCGGGCCTCCGGGGGAAGAACGGACTCTGGCTGGCACTCTACTCTGGCGAGTGCCAGGTTCCGAAGTCGAGCAGGCCGTTCGGGGTGAGCACCCCGTGGACCGGCCGGTCGTGCGGCTCGGCGGGGACGTGCTCGAGCACGTCCTCGGGGTCGAGCACGGCGAGTAGGTGCGCGCCCGGGCCGGCGAGCGCCAGCGTGCGGTCGTAGTAGCCGCCGCCGCGGCCGAGCCGCCGGCCCGCGCGGTCGACGGCCACGGATGGCACCAGGACCAGGTCGGCGTCGGCGATCCGCTCCGGCCCCTCCGCGGGCGCCGACGGCACGGGGATCCCGAAGCGGCCGGGGCGCAGGTCACCGAGCCCGGCGAACGGCGCCCAGCCCAGGGGGCCCACGGCGGGGGAGACGGGCAGCAGCACGCGCGCCCCGAGGTCCGCGAGCGCCTGCGGCAGGTCCGGGCCGCCGGCCTCCCCGCCGTCGGGCACGTACGCGCACACCAGGGATCCGGGCCGGATCACCCCGCCGAGCAGGACGCGCACCGCGCGGTCGCGGGCCGCCCGCTCGACCGCGGGCACCGCCGATCGGCGGGCCAGCACCGCCCGGCGCACCTCGGGTTTGGTGGGTTCCATCACACCAGTGTGGCCCGGGCCGTGGCGCCACGGAGGACCGGCCCCGGAGACTATGGTGGGGGTATGACGTCCACCACGCCTGACTCCCAGTTCCGGACCGCCATCGTCCCGGCGGCCGGCCTCGGGACCCGGTTCCTGCCCGCCACCAAGACGGTGCCCAAGGAGCTCCTGCCGGTGGTGGACACGCCGGGGATCGAGCTCATCGCGGAGGAGGCCACGGAGGCCGGCGCCGCGCGGCTGGCGATCATCACCTCCGAGCGCAAGGTCGGCGTGATGGCGCACTTCTCCGAGGACACGGTCCTCGAGGGGACGCTGGAGGACCGCGGAAAGGACGTCCTGCTCCACAAGGTGCAGCGTGCGCCCGGCCTCATCGAGGTCGAGGACGTCCGCCAGGACGAGCCGCTGGGCCTGGGGCACGCGGTGGCGCAGGTCGAGTCGGTCCTCGGGGCGGAGGAGAAGGCCGTCGCCGTCCTCCTCCCGGACGACCTCGTCCTGCCCTTCGGGATCCTCGGCCGCATGTCCGCCGTCCGCGCCGAGCGGGGCGGCAGCGTCCTGTGCGCCTTCGAGGTGGACCCGGAGGACGTGTCGTCCTACGGCGTGTTCGAGGTGGAGGACACCGACGACCCGGACGTCAAGAAGGTCGTGGGCATGGTGGAGAAGCCGGCCCCCGGGGACGCGCCGTCCCACCTCGCCGCCGCCGGCCGCTACGTCCTCGACCGCGCGATCTTCGACGCGCTGCGCCGCATCGAGCCCGGCGCGGGCGGCGAGCTGCAGCTCACCGACGCCATCGACCTGCTCATCGACGAGGGGCACCCCGTCCACGTGGTGGTGCACCGCGGCACGCGGCACGACCTCGGCAACCCGGGCGGCTACATCAAGGCGTGCGTGGACTTCGCGCTGGACAACCCGGCGTACGCCGACGAGCTGCGCGGGTGGCTGTCCGACCGACTCGGGTCCTGACACCCGGCCGCGCCGCCGCGGTCCGCGCCCGTCCGGCCGCTACCCTCGTCACCTAGGGTCCGCCGGTCGGACCGATCGGCTCGGGCGGCGTACGTGGAAGTCGCGGGAAGGGGGCGCCGGATGCGCACCGTCGAGGAACAACTCGCCCTGGTGACCGCGGCCGCGGTCGCGCCGCGGCCCGTGCGGGTGGCCATCTCCGAGGCCCAGGGCCTGCTCTGCGCCGAGGAGGTCGTGGCCGAGCGCCCGCTGCCGTCCTTCGACCAGGCCGCGATCGACGGCTACGCGGTGCGGGCCGTCGACGTCCGGGTGGGCGGAGAGGGTGACGACGACGAGGGGGCCGCGACCCCGACCGCGCTCCCGGTGGTCGGTCAGATCACCGCCGGCTCCCGACAGGCCACCCGCCTCCAGCCCGGCCAGTGCGTCCGCGTCGACACCGGCGCGCCCCTGCCCACGCTCGCCGACGCCGTGCTCCCGGTGGGCTGGGCGACCGTGGGCGGCCAGCGCATCACCCCGACCCGCGGGGTCCGCACCGGCGACTACGTGCGGCGGGTCGGCGACGACGTCCAGCCCGGCGACGTGGCCGTGCGCGCCGGCAGCATCATCGGCCCCGCGCAGGTGGGGCTGCTCGCCTCGGTGGGGCGGGCCAAGGTGCTCGTGCACCCCAAGCCGCGGATGTCGATCATCTCGGTGGGCGACGAGCTCGTGGACCTGGACGGCCACCCCGACACCGGCCAGGTCTACGACGTCAACTCGTACGCCCTCACCGCCGCCGGCCGCGACGCGGGCGCCGACGTGCACCGCGTGGGCATCGCCAGCACCGAGCCGTCGCGCCTGCGCGAGGTGCTCGAGGGCCAGCTCGTCCGCAGCGAGATCGTGGTGGTCTCCGGCGCCGCCGGCGGCGAGGCCACCACCCGCATCCGCGAGGTCATGGAGGAGCTCGGTCAGATCGAGGTGGGCCGCGTGGCCATGCACCCCGGCTCCGTCCAGGGTTTCGGCCGCCTCGGCCGCGACGAGGTGCCCACCTTCCTGCTGCCGTCCAACCCGGTGAGTGCGCTCGTGGTGTTCGAGATCATGGTGCGGCCGCTCATCCGGATCGCCCTGGGCAAGCGCCAGCCCATGCGCCGCACCGTCCGCGCCCGGACGGTCGCGCCGATCTCCTCGGTCGACGGCCGCCGCGGCTACCTGCGTGGACAGCTCATGCGGGACTCGGACACCGGCGAGTACCTGGTCCGCGCCCTCGGAGGCGCGCAGGGCTCGTCCACGCATCTGCTCGCCTCGCTCGCGGAGGCGAACTGCCTCGTCGTCGTCGACCCGGACGTCACCTCCATCCGGGCCGGCGACGAGGTCGAGGTGATGTTCCTCGCCCAGCGCGGCTGACGGCGATGTGGGACCTCCTCGACCCCGACCCCGGCGGGCGGCCGGGCTGGCCGCTCCACGCCGGCCCGCTGCGGGTCCGCGCCGGGGTCGTCACTCTCCGCCCGGTGCGGCGCCGGGACGGCCGCGCGTGGTCCGCGATGCGCATGGCGGACCGGTCCCACCTCGAGCCCTGGGAGCCGACGACGGAGGGCAGCTGGCGGCGCACCAACTCCCGCGCCGCCTGGGCGGCGGTCCACGGCTCGCACCGCCGGGCGATCCGCGCCGGGGTGTCGCTGCCCGCGGTGATCGAGCTCGACGGCGAGTACTGCGGCCAGCTCACCCTCGGCGGGATCTCGCGCGGGGCGCTGTGCTCGGGGTGGATCGGCTACTGGGTGGGCAGCCGCTTCACCGGCGGTGGCGTGGCCACCGCCGCCGTCGCGCTCGGCCTGGACCACGCCCTGGGGCCGGTCCGGCTTCACCGCGTGGACGCCACGGTGCGGCCCGAGAACGCGGCGAGCCGGGTGGTGCTCGACCGCTGCGGGTTCCGCGAGGAGGGGCTCCTGCGCCGCTACCTCCACGTGGACGGCGCGTGGCGCGACCACCTGCTCGTGGCGCGCACCCGCGAGGAACACGGCCGGGGGGCCGTGGCCGCCCTCGTGGCCTCGGGGTTCGCCGAGCGCGTCTGAAGAGTTCCTGAGCCTTTCGGCCTGCGGCGCGCCGCCACAGGGTGGGGGAGGGCCGCCGTTACGGTTGGGGCCTGACCGGGACGGTTCCGAGGCGCCCGGAGATGCTCGAGGAGGCCTGATCGATGTCGAGCTCGCTGCTGATCATCCTGCTGGTGGTGGTCTGGCTGTTCGTCCTCGCGCCCATGCTCATCCGGTCGCGCAACCCCATCCGGCGGACGGGCGACGCGCTCGCCGAGACCCGGACCCTGTACGCGGGCGGGTCGAGTCGCCTGGTGCCGTCCCGCGGCCGGGCTGCGCCCGACCCGGTCCAGGCCGAGACCGACGAGGCGCTCTTCGGGCTGCCCTCCGGTGACGGCGCCACCGACGCCGAGCTGCTCGACGTGGAGACCTGGGCCGACCAGCTCGAGCGGACGCTGCGCCGCGAGGCGGCGGGCCGGCGCGGCGAGGCCGCCCGCCGGGCCATGGAGGAGCGCCGGGCCGTCCCCGCGCGCGAGGCCGACGAGGAGATCACCACCGAGATCCCGACCGTGGGAGACGGGGCCGGCGTGGCCGGCGCCGTCATCGACCACGACGACCGCGTCGAGGAGGTGCGCGCGCCCTACGTCGTCGACGGCGAGCTCGTCGAGCGCCCCGCCGTGGAGCGCGAGGCCGAGCCGGTCGACCACTCGGAGGACGCCGCGGGCATCGACGAGGAGGCCGCGCTCCTGCACCGCGGGCGTCGCCGGCACCACGAGCCCGAGGTGGAGCTCACCGATGCCGACATCGACTTCGCCGAGCGCCGCCGGGGCCGCGGCGCCTACGACCCGATGGCCGACCGTGAGGCCGCCGAACAGCGGGCCCACGCCCGCCAGCGGACCGCGCTCATCCTGGCGGCCGTGGCCGCCGTCTCCGTGGTGGCAGCCCTCCTGGGCCTGCCCGGCGGCTGGTGGGTCGCCGGCGGCGCCGCCGTCCTGCTCGCCGCCTACCTCGCCTACCTGCGGCGCCAGGTGCGGCTCGAGGAGAGCTTGCGCCGCCGCCGTGTCGAACGCATGCGCCGCGCCCGCCTGGGCGTGGAGTCGCGCGAGGACGCCGAGCTGTCGGTCGTCCCGCCCCGCCTGCGCCGCCCCGGCGCCGTGGTGCTCGAGGTGGACGACGAGGACCCCGCCTTCGACGTGCTCGAACTTCACCACGACGAGCTGGACACCGACCCCGGCCGTCACGACCGCCGGGCGCCGCGGCGCCCGGAGCACCGCGAGCCGCTGCGGCGCGCGGTCGGCTGACGGCCCGGTTTGGTGGCGCGCCGCACCGTCCTGGTAAGGTGTTCCACGCTGCCCGCGAGGGTGGCTTCGCTTCCCTCAGGGGTGGCGAGGGGCTATAGCGCAGTTGGTAGCGCGTCTCGTTCGCATCGAGAAGGTCAGGGGTTCGATTCCCCTTAGCTCCACAGAGAAAATGCAGCGCAGGGGCCGTTTCCGGGACGCCGGGAACGGCCCCTTCCCTGTGCCCGTCCCCGTGGACGCGTCACCCCCTGTGCTCCGAGAATTCATCGTGGGTTCCCCATGGCGTACACCGTCGTGAGAAGATTCGTTGATCTCCTGTCCAGGAGTGCACACCGCCCCCACGATTTCCCGGGAGAAGTCCATGTCCTCACGCCTCGTCGCCGCCTGTGGTCTCGCTGCCGCCGCCCTCCTCGCCGGGGCGGGCACGGCCAACGCTCAGCTCGGTTCCGTGACCGGTTCGCTGCCGGGGTTCGCCACGGGCCCGGTCGGCTCCACCGCCAACGCGGTGTGCAACGTGGGCAGCGTGGCCAACCTCGCGGGCGTCGGCCTGCCGATCGACATGGCCTGCAAGGTCCTCCCGGCCGCGGGTGAGTCGCTGGACATGTTCTTCCTCGGCGACGTCAACGGCTCGATCTCGAAGCTCCTCGGCGGAGTGCCGTACGTGGGCAGCGCGCTGCAGCAGGTCGTCCCCACCGAGTCGGCCGCCGAGCCGATCGAGGGCGCGCTCGCCGGCGCCGGCATCGACCCGACCGAGTACGCGCCGTCCGACTCACTCGGCGTCCAGGCGGGTGAGGCGATGGCCGCCGCCGGCATCGACACCAGCTCGCTCACCACCGAGGGCATGCTCGACCTGCTCCCCGAGGGCGTGGTCCCGGAGGGCGTCCTGCCCGCCGGCAACTGATCCGCACACGCACAGGGCGTCCCCGGGCCGGCACCCGGGGGCGCCTTTTTGCACTGAGTGCGCATGAGTGGGGCCGAGCTCGCGAAACCGGCGCTGTAACGCGTTACAGTTCTGTCATGCTCCCTGCGCCCGGAACCCCCGTCCCCGACGTCTTCAGCCCCGGCAAGCTTGGCACCGTCACGCTGCGGAACCGCATCGTCAAGGCCGCCACCTTCGAGGGCCGGTGCCCGGGCGGCCGGATCACCGACGAACTCATCGAGTTCCACGCGGAGTACGCCCGGGGCGGCGTCGGCATGACCACCGTCGCGTACCTCGCCACCTCTCCCGAGGGGCGCACGGACCGCCACCAGTACCACTGGGGCATGGACGACGGCGGCATGCTGCGCAAGCTCACCGACGCGGTTCACGCCGAGGGCGCGGCCGTCGCCGCCCAGGTGGGCCATGCCGGCGCGGTGGCCAACGCGGCCTCCAACAAGATGTCTGCCATGGGGCCGTCTCGGATCCCCGCCCCCACGGGCATGGCCATCACCAAGGCGTGCACCGAGGCCGACATCGACCGGATCATCGCCGACCACGTCCGGGCCGCCCGCGGTGCGTACGAGGCCGGGTTCGACGCCATCGAGGTGCATTTCGGCCACAACTACCTGGTCAGCGAGTTCCTCAGCCCCAAGCTCAACCGGCGTAAGGACGCCTACGGCGGCTCGCTGGAGAACCGTGCCCGCTTCGCCCGCCGCATCGGCCGCGCGATCCGCGACGAGATGGGCGACAGGATCGCGGTGACCATCAAACTCAACATGGACGACGGCGTGCCCGGCGGCTTCTGGGTGGACGAGGCCGTGCAGGTGGCCAGGTGGCTCGAGCAGGACGGCTCGGCCGACGCGCTCGTCATGACCGTCGGCAGCTCGCTGCTCAACCCCATCTACCTGTTCAAGGGCGACGCGCCGCTCGCCGAGTTCGCGGCCACGCAGCCGGCCCCCATCAAGCTGGGCATGAAGATCGTCGGGCCGAAGATGTTCAAGGAGTACCCGTACTCCGACGCGTACATGTTCGACGACGCCCGGCAGATCCGCGAGGCCGTGGACCTGCCCATGATGCTGCTCGGCGGCATCGTGGACCGGCCGTCGATCGACAAGGCCATGGGCTCCGGCTTCGACTTCGTGGCCATGGGCCGCGCGCTGCTCCGCGAGCCGGACCTGCCGCTCAAGCTGCAGGCCGACGACCGCCGTCGCTCGCTGTGCACCCACTGCAACCGCTGCATGGCGACCATCTACAGCGGCAGCCGCTGCGTCCTGCGCGACTACGTGCCCCCGGTCCCGGCGCGCGTCTGATTGCCGGCCTTCCGACACGGCAGCCGGTCGGGGCGTGGCGCGCGGAACCGTTATCGTGGGCGGCGACGGCTGCGCGCCGGGCGCGGCGGAGAGCGAGGCGCCATGAGCAGGGCACGGATCAAGGACTTCCGGGGGCGCACCTGCGTCGTGACCGGGGCCGCCAGCGGCATCGGGCGATCGGTGGCGATACAGCTCGCCGGTGAGGGCGCGCGCCTGGTGCTCACCGACCGGGACGCCCCGGGCCTGGAGTCCGCCACGGCGGCGTGCCGGGCGGTCGGAGCGGACGTCCTCGCCTCGGACGCCCTGGACATCACCGACCACGAGGCCGTCACCGCCTGGGGCGAGCGCGTGGTGCAGGCGCACGGCGCCCCCGAGGCGATCCTCCACGTGGCCGGGAACTCGGCGTGGGGCCGCCCAGACCTGATCGAACACCGGGTCTGGCGGTCGATGGTCGAGGTCAACCTCATGGGCACGATCCACGTGATCGAGGCGTTCGTCCCGGCGATGATGGCGGCGCGACGCCCCGCGGCGCTCGCCATGGTCTCCTCGGCGGCCGGGCTGCTCGGTCTGCCGTGGCACGCCGCGTACAGCGCTGCCAAGTTCGGTATCCGCGGCATCGCCGAGGTGCTGCGCTTCGACCTGGAGGAATACGACATCAGCGTGCACCTGGTGTGCCCCGGCGCCGTCAATACCCCGCTCGTGCAGACCGTCGAGATCGCCGGCGTGGACCGCTCCGACCCCGAGGTGGCCCGGACCGCCGCCGAGTTCCAGAAGCACTCGGTGACCCCCGACCAGGCGGCGACGAGCATCCTCGAGGGCGTGCGGCGCGGCCGCTACATGGTCTACACCTCGCCCGACATCCGGCTGGCCTACGCCGCGCAGCGCGTGGCGCCGCCGCTGTACGGGTTGGCCATGCGGTTCCTGCAGCGCAAGATCAACCGGGCCGCCAAGGGCATGCTGCCGTGAGGGCGGTGGAGACGCTGCAGGACGCGGCGATCCTCCTGGCCCGGGTCGGCATCGGCGTCGTCTTTGTGGCCCACGGCTGGCAGAAGTTCTTCACGCTCGGCCTGGACCGCGTCGGACAGCAGTTCGCCGGGTTCGGGGTGCCGCAGCCGCACGTCACCGCGGCGGTGGTGGCGGGCGTCGAACTCGTCGCCGGCATCGCGCTCATCGCGGGTATCCTCACCCCGCTCGCCGGGGTCCTGCTGGGCGTGGACATGGCCGGCGCCTTCTACTTTGTCCACGCCACCCACGGGCCGTTCGTCACCCAGAACGGGTGGGAACTCGTCGTGGCGCTCGGGGTGGGGGCGCTGCTCGTCGCGGGTGTCGGCGCCGGGCGGTTCAGCATCGACCGCGTGCTCGGCGGCTAGTCGCGCCCGCCTGTCGGCCCGGCCTACTTCCAGGACGGCAGCCAGAGCTGGTGGTACCACTGCGCCTGGGTGATGGGCATACCGGTGACCACGGGCAGCATGTACACGAAGTTGGCCAGGACGACCGCCACGTAGACGCTCACCAGCGCCAGCCCCACCTGTCTGCGCGCGGGAGGGTCGGTGGCGCGGCCGGCGATCTCGCCGAGGGTCAGCACGAGCAGCATGACGAAGAACGGCACCATCACAGCGGCGTAGAAGAAGTACATCTGCCGGTCGTGCTGGAAGAACCACGGCAGGAACCCGGCGGAATAGCCCACCAGGGCGAACGCGTAGCGGCCGTCGCGGCACAGGACGGCCCGCCACAGCGCCCAGCCGAGCACGGGCAGGGCCGTCCACCAGATCGCGGGCGTGCCCAGGAGCATGATCGCGCGGACGCACGTCTCCTGCCCGCAGCCGGTGACCTCCTCGCCCTGTTCGATGAAGTACAGCATCGGGCGCAGGCCCATCGGCCAGGTCCACGGCTTGGACTCCCACGGGTGGTGGTTGCCGGCCGTGTTGGTGAGCGAGGAGTGGAACCCCATGACCGACGACTGGTAGTACAGCCAGGACTGGAGGGCGTCCGGGAGCCAGTTGTCCGCGACCTTGTCGCCCACGACGTGCCGGTAGGTGGCGTTCTCGGTGGCGAACCACGGCAGCCACGCCAGCAGGTGCAGGACGGCGGGCCACAGGACCAGGGACGCGAACGCCGGGAGTGCGTCGCGGGCGAGCGCCCCGGCCAGCGGGCGGCGCACGCCGTAGCGGGCGCGCAGGGCCCAGTCCATGGCCACGGTCATCACGCCGAAGAAGGCGATGAAGTACACGCCGGACCACTTGACCCCCAGCGCGAGCCCCAGCATGATGCCGGCGGTGAACCGCCACCATCGGAAGCCCAGGCGTGGCCCGAGTTCGGTGGCGTGGACGCGGCCGGCCACCGCGGCGGCGTGCATGCGGGCCCGCATGCGGTCGCGGTCCACGAGCAGGGCGCCGGCGGCGGCGGTCACGAAGAGCACCTGGTAGACGTCCAGCATCCCGATACGGGAGGTCACAAAGGTCACGCCGTCGGCGCACAGCAGAAGCCCGGCGAGTACCCCGAGCGGCGTGGACCGGGTGAGTCGCCGGGTGATGCGCATGACGGCCACCACGAGCAGCACCCCGCACGCCGCCGCGGTGAGCCGCCAGCCCAGCGGCGTGTACCCGAAGAGCATCCCGCCGATCGATTGGATCTGCTTGGCGACCGGCGGGTGCACCACGAGCCCGTATGCGGGGTTCTCCTCGATCCCGAGGCGTGCGATCTGGAACGACTGCGGCGCGTAGTGCTTCTCGTCGAAGATCGGGGTGCCCTTGTCGGTGGCCGACGTCAGGCCCCAGAACCGGGTGACGACGGCGAGGACGGCCACCACGGCGGTGGCGATCCAGTCCCGGGCCGAGTCGACCGGGCCGGTGTCCGGGTCGGGTAGCAGCGGGCCCGGCGAGCGGACGGCGGTACGGCCTGCCGCCCCGTCCGTGCGCGGCCCGCGGGCGCCGAGGGTCGAGGTCACGCGGACGAGCCTAGCGGGGTCGCGGGCGGCCTCGGGGCGCGGCCCGTCGGCGGGGATAGGCTGGTCAGCATGACGTCCGGACGGGTCGTACTGGCGGCCACCCCCATCGGTAATCCGGGCGACGCCTCGGACCGTCTGCGCGAGGTCCTGGCGACCGCGGACGTGGTGGCGGCCGAGGACACGCGCCATCTCCGCGCTCTGGCCGCGGCACTGGGTGTGACGGTGCACGGCCGCGTGATGAGCTTCTACGAACACAACGAGGCCGGCCGCGTGCCGCAGCTGCTCGACCGCGTGCGGGCCGGCGACGTGGTGGCCGTGGTCACCGACGCGGGCATGCCGGCGGTTTCCGACCCGGGCTACTCGCTCACACTGGCGTGCATCGAGGCCGGTCTACCGGTGACGTGCCTGCCGGGGCCGTCGGCGGTCACCACGGCGCTCGTGCTCTCGGGCCTGCCGGTGGACCGGTTCTGCTTCGACGGCTTCCCGCCCCGCCGCGCCGGGCGGCGCCGCACGTGGCTCGCCCGACTGGCGACCGAGGAGCGCACGTGCGTGTTCTTCGAGTCCCCGCACCGTCTGGCCGAGACGCTGGCGGAGGCCGTCGAGGTCCTGGGCCCGGACCGGCGGGCCGCGGTCTGCCGAGAGCTCACCAAGACCTACGAGGAGGTGCTGCGCGGCACGCTCGCCGAGCTGGCGGAGCGCGTCGCGGGCGGCGTGCTCGGGGAGATCGTCGTGGTGCTCGAGGGTGCGGCGGCCGTCGCCGACGAGTCGGTCGAGGACCTCGTGGCCGCCGTCGAGGACCGAGTCTGCGGGGGCGAGCGGCTCAAGGAGGCCTGCGCGGCCGTCTCCGAGGGGACCGGCGTATCCCGGCGCGAGCTCTACCAGGCCGTCCTCGACGCCCGCGACCCCGCCTAGCCGGAGGCCGCCGGTCGGCGTGCGCCGGTCGCCGGGGCCCGCCCCGGTTCCGTAGGCCGCCACACGTCCGCGGGGCGCCACTGCTCCGAGATCTGCCACGGATGATGCACATCCGCCACGGCTCGCGCCGGTGCCGACGTGCGCCAAGGGTGGCGAGGGCGGGACGCGCGGGCATCTGCTCTAGCAGGTGCCAAGGGGTCGGCCGGTCGCCTGGCGCGTGCCGGAGCCGCTGCCACGAGCGGGCGGGGCAGGAGCGCGCGGGCCCGCTCAGCTCCAGGGCGCCGGCCCGCCGCCCCAGGTGAACGCGGCCTTGTGCAGGCATTCGTCCCACTCGTCGTGGGGTCGCGAGTCGATGGTGATGCCGCCGCCCACGCCCAGCTCGACCCGGCCGTCGGGCGCGGCCTCGAGGGTCCGGATGGCCACCGCCAGCTCGAGATCTGGACCCACCGCCAGCCCGTATGCCCCGCAGTGCAGGCCGCGCGACCGCGGCTCCCAGCCGGCGATGAGCTCGCGCGCCCGCTCCTTGGGGGTGCCGGTCACCGACGCCGGTGGGAAGGTGGCGGAGACGAGCGCGTCGTGGTCCACCGCGGTGCGGGCCTCGACGGTCGAGACCAGGTGGTGCACGCCCGGGGCGGGGCGCACGGCGAGCAGGTCGGTCACCGTCACCGACCCCACCTCGGCGACGCGGCCCAGGTCGTTGCGGGCCAGGTCCACGATCATGATGTTCTCCGCCACGTCCTTGCCGGAGGCGAGCAGCTCGGCCGGGTCGCGGTGCGCGGGCAGCGTCCCCTTGATGGGGCTCGTCCGGACCCGGTCGCCGGCGCGGACGAGGTACTCCTCCGGCGAGAACGCCAGCACCGCGCCCCACGGCCCCTCGAGGTACGCCGACCGGGCGGCCGGGGCGCGGCGGGCCAGGGACAGGAACGTTGCGAGCGCGTCGGCCCGCAGCCTGCCGTCGAGCCGCGTGCTGAGGCAGGCCTGGTACACCTCGCCGGCGCGGATCGCCTCGAGGCAGTCCACCACGGCGGCGCGGTGGGCGTCCCGGTCCGGGGCGGCCCACCGGGGCGGGGGAGCGGCCTCGTCGTCGTCACCGGATCCCCCGCCGTACTCCCGCACCACCGCCGCAGGGTCCGGGGCGTCGCCCCACGCGCGCCACGCCCCGTCGCGCCCCAGGGTGAGAAGGCCGGTCGCCTCCCCGCGCACCGCGGTGGGCAGGAGCGGCGGGTCGCCGGCCACGACGTCGGGAAAGGACCGGAAGCCGACGACGACGAGGCCCGCGCCGCCGGAGAAGACCCGCGCCGGCGGGGCGGGCCGCAGGGCCACCGACGGCACGATCACCGCCGCCGAGCCCCGCCAGTCGCCGAGGAACGCCGCCGGGGGCGGCACGCCCAGGGCCCGCGCCCGCGCGTGGAGGGCGTGCAGCAGGACCGCGGCGGTCGGGGTGTCGAGGAGCACCCGTGCATCGTGTCATCCCCGCCGCTCCCGCCCGCCCCGCGACCGCTCGACCCCTGCCCCGACAATCGCCCCGACCACCGTGGACAAGGGGCGCTGCGCTTGCAACCGGGGTGACTTGCTGAGAAGATTCCAAGAATGGCAGAGCCGCAAGAGAATCAGACGTCACAACCGGTTGACGATCGGAGCGTTCCCGCGAAGGCCGCCAAGCCGACGGTCGACATGGCGGTCCTCATCCCGACCGCGGTGATCGCGGTCGCGGTCGTCGTGTGGGGCGTCGTCGCCACCGCCTCGTTCGAGAGCGCCGCGAGCACGGCGTTCAGCTTCGCTGTTGACACGCTGGGCTGGCTGTTCATCCTCGTCGCCACCACCGTCGTCGCCTATTCGCTGTACCTGGCCATTTCCCGCTTCGGCGGCGTCCGCCTGGGAGGCGACGACGAGAAGCCCGAGTACTCCACACGCTCGTGGATCGCCATGATGTTCGCGGCCGGCATGGGCATCGGGCTGATGTTCTACGGCGTCTCCGAGCCGCTCACGCACTTCCAGGACCCGCCGCCCGGCGCCGAGCAGCAGTACGACGCCGCCATGGCCACCACCGCGTTCCACTGGACCCTGCACCCGTGGTCGATCTATGCCATCGTGGGCCTGGCGCTCGGCCTGGCCGCGTACCGACATAAGCGCGGCCACCTCATCTCGCAGGCGTTCATCCCACTCATCGGCGAGCGGCGGGCCAACGGCTGGATGGGCAAGGTGCTCGACATCGCCACAATCCTCGCCACGATCTTCGGCACCGCCGCCTCCCTGGGCCTGGGCGCCCTGCAGATCCGCACCGGCCTCGACGAGACCGGGGTGATCGACGGCGGCGGCATCGCTCTGGTCGTCGGGGTGATCGTGGTCTTGGGCACGGTGTTCCTGCTCTCCGCCGCGTCCGGCGTGAGCAAGGGCATCCAACTGCTCTCCAACATCAACCTCGTGCTGGCGATCACGCTCGCGGTCTTCGTGGCCCTGTTCTCCGGCGCCCTGCTGTTCATCCTCGACCTCATCCCCACGGCCGTCGGCACCTACTTCTCCGACTTCTTCGCCATGGCCTCCCGTACCGCGGTGAGTGAGAACGGGGAGGCCGCCGAGTGGCTCTCCAGCTGGACGGTCTTCTACTGGGCGTGGTGGATCTCGTGGTCGCCCTTCGTGGGCATGTTCCTCGCGCGCATCAGCCGCGGGCGCACGGTCCGCGAGTTCATCGTGGGCGTGGTCCTGGTGCCCTCGACCCTGTCGATCCTGTGGTTCTCGATCTTCGGCGGCTTCGCGCTGTTCCTCGAGGACGACGGGCGCAGCGTCTACGGCGACGGCTCGCTCGAGCCGCAGCTGTTCAACTTGCTGCGCGAGCTGCCGATCGCGCCGGTGCTCATCGTGATCGCGATGGCGCTCATCGCCATCTTCTTCGTCACCTCCGCCGACTCGGCGTCCGTGGTGATGGGCGGCATGGCGCAGCGCGGGGCCGAGGAGCCCTCGCGCTGGGTCGTCATGCTCCTCGGTGGCTTCACCGCCGCGGTGGCGATCGTCATGCTGCTCGCGGGCGGCCTCGAGGGAGACGCGCTGTCGAGCCTGCAGAACCTCACGATCATCGCGGCCTCGCCGTTCGTGCTGGTCCTCATCGCCCTGTGCGTGTCGATCCACAAATCGCTCTCCCGCGACCCGGCGGCCGACGACGCCTAGACCCGGTGTGCGCTTTGCCTTGCCATGGCAAGGCAAAGCGCACACCCGCGACGCACTACGCTGGAACCCATGGCGAAGACAGTCCTCACCGCGGTCGCGTGGCCGTACGCGAACGGCCCCCGGCACATCGGACACGTGGCCGGCTTCGGTGTCCCGTCCGACGTGTTCGCCCGCTACCACCGCATGATCGGCAGCGACGTGCTCATGGTCTCCGGCACGGACGAGCACGGCACGCCGCTGCTCGTGCAGGCCGAGAAGGAGGGCGTGTCGGTCCAGGAGCTGGCGGACCGATACAACCGGCAGATCGTCCACGATCTCGCCGGCTTGGGCCTGACCTACGACCTGTTCACCCGCACCACCACGCGGAACCACTACGCGGTGACGCAGGAGCTGTTCCGGGGGCTCCACGAGAACGGCTACATGATCCGGCAGACCACGATGGGCGCGATCAGCCCCTCGACCGGCCGCACGCTGCCCGACCGCTACATCGAGGGCACATGCCCGATCTGCGGCGCGGGCGGCGCGCGCGGCGACCAGTGCGACAACTGTGGCAACCAGCTCGACCCGGCCGACCTCGTCGACCCGGTGTCCAAGATCAACGGCGAGACGCCCGAGTTCGTGGAGACCGAGCACTTCCTGCTGGACCTGCCCTCGCTGGCCGAGGCGCTGGGGGACTGGCTGCGTGAGCGCCGGGACTGGCGGCCCAACGTGCTCAAGTTCTCGCTCAACCTGCTCGAGGACCTGCGGCCGCGCGCGATGAGCCGTGACATCGACTGGGGCGTACCCATCCCGCTCGACGGCTGGGCGGACAACAACGCCAAGAAGCTCTACGTGTGGTTCGACGCCGTGGTGGGGTACCTGTCGGCCTCCATCGAGTGGGCGTACCGCTCCGGCGACCCGGAGGCGTGGCGGCGGTGGTGGACCGACCCCGAGGCCGTGTCCTACTACTTCATGGGTAAGGACAACATCACCTTCCACTCGCAGATCTGGCCGGCCGAGCTGCTCGGCTACGACGGGCGCGGTGCCAGGGGCGGCGAGCCGGGCCCGCTCGGGGCGCTCGGGCTGCCCACCGAGGTCGTCTCCTCGGAGTACCTCACCATGTCGGGCTCCAAGTTCTCCTCGTCCAAGGGCGTGGTGATCTACGTCAAGGATTTCCTCGCCGAGTTCGGTCCCGACCCACTGCGCTACTTCATCGCCGTGGCCGGGCCGGAGAACAACGACATGGATTTCACGTGGGACGAGTTCGTCCGCCGCATCAACAACGAGCTCGTGGGCTCGTGGGGCAACCTCGTCAACCGCACCGTGTCCATGGCGCACAAGAACTTCGGTCAGGTGCCGGAGCCGGGCGAACTCGCCGCGGAGGACCGCGAGCTGCTCGACGAGGCGAGTGCTGCGTTCGACGTGGTGGGCGAGGCCCTGGGCCACTCGCGCTTCCGCGCCGGGATCACCGAGGCCATGCGGATCGTGGGCCGCGCCAACCAGTACATCGCGGCCACCGAGCCGTGGAAGCTCGCCAAGGATCCCGGGCAGGCCGAGCGCCTGGCCACCGTGCTGTGGACGGCGCTGCAGGTGGTCTCCGACGCCAACACGCTGCTCACCCCGTACCTGCCGGCCTCCGCACAGCAGGTTCACGAGACCCTCGGACGCTCCGGCGTGTGGGCGGCGATGCCGCGGGTCGAGGAGGTCGTCGACGACATGCCGGTGCAGCCCGTCGGCGCGGGCGTGCCCGCCGAGGGCCGGGGCTACCCGGTGATCACCGGCGACTACCGCGACCAGCAGGCCCACTGGGGCCGCACAGACGTGGTGCCGGGCACGCCGCTGTCCAAGCCCACCCCGATCTTCGCCAAGCTGGATCCCGAGCTCGCCGATACCGGCCCCGCGTGGGCGCCGATCCAGGCGCCGGCCGAGTCGTGACGCGCCGTGGGTAAGCGCAAGCCCCGGCCCGTCCCCGTCCTGCCCGAGCCTCTGCCCGGGCTCGTGGACGCGCACACGCACCTCTACTCCTGCGGACACCGGACCGCGGACGAGGTGCGCGCCGCCGCCGACCGCGCCGCGACCGCGGGTGTGGCCGCGGTCGTCACGGTGGGCGACGACCTGGCCGAGTCCGAGGCCGTGGTGGCCGCCGCGGAGGCCGACGAGCGCGTGTACGCCGCCGTCGCCGTCCACCCCACCCGCGCCCGCGAAGTGACCGACCCCGAGCGCGGCCCCGCCGTGCGTGCGCGCCTGGCCGAGCTCGCCGCGCACCCCCGCGTCGTGGCCGTGGGGGAGACCGGCCTGGACCACTACTGGGTGGGCACGATGGAGGGCTGCGCCGACCCGGACGAGCAGGAGGAGTCGCTGCGCTGGCACGCCGGGCTGGCCGGGGATCTGGGCAAGTGCCTCATGATCCACAACCGGGACGCCGACGACGACCTCCTGCGGGTCCTCGGCGAGGTGACCGGCCCGGGGTCGGGCATCCCGGACGTCATGCTGCACTGCTTCTCCTCGCCGCTGGACGTGGCGCGGGAGGCCCTGGACCGCGGCTACGTGCTGTCCTTTACCGGCAACGTGACCTTCAAGGCCAACGCACACCTGCGCGAGGCCGCCCGGCTCGCGCCCGCGGGTCAGCTGCTCGTGGAGACCGACGCGCCGTACATGGCGCCCGAGCCGTTCCGAGGCGCCCGCAACGAGGTGGGCCTGGTCGGCTACACCGCGCGCGCGGTCGCCGAGGTGCGCGGGCAGACGCCCGAGGAGTTCGTCGCCGAACTGGGCGAGACGGCCGGGCGGGTCTTCGGGATCACCGTCTGACGCTCCCCGCCCGACGGGAGTGGCGCGTGTGGCTCGTGCGACTCCCGGGACAAGTGTAACGAAATGTGATCTAAGGTCCTCGTCATCGCCGCTGGTCACCGGGCTCACATTGCCCCGGGCGGGCCGGGTCGTTACCCTGTTGTGATGTAACGCGGACGGTCGTTCCTGGCTGTGTTCCCGCCGGACCGCCCGCAGAGCGCAAGGAGAGATCTGACCAGTGGTTGACGACGCACGGCCCGACACGCCCGCCGAGAAGACGGGCGCGCTCGCCCCGATCCACCGCCTCAACCGGTCGCGGTCCAGCCTCCTGCGCGCCTCCGTGGCCGGCATGCTCGCCACGCTCGTCGTGGGTGGCGCGAGCGCGCTGGACCAGCGCGTGGCGTTCACGCTCGAGGTGGACGGCGCGCCGATCGAACTCGTCACCTTCAAGTCCGACGTCCGCGAGGCCCTCGCCGAGGCCGGCTACGAGGTCGACGAGCGCGACGTCGTCACCGGCCCGGGCGACGAGCTCACCGATGGCGCCACGGTGACCCTGCTCCGCGCCCGGCCCGTCACCTTCGAGGTCGACGGCCGCTCCGAGCAGGTGTGGACCACCGCCACCACCGTGGCAGACCTCGTGGCCGAGCGCGGCGACGTCCCCGTCCGCAGCTACGTGACCCCGCGCATCGACTCCGAGGTCCCGCTCGACGGCACCACCGTCTCGGTGGTGACCCCGCGCGAGCTCCTGCTCTCCGACAACGGTGCCCCCGCCGCCCCGGTCGCCGCCCCCGGCTCCACGGTGGGCGAGTACCTCGAGCGCGCTGGCATCACCCTCGGCCCGCTCGACACCGTCGAGCCCGCCGCCGACGCTCCCGCCGAACCCGGCACCGAGGTCACCGTCACCCGCGTCGCCACCGCCGAGGAGACCGTCCGCGAGTCGTTCGACGCGCCCGAGACCACGCAGGACGACCCTGAGGCGGACGAGGGCACCCGCACGGTCGTGGAGCCCGGCACCCCCGGCGAGCGCGAGGTGACCTACTCCGTCACCCGCGTCAACGGCGTGGAGACCGAGCGCATCCGCGGCGAGGAGAAGGTCCTCACCGAGGCCCGCCCCGCCGTGGTCCGCGTGGGCACCAAGCCCGAGCCCGAAGCGCCGGCCGTGAGCCGCGGCGGCGTGTGGGACTCCATCGCGCAGTGCGAGTCGAACGGCAACTGGAGCATCAACACCGGCAACGGCTTCTCCGGCGGCCTGCAGTTCCACCCGCAGACCTGGGCCGCCCACGGCGGCACCCAGTACGCGCCCAGCGCCCACCTGGCCACGCGCGAGCAGCAGATCGCGATCGCCGAGAAGGTCCAGGCCTCGCAGGGCTGGGGCGCCTGGCCCGCCTGCACCGCGAAGCTGGGGCTGCGCTGAGCATCGTCGATCCGGCCGACCAGCCCGAGGGCGGCCGGGCCTACGAGCACTTCCGCGGCCTCGCCGACCCGCTCGGCCCGCACGAGGTCCGCGCCCTTGCTGAGGAACTGGGAATCCGGCCCACCAAGACGCTCGGCCAGAACTTCGTCCACGACGCCAACACGGTCCGCCGCATCGTCGCGGCCTCGGGCGTGGGCCCCGACGACGTGGTGATCGAGGTGGGCCCGGGCCTGGGCTCGCTCACCCTGCCACTGCTCGACGCCGCCGGCCGCGTCCTGGCCGTGGAGATCGACCCGCCGCTCGCCGAGCGCCTGCCCCGCACCGTCGCCGACCGCGCACCGCAGCTGGTCGACCGGCTCACCGTGGTGGGCGCCGACGCGCTCACCGTGACCGCCGCCGACCTCGGCACGCCGCCGCCGACCGCGCTCGTGGCCAACCTGCCCTACAACGTCTCGGTGCCGGTCCTGTTGCACCTGCTCGCCGAGGTGCCGACGATCCGCACCGCGCTCGTGATGGTGCAGCTCGAGGTGGCCGACCGCCTGGCCGCCGCCCCCGGCTCACGCGTGTACGGCGTGCCCAGCGTCAAGGCGGGCTTCTACGGCACCGTCCGCCGCACCGGCGTGGTGGGGCGGAACGTCTTCTGGCCCGTGCCCAACGTCGAGTCGGGCCTCGTGCGCATCGACGTTCACCCCGAGGCCCCGTGGGACCTGGGCGCCGAACACCGGCGGCGCGTGTTCGCCGTGGTCGACGCGGCGTTCGCCCAGCGGCGCAAGACCCTGCGCGCGGCACTGTCCGGCTGGGCCGGCTCGGGAGCGCGGGCCGAGGAGGCGCTCGTTGCCGCGGACGTGGACCCTCGGTCGCGCGGCGAGCAGCTCACCACGGGCGACTTCGTGCGGATCGCCGACGCGGCGGGGCGGCTCGGGATCGGCCCGGGCGCGCCGTCGCCGTAGGCTGGCAGGCGTGTCTGTCAGCCCCGTGACGGCGGTCGCCCCCGCCAAGATCAACCTCCACCTCGGCGTGGGCGACGCGCGCGCGGACGGCTTCCACGAACTCGTCACCGTGTACCGCTCCCTGGACCTGTGGGAGGAGGTCACGATCGGCTTCGCGCTGGAGGGTGACGACGACGAGGTGGCCGTCTCCGGCCCGGGGGCGTCCGAGGTGCCCACCGACCGGAGCAACCTCGCGGCGCGGGCCGTGGACCTCCTGCGCGCCGAGGCGGGCGTGGACCGGCCGGTGGCGATCCACATCGTCAAGGGCATCCCCGTGGCCGGCGGGATGGCGGGTGGCAGCGCGGATGCCGCGGCCGCGCTCGTCGCGACCGACCGGCTCCTGGGCCTGGGGCTCTCGCGCGCCGACCTCGAGGAGCGCGCCGCCCGGCTGGGCAGCGACATCCCCTTCTGCGTACGCGGCGGCACGGCCCTGGGCACCGGCCGCGGCGAGGAACTGGCCACGCTGCTGCACGCGCGCGCCGAACAGTATGTCGTGGTGGCCACCGCGCAGGGCGGGCTCTCCACGCCGACCGTGTACGCCGAGCTCGACCGCCTGCGCGAGGCGCGGGCCGCGGAGGGTGGCGACCGCGCGCTGCCGCGCATGGGCCCGGTCGAGCCACTGGTCGAGGCGCTCGCGGGCGACGACCCGGGCGCCGTCGCCGCGCTGCTCGGCAACGACCTGCAGGCCGCCGCGCTCTCGCTGCGGCCCGAGCTGCGCCGCACCCTCCGCGCGGGGGAGGAGGCCGGAGCGCTGCACGCCATGGTCTCCGGCTCCGGCCCCACGTGCCTCTTCTTCTGTAGTGACCGCGACGCGGCGATCGCCGTGGCCGCCGAGATCAGCGAGCGGGGTGTGGCGCGCGAGGTGCGCGTGGCCCGCGGCCCCGTCGGCGGCGCCCGCCTGCTCGAACCCCGACCCGAGGAGCGATAGACCCCCGTGGCCCCCACCAATCTCGTCAACCTCGAGCAGTGCTCGGTCTCGTTCGGCATCCGACAGGTGCTGGACGACGTCTCGTTGGGTGTCAACGTCGGCGACCGCATCGGCGTGGTGGGCCTCAACGGCGGCGGCAAGACCACCCTGCTCGAGGTGCTCACCGGGATCGCCGAGCCCGACACCGGGCGCGTCTCGCGGATGAACGACCTGCGCATGGCCGTGGTCACCCAGCGCACCGAGCTCGACGAATCCGCCGCCGTCGGCGAGGCCGTGGTGGGCGGCCTCGGCGTGGAGGTCCACGAGTGGGCGGGCGACGCCCGCATCCGCAGCGTGCTCGACGGCATCGGGATCCACGATCTCGGCCTGGACACGCCCGTCGCCGACCTGTCGGGCGGCGAGCGGCGCCGGGTCTCCCTCGCGGCCGCGCTCGTTCGGGACCTCGACCTGCTCGTGCTGGACGAGCCGACCAACCACCTGGACGTGGAGGGGGTCCAGTGGCTGGCGGACCACCTCGTCCGGCGGCAGAGCGCCCTCGTCGTGGTGACCCACGACCGGTGGTTCCTCGACACCGTGGCCACCCGCACCTGGGAGGTGGTCGACGGCCGCGTCGAGCAGTACGAAGGCGGCTACAACGACTGGGTGTTCGCGCGCGCCGAGCGCGACCGGCAGGCCGCCGCCACCGAGTCGCGGCGCCAGAACCTCATGCGCAAGGAGCTCGCGTGGCTGCGCCGCGGTGCCCCGGCCCGGACGTCCAAGCCGCGGTACCGGATCGAGGCCGCCGAGGCGTTGATCAAGAACGTGCCCCCGCCGCGCGACACCATACAGTTGTCGAGCTTCGCGGCCCGACGCCTGGGCAAGGTCGTGGTGGAGCTCGAGGACGCACAGCTCGACGCCCCCGACGGCCGCACGTTGGTCCGGGACCTGACCTGGCGGCTCGCGCCGGGGGAGCGGATCGGTCTCGTGGGGGTCAACGGCTCCGGCAAGACCACTCTGCTGCGGGCACTGGCCGGGGACGCGCCGCTGGCCGCCGGCAAGCGGATCGAGGGCAAGACCGTACGCATCGGCTGGCTGCGCCAGGAGCTCGACGACCTGCCGCTGGACCAGCGCGTCCTCGAGGCGGTGGAGGACGTGGCCGCGCGGGTGAGCTTCGGATCCGACGAGCTCACCGCCTCGCAGCTCGCCGAGCGCCTGGGCTTCAGCCCGGCCCGCCAGCGCACACCCGTCGGCGACCTCTCCGGCGGCGAGCGGCGCCGGTTGCAGCTCACGCGTGTGCTCATGGCCGAGCCCAACGTGCTGCTGCTCGACGAGCCGACCAACGACCTGGACATCGACACCCTGCGCCAGCTCGAGGACCTGCTCGACGGCTGGCCCGGCACCATGGTGGTGATCTCGCACGACCGCTACCTCATCGAGCGGATCTGCGACTCCGTGTGGGCGCTCTTCGGCGACGGCGGGCTGACCAACCTGCCGCGCGGGATCGACGAGTACCTCGAGCGCCGCCGCGCCGCCGGGGTTGCCGGTGATCCCGGCAAGGTGCTGCGCCCGGCCGCGGCCACCGCCGCGCCCGCCGGCCCCACCTTGAGCTCCGGCGAGGAGCGGGCGCTGCGCAAGGAGATGTCCAAGCTCGAGCGGCAGCTGGAGAAGCTCGCCCAGCGCGAGGCCCGGCTGCACGACGACCTGGCCGCGGCCGCCGGCGACGCCCTGGACACCGAGAAGCTGGCAGCCCTGGACCGCGAGCTCAAGGACGTGACCGCAGAGAAGGACCAGCTCGAAGAGCGCTGGATGGAGCTCGGCGAGCAGATCGAGGGCTGAGCCGCAGCGGTGCCCGGGCGGGTGGATCGTCCGTACGTCGTGCGGGCGGCGTCCGTACGTCGTGCGGTCAGCGTCCGTACGTCGTGGGGGCAGCGGCTTCAACAGCGATGATCGCCACCAACAGCGTGCATGACCGCTGTTGGTGGCGATCACCACTGTTGCCCGGCGGGCGGGGTGGGCCAGGCGGGCGGGGTGGGCCAGGCGGGCGCGGCAGGGTGCAGGCGCGCCGGGGCTCAGACGCGCGTGGCGGTGACCCGGTCGATGGCGTCGACGAGCGCGGCGGGGTCGGTGAGGTCGTCGATCACCACGTGGGCGCCGGCGGCGGCGAGCGTGGCGGCGTCGACGTGATCGGAGGCGACCCCGATCGCGCGGGCCCCGGTGTCGAGGGCGCCGCGGACGTCGTGGACGGTGTCGCCCACCACCACGGTGTGGGAGGGGACCGCGACGAGGCCGGCGTCGCGGGCGGCGGCGATCGCGTCGCGGACCAGATGGGCGCGGTCGAGGTGGTCGTCGCCGAACGCGCCGAGGGCCGGGTCGGGCAGCGCGCCGAACCCGCAGAGCCGCAACTTGAGCAGCGCGGTGCGGCGCATGTTGCCGGTGACGATTCCCTGCCGGACGCCGGACTCCTCGAGCGCCGCGACCGCGGCGTGGGCACCCGGCAGGGGCCCGCCTCCGGCGTCGATCAGGTCACGGGCGTGGGTCTCGCATCGGTCGGCGACGGCGTCGAGGAGCGTGGCGATCATCTCGTCGTCGGGCCCGGTGACCCCGTTGGCGATGAGCAGTTCGGTGAGGATGGCGCGGTCGGTGCGCCCGGCGAAGGACACGCCCATCGCGGGCGCGCGGCCGAGGAGGCCGGCCAGCGCCGGGGCGATCATGCGGTGTCCGAAGCCGGCGGGGTCGAGCAGCGTGAGGTCGAGGTCCCAGAGCGCGAGGACGTCGGGACGGGGGCGGTCGGTCACCCCCGGCAGGCTACCTGCGCCCGCGGTAGCGGCGTGCTCCCTGGTCGTGGCGGGTAACATTTGCCCACATGGGCAGCAAAAAGGACGACAAGTCGGGCAAGAAGAGCTCCACGGGCAAGGGGAAGAAGACCAACAAGAAGCTTCTTCCGAGCGGCCTCGAGAAGCTGCCCAAGAAGGAGTACGAGGCCGAGCTCGAGCGCCTGCAGGCCGAGCTCGTGGAGATGCAGGCCTGGCTCAAGGAGACCGGCAACCGGCTCGTGGTGGTGTTCGAGGGCCGCGACGCCGCCGGCAAGGGTTCCGCGATCAAGCGCATCACCCAGTACCTCAACCCGCGTCACGCCCGCGTCGTGGCGTTGCCCGCGCCCACCGAGGTGCACAAGACGCAGTGGTACTTCCAGCGCTACATCGAACACCTGCCGTCGGCCGGCGAGATCGTGATCTTCGACCGCTCCTGGTACAACCGGGCCGGCGTCGAGCGCGTGATGGGCTTCTGCACCACCGACGAGTACCGCCGCTTCCTGCACCAGGCCCCGATCTTCGAGCGCCTCCTCGTGGAGGACGGGATCATGCTCCGCAAGTACTGGTTCTCCGTCTCCGACGAGGAGCAGGAGCGCCGCTTCAAGGACCGCCACAACGACCCCATGCGCCGGTGGAAGCTCTCGCCCATGGACCTCGAGTCCATCAACCGCTGGGAGTCCTACAGCCGGGCCAAGGACGAGATGTTCGTCCACACCGACATTCCCGAGGCGCCCTGGTACACCGTGGAGTCCGAGGACAAGAAGCGCTCGCGGATCAACGTGATCTCGCACCTGCTCTCGACCGTGCCGTGGGAGAAGCTCGACCCGCCGAAGATCGACATCCCGGACCGGCCCAAGTCGGTCAACTACGAGCGGCCGCCGCGCGAGGAGTTCCGCTACGTGCCGGATGTGGCGTCCAAGCTCCTCGAGGACTGAGCCCGGCCCGCGGAGGCCCCCGGACGGTAGGAGTTCCTACTATCCCGGGGGTCTTCCCGCGTGAGTCCTGCCACACTGGACGGCATGAGCGAATTCGTCACCACCCGGCGCGAAGGCCGGATGCAGCAGATCGTCCTGGACCGCCCCAAGGCCCTCAACTCCCTGGACCTGCCGATGTGCCGCGCCCTGCACGCGGCCCTCGACGCGGCCGCGGCCGACGACTCGGTGGAGGCCGTGGTCACCACCAGCACCTCGGAAAAGGCGTTCTGCGCGGGCGGGGACATCCGCGCGCTGCGCGACGCGGCCGCCTCCGGGGACCACGAGAAGAACCACGAGTTCTTCTCCGAGGAGTACGCGATGGACCTCGCGTACCACACGCACCGCGCGCCGACCGTGGCCGTGATCCACGGCGTCGCGATGGGCGGCGGCCTGGGCATCTCGATCAACGGCTCGCACCGCGTGGTCACCAAGAAGGTCATGATGGCCATGCCGGAGACCGCGATCGGGTTCGTCCCCGACGTGGGCGCGAGTCACTTCCTACCGCGACTGTGCGGCGGCGGAACCCGCGGCCTGGCCGTGGGCATCTACCTCGGTGTGACGGGCGTGCGGATGGGCTCCGCGGACGCCCTCTACACCGGTCTGGCCACGCACCTCATCGACGACGAGGCCCGCGGCGAGTTCGTCACCGCGATCGGCCGGGAGGGCCTCGAGGCGGCCCTCGAGCAGCACGGCCTTCCCCACGAGGAGGCCGGCGAGTCGGCGGTCGAGGCGCAGATCGAGCGGATCGAGGAGATCTTCTCCAAGCCCACCGCGCAGGACATGATCGCGGCCCTCGAGGCCGGAGAGCAGGACGAGTGGGCCACCGCCACGCTCGGCATGATCCGCGCGCACTGCCCGACCTCGATCGTCGCCACCATCGAGCTGCTCCGCGCGGGCGCCGAGGCCGAGGATCTGCGCGAGTGCCTCGACAACGAGCTGGCGCTGGGCGCCTGGATCACCGCCCGTCCCGATTTCGTCGAGGGCGTGCGGGCCGTGGTGATCGACAAGGACCGTAACCCCACCTGGGATCCGGCCGACCTCGACGCCGTCGAGGTGGACGCGATCCGGGCGGCGCTCTCCGGCAGCTGAGTCGCGGGTCGGTCGCCTTCTGGACGCCCAACCTGTAAGGTGTGTTTTACATCACAGGCCGGGTTCGTCCGGTGGGCGACCGCCCCTCGGGAGACGCGGCATCCCTCCCCCCTCGAGGAGCGATCCCTTGAAGTCCCTCCGTATCGCCGTCACCGTGGCGGCAGGCGCCTCCCTGACCATCGGCACCCTCGCCGTCATCCCCGTGGCGACCGCCGCCGAGCCGACCACCACCAGGTCGTCGTTCACCACGTTCTGCCGAGCCGTGCCGTCCGCGTACTCCGGCGCACAGGAGCAGTCCGGTGTGGCCGACGTGGCCATCACCGCGCCCGAGTCCGTGCAGCCGAACCAGCCGTTCACCGCGACAGTCGACCCGGGAACGGTGGCGATCCCCAACAGCACCAGCGGCGCCTCGCTGCAGCGGGCCGCCCGGTTCAAGATCGACATGGAGGTTCCCTCGGGTGCCGAGTTTCTCGGTGCCACGATCGTCGATCCCGGCACGTTCACCAGCGGTGTCGCCCCCTCGGTCATTCGGGTCGATGAAGCGGGCAACCCCTCGGCGACCGGCACCATCCTTCGTCTGTCCGGCGGCAACCAGACCATCGGCAACGGCCCCAGCTCGTCGACGTCGAGGTCCGGCGGTATGACGACGCTCCCGCAGGGCGGATCCGAGACCGTCGTCCGGTTCCCGACGTTCGCGCTCAACCTGCGCGCCGGGGAGTCCGGCTCGGTCGAGGCGCGGCTGCGGACCGCCGGCGCCGCCTCACAGTTCGGCAGTGCCGAGTCGTTCCTCACCTTCCTGCCGATGGTGCGCCACGGGCTGGCCGGTAACATCAACGCGCCCACGTACTGTCAGCCCCGCGACAGCGCCTCCGGCCCGCTCAACAGCGGCGGAGGCGTCCTCCGCGCGGTCCCCATCACCGGAGAGCCGTGGGCCGGTGAGACCTACGAAGTGACCACCGCACTGGAGGCCACCGCCGAGACCGGCACCGGCGACGTGGCCCACCTGGTGGCCCGCGTCGCCCCCACCGACATCCCCGGCACGGTGCAGTTCCTCGTTGACGGCGTTCCCGTGGGCAGCCCCCGCGGCGTGGTCGACGGCGTCGCACGCCTCGACGTCACCTTCGGCTCGCCGGGCGAGAAGACGGTGACCGCGCAGTTCACCGCCGACCCGGACTTCGTCGGCGTGGTGCTGGCGCCGCCCGGCGGCCCCGCGACCGTCACCGTCACGGGTGAACCGACCGGGCCCGACACCCCCACCGACCCGCCGGCCGACACGGGCAGCCTCGGCTCGCTCACCGGCTCACTCGGCGGGGACGCCGCGGCGCCCGCCATGGCCCCCGCCCGGGCGGGCGACACCGACCTCGTCCACGTCCCCTGACCAGCCACCCCCACCTGGAGTCAGTCACCATGATCACCCGCATCCTCTCCGCCGCGGCGGCACCCGTCCTGGCGGTCGGCCTGCTGGCCGTCGGCGGCCCCGCCGCCTCCGCAGCCCCGTCAGAGACCATCACCGAGTTCACCCACGCCTGCGCGCCGGATGTCGGGGCCTTCGGCCCGAGAGACCGAACCCTCGATGACCGCATGGTCGTCACAGCGCCGAAGGCCGTCGGTACCGGCGAGGAGTTCACCCTCACCATGGCGCCCGGAGTGATGACCGCCGCACGCAACACCGAGAACCGCATCAAGTACGACCTGGCCGTCCCCGACGGCGCGGAGTTGCTCTCCTACCGGCTCGTGCCCGATACCGGAAGCGGCTTCGACACCGACGCCTCGGCCAGCCCGCCCTCGGTGATCCGGATCGGAGCCGACGGGCACCCCTCTGACACCGGACAGTACCTGCGAATCTCCGGCGACAACCAGACCATCCGCAACGGCCCGAACTCCGACGACTCCGAGTACACCCGCGGCCTGCGGGTCACCGGCGGCGGCGACTTCCAGCTCCCCGCCGTGGAGATGACCCTGCGCGCCCCGGAGCAGCCGGGCACCGTCACCACCGGCATCCGCACCGGCGCCGCCACCCCGGCTAAGAAGGTCGACGAGACCAGCTACTCCTCGCTCGTGAGCTATGGGTTCGGCAACAACCCCGCCTGGTACTGCGTCGCCCAGGGCGCTGGCCGCGGCGCGTTGAGCACGACGACCGTCATCGAGCAGGCCGACACCACGACCACCGTCACACTCGCCGCCACCGCGCAGACCGGCGACGCGGTGGAGGTGACCGCCACGGTCACCCCGGCGCCGTCCGGCGGCGAGGTCGAGTTCCGCTCGGGTGACCGCGTACTCGGCCGAGCCACGGTCGGGCAGGACGGCCGCGCCGCCGTCACCGCGCGGTTCGGTGAGGCCGGTACCCACACCGTCACCGCCACCTACCTGGGTACGGCGGGCTTCGCCGCCTCGGACTCGCCGGAGGCGACGATCACCGTCACCGTGCCGGTGGTGGACGTGCCCGGCGCCCCGATCCCGGGGGATGACGACGACACCGCTCCCGCCGGATCGCTCGGCAGCCTCACCGGCAGCCTGGGCAGCCTCTCCGGCACCTGAGCCCCGACCGCCGCGCGCGGCGTACTCTCGTTCTCGCCCGACGCACGGTGCGGCGGCGCGAGGAGGGCCGATGAGCGCGACACCCGCGGAGACGGACGGGTCCGACGGACTGGAGAAGCCCGAGCGGATCGAGGCGTCCGAGGCCCGAGAGCCGGACGTCTACGCCCCGCACGAGGAACCCAAGGGCTGGGGCATCGCAGCGGTCACCGTGGTCTCGGTGGCCGCGGCGTTCGTCGTGATCGTGGGCCTCAAACAGATCTCGACGATCATCATGCCGGCGTTCCTCGCGCTCAACCTCGTGATCGCGGCCCTGCCGCTGCAGCGCTTCCTGCAGCGGCGGGGTCTGCCGCGGTGGACCGCGGCGACAATCGTGCTGCTGGTTTTGTACGCGGTCCTCGCCGCGCTGGTGGGGATGCTCGTGTGGGCGATCTGGGTGGCCGCCGAGGAGATCCCGCGGTACCAGGACAAGTTCAACGAGCTCTAGGCCCAGTCCATCGAGCTGCTCGCCCGCTTCGGCGTGAGCCAGGACCAGGTGGGATCCAGCCTCAAGGGGATCGACCCGCAGACCATCATGGGCACCGTCCAGAACGTCGCGGGCCAGCTCTCCTCGGCGGGCGGTCAGCTTGCGGTGCTCGTCATCGCGCTGACCTTCCTCGCCTTTGACCTGCCCGGCATCGCGCGCCGCAAGCGCATCATCGCCCGGCAGCGGCCGCGACTGGCCGACGCGATGTCCTCGTTCTCCGACGGCATCAAGTCCTACTGGATCGTCTCCACCGTGTTCGGCCTCATCGTGGCGATCATGGACACGGTCGCTCTCATGATCCTCGGCGTTCCGCTGGCGCTCGTGTGGGGCGTGCTCGCCTTTGTCACCAACTACATCCCCAACATCGGCTTCGTGCTGGGCCTCGTGCCGCCGGCGCTGTTCGCGCTGCTCACCGGCGGGCCGGCCGACGCAGTGTGGGTGATCGTGATCTACAGCGTGATCAACCTCGTCATGCAGAGCTTCATCCAGCCCAAGTTCACCGGCGACGCGGTGGGTCTCACCCCGTCGATCACGTTCCTCTCGCTGGTGTTCTGGTCCGCGGTGGCCGGCCCGCTCGGCGCGATTCTCGCCGTCCCGCTCACGCTGGCGGCCAAGATGCTGCTCGTGGACGCCGACCCGCGGATGAACTGGCTCTCGACGTTCCTCACCACGCCCGACGCCGACGCCAAACGTGACCGCAAACGGGCGGGGAAGATGCGCGGGGCCACTCCACTGGTCGGGACTGCTTCACGGATAGGTGACAGCTGATCTGTCTGGTCGAGTGACCGGGCTGGAAGGATGTCGCTGTGCCCAAGCCGTTCCCCGGGGAGTCCGCGAGGACGTCGTCCGTGTCGCGCAGAACCGTGAGCGAACATCGCTCACGATCAGTGTCCGGAAAAGCGGGCCAGGCTCCGGTTGCGCTTCCTCTCGGTCGCCCCCGTCCCCGGCTGCGCTTCATGTCGGTCGCACAACGGATGCGCAACCCCCTGGCGAGCCGCCGAAAAGGATGCGCACCCCCCTGACGAGCCGCCGAAAAGGATGCGCAACCCCCCGGGGTGCTGGGATGCCCTCCGCCGGCCCGCCCGCGCCCGCCTACCGCCCCGCGCGGTGCGCGGCGATGAGCTCGCGGTACCAGTGCCACGAGTCCTTGCGGGTGCGCGACTGCGTGGCACGGTCCACGTGGACCAGGCCGAACCGCTCGGCGTACCCGGCGGCCCACTCGAAGTTGTCCATGGCGGACCACACGTAGTAGCCGCGCACGTCCACGCCGGCGTCGATCGCCTCGGCGACGGCCGCGAGGTGTGCGCGCTGGAAGGCGATGCGCCGGTCGTCGCGCACGCGGCCGCCGTCACCCGGTTCGTCGTGGTAGGAGCACCCGTTCTCGGTCACGACGACCGGCGGCAGGCCGGGGTAGCGCTCGTGCAACGTCACGAGGATGTCGCGCAGGCCGGAGGGGATGACGGGCCAGTCGAAGTCGGTGCGCTCGACGCCCTCGATCCGCACGGGCGAGAACGGCATGTCGGCGGGGATGTCCACCTCGAGCACGCCGGAGTAGTCCTTGTCCGGCCGGGGTGCCTCGATCCGGGTCGGTTCGTAGTAGTTGACCCCGTAGAGGTCCAGGGGACGGGAGATGACGGCGAGGTCGGCCGCCAGCTGATCGGAGGTCAGTCCCGCGGAGGCCGCGACCATCTCGGCCACCCAGGCCTCTGGGTAGGCGCCGCGCAGGATGGGGTCGGAGAACAGCCAGTTGGTGAGGATCCGGAACAGGTCGGCGGCGCCGGTGTCCTCCTCGGAGTCGGTGGCGGGCAGGACGGGGAAGTGCTGCTGCACCACGCCCACCTCGAGGGGCCCGCCCCCGGCCCCGTCCCCGCCCGCGGGCCGCGCCGCGCCGCGGATCGCGTCCACCGCCAGCCCGTGCGCGCGCAGGAGGTTGTGGGCGACGGGCAGGCAGTCCAGGCCCATCCCGAGCGCGGGGGCGTGGTCGGTGAGCGCGTGCCCGTAGAGGGTGTGGACGTTCATCTCGTTGAGCGTGAGCCACCGGGTCACGCGGTCGCCGAGCGTCTCGGCCAGGAGCGCGGCGTAGTCGCCGAGCGCCTCGGAGGTGGCGCGCTCGAGCCAGCCGCCCGCGTCCTGCAGCGCCTGCGGCAGGTCCCAGTGGTAGAGGGTGGGAACGGGCCGGACCCCGGCGGAGAGCAGTTCGTCGACGAGCCGCGAGTAGAAGTCCAGCCCGGCGCGGTTGACCCCCTCGTCGTCGGTGCCGCGCAGGCCGCCCGGCAGGACCCGCGACCACGAGATCGAGAAGCGGTACTCGTCCACGCCGAGCTCGCCGAGCATCGCGACGTCCTCGGGCATCCGGTGGTAGTGGTCGCACGCCACGGTGGGGGTGTCGCCGCCGCGGACGCGGCCGGGTTCGGAACAGAAGGTGTCCCAGATGCTGGGGCCGCGGCCGTCGGTGTCGGCGGCGCCCTCGACCTGGGCGGCGGCGGTGGCGGTGCCGAACCGGAAGTGGGGCGGGAGTACGGGCTCGGGGGTCACGGGGTTCCTCTCGGCGGGAGCGGGAGCGGGGCGGGGGCGAGCGGGGTCAGCGGACGGTGCGCAGTGGCAGGACGCACAGGGCGGCGGCCACCGCGATGCCGGCGCCCACGCCGTAGAGGGCGGGGTAGCCGGCGGCAGAGGTGACGAGCGGGGCGGCGATCGCGGGCGCCACCACCTGGGGCAGCGAGCTGGCGATGTTGGCGACGCCGAGCATGGTGCCGGCGGTGCCGTCCGAGGCGAGGGTGGAGGTGATGATCGCCATGTCCACGGCCACGAACAGCCCCCAGCCCACGCCGAGAACGGCCGCGGCGACGAGCGTCTGCGCCATGGAGGTGGAGGTGGCCAGCACGGCGAACCCGGCGGCGGTGCCCACGGCCCCGGCGATCGCGAACGCCCTGCGGCGGCCCACCTTGTCCGACAGGGCCCCGGCCAGTCCGGCGCACACGGCGGACAGCAGCAGGGTGATCACGGTGACGAGCAGGACACCGCCGGCGGGGTCGTCGGACCCGATCACCGCGTCGAGGAAGAAGTACAGGTACAGCAGGAGCACGGCGTTGGCGAGGTTCATGAGGAACCGCAGCAGCCAGGCCCACACGTAGTCGCGGGTGGGCCGGAAGCCGGCCGGGCCCGGCGCCCCGGCGGGGTCGGGGGAGGGTGACGACGACGAGGCCGGCGCCGCGGGCCGCGGACGGTCGCCGGCGCGCCGGTCATGGCCGTGTTGGGCGAGCACGATCGCGCCGAGCAGCGCCGGCGTGCCCACCGCCAGGACGAGGTAGCCGAGCGGGGCGCCGCCCACGGATTCGGCGACGAGCGTCCCGGAGATCACACCGACGATCTGGCCCACGCCGAAGAGCGAGCCCACGAGGCCGCGCTGCTTCTCGGGGGCGCGGTCGGCGATGAGGGCGGCCAGCACGGCGAAGGGCCCGTTGAACCCGAGCTGCACGAGCGCCCAGCCGGCCACGGTGACGGCGGGGGAGTCGGCGGTAAAGAGGACGACGTGCCCGGCCGCGCCGAGGAGCGAGCCGGCGTAGACCACCGGCATCCGGGAGCCGAGGCGGGCGCGGCACCGGTCGGAGACGAGGCCCCACACGGGATTGGCCACCAGGGCTACGGCGGCGCCGACGCCGGTGACCAGCGCGAGCAGGGTCTCGCGGCCGGCGCCGGTGGCGATCCGGTCGGCCTGCGCGGGCAGCAGGATCTGAAGGGGGCCGAACCAGGTGGCGAACACGGCCACCACACCCAGCGTGAGGGCGAGGATCCAGCCGGCGCCGACGCGGGTGGCGGGTGCGGGCGCCGGGGCCTCCGGCCGCCGCGGCCCGGCGTCCGCGGGGCCGGTCACTCGGCGTCCTCGATGCGGGTGAAGGTGCCCTGGCCGGCACGGTCCAGGAGGTCGACGCGCACCTCGTCGTCGTCAAAGGTGACGCTGCCGCGCGAGCCGGCCGGCCACGTGCTGCCGGTGGGTGAGGCGGCGGGGCCCTCGGCGGCGAAGGTGTCGGCGTCCCAGTGGGTGAGCTCCGTCGGGCCGAGGCCGCGGCCGGTCTCGAGGGTCAGGGTCTCGCCGGCGCAGCGGACGCGCAGGGTGCCGTAGTAGGGATTGCGGTAGTCGCCGGTGAGCTGGTCGAGCGGGCGCGACTCCTCGGGGTCGGCGGGGGGCCGCTGGCCGACGAGGTCGCCGACCGGGGCCAGCAGGGCGGCGGTCTGGGCGGTGTGCACGGCGCCCCAGTCGAGGGTGGGGTCGCCGAACTGGGCGTGGTCGGCGAAGCGGGAGTTGATGGTCTCGGCGAGGCCGACGGGCCCGGCGTTGGTGAGCGTGACGATGCCCAGCTCCAGCGAGGGCAGCACGAGCACGGAGGCCCCCGCGCCGGGCTTGACCGTCCCGGGGTGGCCCCACAGGGCGCGGCCTGCGGAGGTGGTGCCCAGGGCGAAGCCGTAGCCGTACGCGCCGGGCCGGTCGGCGGCGGTGGCCGGCGGCACGGCCACCGACTGCGGGGAGAGCGCCTCCCGCAGGGCGGCCGGTGGGACCACCTCGGCGCCGCCGGGCGCGCGGCCGTCAGCCATCACCATCGCGGTCCAGCGGGCCATGTCGGTGACCGACGCAAAGGCGCCGCGGGCGGGGGCGAGGGCCGCCGGCGTGCGGTGGCCGGGGGCGGGGGTCCACGCCCCGTCGGCGGCGTCGCCCGCGCGGACGTGGTAGGTGGCGCGGTCGCCGGAGGCGGGGTCGTCCCCGGGGTCGGCCCCGGCGTCGGGGACGTAGGAGGCGCCGTCCATGCCGAGGGGCGCGAAGAGGCGCTCGTCGGCCAGCTCGGCCCACGGGGTCCCGGCGGATCGGGCCACGGCCTCGGCGGCGGCGGTGACGCCGCCCTCGGCGTAGGCGTGGGTGGTGCGCAGCGGGGCCGACGGCAGGTGCCGCAGGCGGTCGATCACCTCGCCGCGGTCCAGCCCGAGGTCCGCGAGGTCGACCCCGGCGTGGGCGGGCAGACCGGAGCGGTGGGCGAACAGGTCGCCGAGCGTGACCATCGGCGTGACGCGCGGGTCCGCGAGCGCGAACTCCGGCAGCACGTCCCGCACCGGCGTGGACCAGTCGAGCTCGGCGTCGGCGAACGTCGCGGCGGCCACCGTGGCGCTCACCGGCGTGGACAGGGCGCCCAGGGGGAACACGGTGGAGCCGTCGACCGGCGCGTCGCCGGCGGCTCCGCGGGTGCCGAAGCCCTTCGCGTAGACGGTCTCGCCGCGGTGCACCACGGCCACCGCCACGCCGGGCACGCCGGAGGCCTCCCGCTCCTCCTCGACGATCGTCTCGACCTTGCCGATCGCGTAGTCGATCCGGTCGTCGTCCACCCCCACACCCGAGTAGGCGTACGGGGACTCGTCGGCCCCGGGCTTGGGCGGGGCGCCCCCGCAGGCGGTCACGAGCAGCGGCACCGTCACCGCCGCGGCGAGCACGCGGAGCGCACGGTGGGACGGCCGCCGCGACACACGGCGGGCGCCCCGGGAGGACAGGCCCGGCCGGGAGGACATGCCTGCAAGATTAGTCCGGGCGGGACCGCACGGCCGCCATGCGCGGTGGCGCGCCGCGGCCGGATCAGTGGGCGCTCTCCCACGTCCGCACCCACGCCTCGGCGCCGTTCATGAGCTGGCGCTCGAGTTCGGCCCGGTCGGGCCCGGCCCGGTGCAGCACGTCGGCCACCCAGTCGGCGTAGAGGCCGTACTGGGCCACTCCGTCGCGGTTGAGGTCGTACGTGCGCTCGCCCAGCGTCCACCGGTCGATCACGGCCCCGTTGGGCGCGGTGAACGGGTAGACCAGCGGGTCGGTCGCGGCGCTCGTCCGGGGCTCGGCGAGCGGGGCGAGCCCGTTGACGTCCGAGCCGAAGCCGTAGCCGTGCCACGGCCGCGTGGTGCCCTCGCGGTTTTCGCGCCAGTGGTCCGCGAACGTCTCATCGCCGTTCTCGGTCCGGTCGGCGGCGAAGGCGTAGGTGGCCACGAACCCGCCGAGGTCGTGCAGGCGACGGTTGAGCACCGGGTCGGCCCACGTGTGGTCCGCGGCCAGGGCCGGGTAGCCGGCCTCCTCGGCCATGTCGAGGGTGCGGCTCGCGGCCTTGACCGACATGTGCTCGATGTTGATCACCATGCCGCGCGCCATGAGCCCGCGGACCGTGTGCTCGCCCAGCGGGCTCAGGCCGCGGATGTTGCACTGCGGCCCCTCGGGGTAGACGGGCAGGGCGTGGCCGGCCGGCGTACCGGACGAGGCGGCGGCCAGGCCGTCGGCGACCGGAGTGCTGGCCAGCGGCTGCGGATGGTCGGCGGCCTCGCCGGTGCAGGGCTCGGTCTCCCAGAACCGCTGGGTGCCGAGCTTGTTGCCCACGTTGACGGCCACGCCCGCCAGGTCCCGGTCGAAGCGCGTGCCGGCGAGCGCGTTGTCGAACTTGTGTACCGGGAACACCGTGGACACGCCCCACGAGGCGAACTCGTCGAGGCCGCGGTCGATGTCCGCGGTCGTGCACTGCGGGGCGCCGTCGATCACGCGGCAGCCGAACGGCTCGGAGGTCTCCACGCCCAGCGTCACGGCGAGCTTGCCCTGCGCGGCGATCTCGCGGACCTCGCGCGGCGACCGGGCGATCCGGAACCAGCCCTGCCCCGGCCCGCCGTGCTCGGCGTCGATGTGCGCCTCCATGCGGTCGAGGTAGTCCACCTGGAGCCGCAGCTGGTCCATCTCGTCGCACGAGTGCGGCGAACCCGGCACGAGTTCGCACAGTGTGCGGTTGCCCACCAGGTAGTTCTGCAGGACCCGCATGCCGGAGCGCCAGGCCCGCTCGATGCCCGTGTAATAGGCCTGCTCGTGGAGCTGCGTGTTGTGCGCGGGCCAGTCGGCGAACGTCGGGTAGCCCTGCGTGCCGCCGGGCACGTCGGTGCCGCCGAGGATCGCCTCGAGCAGCGCCATGTGGCCCAGACCGGAGTGCGGCGGGCAGTCGCCGAGCGCCTCCGCGATGCCGCCGGGGGCGAAGGCGGTGCCGCAGCGCAGCGCTCCGCCGAACGCCGCCGCGGCGCTGATGTGGGTGTGCGCGTCCACGAATCCGCGGATCGGGGCCGAGGGGTCGCCGCTCGGCGCCGCGCCGGGGGAGAGCACGCCCACCGCGGTGCCGTCCCCCACCGCCGCGTGCGCGGCGGCGGGTCCGCCGTCGGGGGAGGGGAGTCCGACGACGACGAGGCCGGCCGCAGCCAGGACGGACACCGACGCGCGCGCCCACCGACGCGCGGTCGAGGGCCTCGTCGTCGTCGCCCCGGTCGTCCCCGTGCCGCGCTGAACCCTCGTGCTGCGCCGTACCCCTGTGCTGCGCCGTACCCCTGTGCTGCGCCGTGCCATCGCCGCGTCCCCTCGCTCGCCGCCGTCCCCGGGCGCCGACCGCGCCCGATCTGGTCGAGTGACCAGTTGGCGTTGTGGGGGAGCTTAGCCCGGTTCGGCGCGTCGCGGTGCAGGTCGGGCCGCGTCAGTTGGTGTCGGCCACCAGCGGCTCGATGGTGAGGTGGTCCATCTCCTTGGAGATGTACTGCAGGCGCCACTTGTCGCCGAAGAGGGCGAGCAGCTCGCCGTCGGTGCGCGTGAACACCTCGACGCCACGCTGGCGGCCCAGCTCGTCGGCGGAGTCGGCGTCGGTACGGCGGGCGATGGTGTACGGGAGGTTGTCCACGACGACCTCCACGTTGAACTCGGCCCGCATCCGCGCCGTGACCACCTCGAACTGCATGGGGCCCACGGCCGCCATGACCGGGTTGGCGTCGCCGCGGGTGTCGTTGCGCAGGATCTGCACCACGCCCTCGGCGGCGAGCTGGTCGATCGCCTTACGGAACTGCTTGTACTTGCCCAGCGACTGCGCCCGGACCACCGCGAAGTGCTCCGGGGCGAACTGCGGGATCCGCGGGAACTGCACCGTCTTACCGGTGTAGAGGGTGTCGCCGGGCGCCAGCGCGGTGGCGTTGACCAGGCCCACCACATCGCCCGGGTAGGCGGTCTCCACGGTGGAACGGTCGCGGCCGAACACCGTGAGGGCGTACTTGGTGGTGAACGGCTTGGCGGTCTGCGCGTGGGTGACCACCATGCCGCGCTCGAACTCGCCGGAGACGACGCGCATAAAGGCCAGGCGGTCGCGGTGCGCCGCGTCCATGCCGGCCTGCACCTTGAACACCACGGCGCTGAAGGGGTCGGTGGTCTCCCGCGGCGTGCCCGAGACCGTGTCCCGGGCGCGCGGCGGCGGGGCCAGGTCCACGAGCGCGTCGAGGATCTGGTGGACGCCGAAGTTGAGCATGGCGGAGGCGAAGATCACCGGGGAGGTCTCGCCGGCCAGGTAGAGCTCCTGGTCGTGATCCTGGCCCATCGCCGAGAGCAGCTCCGACTCCTCGACCGCGGTGGTCCAGGGCTCGCCCTCCTTGGCCTCGGCGGCGGACGGGTCGTAGTGCTCCTCCGGGGCGATGGTCGACCCGCCGGCGGTGCGGGTGAAGTGGATGTACTCCTCCGGCGCGCCCTCGTCGCCGCGCCGCAGTAGCCCGCGGTAGTCGCCCGCGATGCCCACCGGCATGTACAGCGGGGTGGGCACCAGGCCGATCTGCTCGGAGATCTCGTCGAGCAACTCGAGCGGCGCCCGGCCGGGCCGGTCCCACTTGTTGATCACCGTGATGATCGGCAACCCGTTGTGCTTGCACACCTGGAACAGCTTGAGCGTCTGCGGCTCGAGTCCCTTGGCGGCGTCGATGAGCATGACCGCCGCGTCGACAGCCGTGAGGACGCGGTAGGTGTCCTCGGAGAAGTCGGCGTGGCCGGGGGTGTCCACCAGATTGATGACGAACGGCTCGTCGTCGGGATCGGAGTGCTCCGGCGCATACGTGAACTGCAGCGCGGTGGAGCTCACGGAGATGCCGCGGGCCTTCTCCATCTCCATCCAGTCCGAGACGGTGGACTTGCGGCCCGACTTGCCGTGGACGGCGCCCGCCTCGGTGATCACCCGCGCGTGCAGGGCCAGCGCCTCGGTGAGCGTGGACTTGCCGGCGTCCGGGTGGGCGATCACGGCGAAGGTACGCCGCCGCGCGACCTCCGAGGCCACGTCCACGCCCGCCGCGCCGCCGTTCGCCGCGCCGCCGGTCGCGTCGGTCGGCGTGGGGTTCTGGCTCACGGCAGGCTCCTCAGGGGTGGACGGTCGGTCCCCCAGCCTAGTTCCGCGGCGGGCGCTCGGCCGAATCGCGCGCGCCGGTCAGCTCGCGGGCGCCGCCTTGCGCCCCGTGCGCATGCGCTGCTCGAGCCGGCCCGCGAACCAGGTGAGCGCGTAGTTGATGACGATCATGATGATCGCCACCACGACGAGCGCGGCCAGGTAGTTGCGGTAGTAGGAGGCTGACTGGATGCCCGAGCGCACCACCTCGATGTAGCCGATGAGGTAGCCGAGCGCCGAGTCCTTGAGCGCGATCACCATCTGGGCGACGATCGCCGGCAGCATCGCGGTGATCGCCTGCGGGAGCAGGATGAGCCGCATCGCCTGCCCGGGGCGCAGTCCCAGCGAAGCGGCGGCCTCACGCTGGCCCGACGGCAGCGAGCGCACGCCGGAGCGGATGATCTCGGCGATCACCGAGCCGTTGTAGAACGTCAGGCCGAACACGACCGCGGCCAGGGCCAGGTACGTGGACGGGAACAGCTGGTACATGCTGAACAGCTGGTAGGCGAAGATCATGAGGATGAGCACCGGGATGGCGCGGAAGACCTCGACGATCGTCCCGGACACCGCCCGGACGGCGCGGCTCTCCGAGAGCCGGCCCACGCCGAGCACCAGCCCCAGTGCCATGGCGAGCATGATCGACAACACCGCCGAGACGATGGTGCCCACCAGGCCCGGCAGAAGGTACGTGGTCCAGGTGGTGCTCTTGAGGAACGGCGTCCACTTCTCGGCGGCGAGCTGACCGTTGCGGCCCAGGATGAGCAGCACGAGCGCGGCGAGCGCGAGGCCCGCCACCACGCTGACGATCGCGATGGTGCGGTACGCGGCGCGAGCCCTGGGGCCCGGGGCGTCGTAGAGGACGGTGGCCTGGGTGCTCATCGCTTCACCGCCAGACGGTTGCCGAGCCAGCCGAAGAACAGGCCCGTGGGGAGGGTGAGGATCATGAACCCGACGGCGAAGATGCCGAAGACCAGGAAGATCTGGTCGGCGTGGTTCTCGATGGTGGACTTCATGAGCAGCGACGCCTCGGCCACGCCGATCACCGACGCGATGGTCGTGTTCTTGGTGAGGGCGATGAAGACGCTGCCGAGCGGGGCGATCACGGCGCGGAAGGCCTGCGGTAGCACGATCAGCCCGAGGATCTGCAGGAAGCCCAGCCCGAGGGAGCGGGCGGCCTCGGCTTGGCCGAGCGGCACGGTGTTGATGCCGGCCCGCAGGGACTCGCACACGAACGTCGAGGTGTAGAGCACGAAGCCCAGGACGGCGAGCGCGACGTTGTTGTTCTCGATGAAGTGCTCGTTCTCCGGCGCCAGTGTCAGGCCCAGGTTCTGGTAGAGCCCGATCGAGCAGAAGAGGATGACCAGCGTGAGCGGGGTGTTGCGCACGATGTTGACGTAGGCGGTGCCGAAGCCTCGGAGCACCGGGATCGGCGAGACCCGGAAGCCGGTGAGGATCGTGCCCCACACGAGCGAGCCCAGCGCCGAGAGCAGCGTGAGCTTGATGGTCATCCAGAACGCCGGCCACAGGTCGGGGGCCAGCTCGGTCCACATGGTGTCCACGCGTGCCTCCTAGTTGTACTGCCCAGGGAGGTTGTTTGATCTGGCTTCCCTGATGTGACGAGAACCTCCCGGCAGAGTGGAGCTGCTACCACATCCGCTCTGAACCAGGGAGGTTCTCGTGTCTCACGCTAACGCGGCGCTCACCCCGCGCCAAAGGCTCCGCCTTGCCCGGAAGGTCGTCGACGAGGGATGGACGATCGC